>JAAUPF010000242.1 GCA_012034575.1 Richelia sp. CSU_2_1 | reverse complement strand
CGGGGTAGCTGCGGGGGGGGTGGCGCTGCTGCAACGGGGGAGGGGCTAGGGTCGATTTGCTCGATTTTGGCAATTTGTACTCCGGCGGGAGTGCGGGCGCTCAAGTCTTGAAACATCGCCGACCAAGGTTTGATTTGGTCGAATACTCCAGCTAAGGCTCTGTATTCGGCGGTAATTTTGTCGGTTTCAGCGTTAATGGCTCTGATGGCGCTGGCTTGAGTGTTTAACTTTGCCACTTCTTGTTCGAGGATGGCTTGTTCTCCTGCCAAACCGTTATTTTCGTTAGTTACCCACCACCAAGCGCCCATGACTAAGGCGTTGGCACCGAGGGCAAACAGCAGCGCTCCGACTAGGGGCAGTTGGTCTTTGGCTGAGCCGCCACTTCTTTTAGATGTGGTTTTGGCTGCAGCAGCCGGTTTGTATTCCGGCCGATCGTTGAGAAAATTAATGTCTAGACTGTACATGGCGTCACTCGATTTTAGATGTTAAATTTGAGGCTTTAGCTGCCAGATCGATCGCCCGATTTCGGAAGAGAAGGATTTATTGGGGCAAGAAAGAAACTCCACATTTTTCAACTATAAAAAATTAATTTGGGGATTCTTTCTACTTTGACTATTCTACCTTCTCGCTCCTACCTTTTACGTTCAAAATAGTCGGGCAACTCAATTTCTCAAATCGGTTTTTCTATCTATCATCTTTAATTCTTGGGTCAGCTAACCTCCCTCAGTCCTAAACCTAAAGCTACTCCTAAACCCGCTCTCTGTTCTGGGGTAATGTCGTCGCTTACTTCCAGTCCGAGAGTTTCGACGGGATCGACTTGAGAGGCGGGCAAGCTCAATCTTTGCATGAAAAATTCATCGAGTTTGCCGATGGCGGCTCCGGGCCCTGCTAGCAGCAGTTGCGCTACTTCTAATTCTTCGCTCTGGTTGAGGTAGAAGTCTACCGAACGCCGCAGTTCGTCTGCTAGTTCTCCCAATACTTTAATCATGGCATTGGTGCCGGGGTTGATATCTCCTGAAGTTCCCATTGTATCCGTGACTGGCAGGGTCATGCCCTGCAGTTCGCTGGTGTCTCTGGTGGGAGGCAGGTTCATGGCTTGGTTGAGGGCGCTCTGGATTTGGTAGGTGCCGATCGGGATGGTACGGTTAAATTGCGGTATGCCGTCCACTACTATAGCTAACTCGGTGCTGTCAAATTCTATGGCGGTGAGGACTGCTGCTTCTTGGGATGAAAATTGTTGCAGTTGTTCTTTGAGCGTGCGGATCAGGGCAAAGCTGGTTACTTCCAACACGTCGATGACGAGTCCGGCTTCTTTGAAGGTTTCGATGTAGGTGTCGGTAACTTCCCTGCGGGTGGCTACTAATACGACTTGCACTTTTTCTACGCCGTCTTCATCGACAAACAAGCCGATTTTTTGATAGTCTACGTCGGCGTCTTCTCTGGGGAAGGGCAAGTAGAGTCCGGCTTCTGAGTTCATGTATTCCCGCAGTTCGTCGTCGTTGAGTTCTGAGGGAACTGGAATGAGGCGGATGACGGCTTCCCGGCCCGGAATAGCTGTGGCTACTTTTTTGGCTTTGATTTTGTTGTCAGCTAGAACTGTGCGGATCAGTTCTGCTACTGCTGGCGGATCTACTATTTGCCCTTCTTGTACTACGTCTTCTGGGACTTCTATGGAGGCGAGGGTGGCTAGTTTTAATGCCTGACCTTTCTTTTCGAGTTGAACGACGTTGATGCGTTCTGGGGATATTTCGATCCCGACACCGGGCTGGCGGTTGGAAAGTAGACCTTTGAAAAAGTTAACCATGTGATTGCGATGGCGAAGGGGAGAGGTCGATTTTAGATTTTAGATTTTAGATTTTAGATTGGGTCCGCAGGTAAATCTGGGAGCTGGAACTTGGGTCTAAAATTTGGGGATCGGCGAAGGTGCGAGGTGGTTTGGAGTCCCGCGATCGCGCTTTCCGAGTTTTATGCTACCTAATGTAGCTGAGATATGGCTAGAGGAGCGCAAATGTCAATAATTTGAAATTGTTCCGATTTTCGATCGAGCCTGCGAATCACCTAACTATCCCACTCGCCTGTACCACATGATACCGAGAACGCGAACTCCGATCCTCGCACTGCTGGGTTGAAAATGCTGCATGGGAGCAATAAAGCTATCGACCTCAGCATCATACCTAATAAGAGTGAAATCCAAACAATTACGAATGAGAGCGATAAGTCAGTCCACCTCATTAAACGTAAGATATAGATTGCTAAAAATCTTGCTGCTTCTGCCTTCTTCCTTCTGCCTTCTTCCTTCTGCCTTCTTTGATTCTCAATAAATTATATGAAACGTAAATCTTGGCAACTGTTTGCTATTTTTGGACTGTTGGGACTATTGCTATCTGCTGTTGTCAGTTGCAGCAGGGGTACTGCTAATTCTGAATCAAATAATACTCCGAGTATTGAGTTCTGGACTATGCAACTGCAACCTCAGTTTACTGAGTATTTCAACCAGACGATCGCGGCTTTTGAAAAGGAAAATCCGGGGGTGAAGGTGCGCTGGGTTGATGTTCCTTGGTCGGCGATGGAAAGCAAGATTTTGGGGGCAGTTTCTGCAAAAACTGCGCCGGATGTGGTCAACTTGAATCCCGATTTTGCGGCGCTATTAGCGGGACGCAATGCTTGGCTGAATTTGGATGAGAAAATTCCGGAGCAAGTACGATCGAGCTATCTCCCAAATATCTGGAAAGCTAGCGTGTTGGATGGCAAAAGTTACGGCATTCCTTGGTATCTGACAACTCAGGTCACTATTTACAATACGGAGTTGTTAAAGAAAGCAGGAATTGCGAAGCCTCCGACTACTTATGCCGAGTTGGCTTCTGCTGCAAAACAAGTGAAGGAAAAGACTGGTAAGTTTGCTTTTTTTGTAACTTTTGTACCGGAGGATTCGGCGGAAGTTTTGCAATCTTTGGTGCAGATGGGCGTGACTTTGGTGGATGCTGAGGGCAAGGCTGCTTTTAATAACGATAAGGGCAAGGCTGCTTTTCAGTATTGGGTAGATTTGTACAAGAACGGACTTTTGCCGCAGGATGTTTTAGTGCAGGGACACCGCAGGGCGATCGAACTTTATCAAGCTGGAGAAACTGCTTTTTTGGGTTCGGGGCCTCAGTTTTTGAAGGCGATTGCTGATAATGCTCCGAGTATTGGTGCTGTTTCGGCTGCTGCACCTCAAATTACGGGGGAAAGTGGCAAGAAAACTGTGGCGGTGATGAATTTAGTTGTGCCTCGCGATAGCAAGCGGCCGGATGATGCTGTGAAGTTTGCTTTGTACGTTACTAACTCTCAAAATCAGTTGGCTTTTGCGAAGGCTGCTAATGTTTTGCCTTCTACAGTTGATGCTTTGCAGGATGGTTATTTTAAGAGTGTAGCGGATGGTGCGACCGCGGCCGATCGAGCTAGAATTGTCAGTGCTGCTGGGTTGGAAAAAGCCGAGTTGTTGCTGCCTCCGATGAAGGATATTAAGAAGTTGCAAAAGGCGATTTATGACAATTTGCAAGCGGCGATGTTGGGGGAAAAACCAGTGGAACAAGCTGTAGCTGATGCGGCAACTGCTTGGAATCAAAGATAGTTGTTAATTGAGACTCAAGAAACCGGTTTTTTTATTTAATCTGTTGGTGACAGTGTAGGATTGTCGCAAACAACCCGGTTTCTGACTGCCGATAAGTCCGCGATTATTGAAGCTGGGGCGGGATTTTTTTTTGCGATCGCCCCTTGCTTTTTTGGCGTCTTGACCTATCATTAAATAATGGGAATCCGTGCCGTCATATATACAAGTTTTCTGCCAAATTTAAATTAAGCATCGAGATTGGGAATCAACCTAAAATCTGATGTTTTTAAGGTTTAAGCGTCCAGTCTTCCTGCACTAAATCGGGTACTTGCGAGAAATCTCGATCGTTGCGAGTAACGAGGATAGCATTATTGGCAAGGACAATAGCAGCAATCCGCAAATCTTGGGTACCGATGCGTATTCTTTGACGGCGAAATTCTTTGTAAAGAGTACAAGCAACTCGATCGAACTTCAGAATGCTGAGAATTTTCAAATCCTCTAATGTATCCCATAGCTTCGCGTAAGCTAATATCAATTTATCGGTTTGCGACGGTTCGGAAGCTTGCCTAATAACATTGAACCTACCGCGAATTACTTCTTCTGCTGTGACGATCGTAATAGCAATATTTTTAGCATTAGCCTTGACACGCTGCACAACTATTGGATGATTTTGTTGCCAAAGTGAGAAACAATCTGTATCGAGTATGTATCGGCTCATTGTGCCTCAGATTCCGCATCTAGTTGGCGATA
Organism: Richelia sp. CSU_2_1; assembly: GCA_012034575.1. Lineage (GTDB taxonomy): Bacteria > Cyanobacteriota > Cyanobacteriia > Cyanobacteriales > Microcoleaceae > Microcoleus. Next base: position 5,756 of record JAAUPF010000242.1, on the reverse strand, counting down.
ATAAACTTCCGTTTCTGCATCAAGTTCGCGTCGATATTCTTCTATATGTGCCAATACTTCACCGTACTGCGGATCGTTTTCATACTTACCGGCTAAGCTTATCCAAGGATCGATCGATCGACTAGAAGTGAGTTCGATCGGGATGATTTCTGCTTCGGCTAGCTGGGCATTAACTAAATCTTGAAGGTTTTGCAATGCCTGCGATCGCGTTTCGCCAAAAGTTTTAGATTCCGGCCATCCCAGCAACATCGCACTGACTGTTTTGTCTGATTCATTTTTAATTATTATATGATAAGTTAAGCTATCGATGTCGCCCTCAAAGTTAGCGCGATCGATCCCACAAATGTCAAAGGTAGCATTACCAGTTAAAAGTGTTTTAGCCTCGACTGTCGGCTTGGTGTTTTCGTGATGCTGTTTTTCTATTTCTCTTCCGAAAATCAGGGAGTCTTCTGCGATAAGTGACTGAAGAAATTTGGTCATATTTACTCTTTTTTTTCCTGGTTCTTTCGGTAAGTTAATAATAGCTCCCCCAACTACAGGATCGATGTTTTCCTGACGCTGCTTTATGATTTTTCTCCGGAATAGCTCGTCGATTAATAAAGTTTGCTCTCGGGGAGGCAAAGATTCGATATATTCAATTAGCGTTTGCACTGAGATGAGGCTGCTCATAGACTTCACTGTCTCAAAAAAGTTAGATTCACTTATATTATAACAAAAGTTCGAGTATTTCACTGTAGGAAAACTTGCAGGCGACAAGGTTAGGGGAAAAGCTGTAGGACAAGCTGTGACTCACGCGACGGCTGCGGGGAATCAAAAATTGTTTTTAATTGAAGCTGGGGCAGATTTTTTTTGCGATCGCCCCTTGCTTTTTTTGGCGTATTGACCTATTATTAAATAATGGGAATCCGTGCCGTCATATAACCCTAAATAAAATCTAACCCTCGATCGAATTTTAGATGTAGGGTGCGTCGCGTTGTAGAGCATCAAATTATTACCAAAACTTCGATCGCGACACATCAGATGATTAGCGATCGCCCTTATTTTTACAGTTGAAGCGTCCAGTCTTCCTGTTTCTGGCTAGCAGCGAGGGCTAGAAAAGCTGAAAAAATTGGCATCGCAATTCGTAAATCCTGGTAATATTAATTCTTATTTAGGAAAAATTGGTTTTATGAAAGCGATGAAACAGCGATCGATGAGTGTACGCAGCCGAAGTTGCAGCATCCCGATCTCAGCCTTAGCGGGAGTCGGTTTGTTATCCGCGCCACCCGCGCTAGCAGCATCGTTAATTCCAGTAAATTTAGAATTGCAACTGCTCATCGACGCATCGGGTAGCATTAGTCGTGATGAATATAATTTGATGCTCAAAGGCTATCGGAGCGCTTTCATAAACCTCGCGCCTCGCTTTGGAGCTGGCGGTTTTGGCGATGTTGCTGTTAATACTGTGGTTTGGTCGAGTAAAGAGCAACAGCAGATTGCAATCCCTTGGTTTCTAATTAATAATACAGCAAATGCGATCGAGTTTGCTAATACAATTGGTTCTATGAACCGAGGGTTTGACAATACCACGGCTCCTGGTACTGCTATCAATTTTGCAGTTCCTTTGTTTGCAAATAACCAATTTGAAGGCAAGCGCTGGGTAATCAATGTATCCGGCGACAACAAACAGAATGAGGGAGACTCGACACCACAAGCGCGCGATCGCGCATTAGCTATGGGTGTTACGGCTATCAATGGCTTGCCGCTCTTAAATGACGATACCAATTTATTAAATTGGTATCAAAATAATTTAGTTGGCGGTCAAAATTCTTTTGCGATCGCAGCGAATGATTTTACTGAGTTTGGAACTGCGATCGAAGCAAAATTAGCTCGCGAGATGCAACCTAGCGAACCTGTCCCCGAACCGACTACTATTTTCGGTACTTTAGCTTTTGGTGCTGTTGCTTCTTGGTGGCGAATTAAACGTAAAAGTATCGGTAATTAGAGTTGAAAGAGCGATCGCATTTCTGGAAATGCGATCGAATTGCAGAAATCATGTTAAATCCGGGTTAGATAGCTCGTTTATCAATCCTCCATCAGGGAAAAATTGTGAAAACTCCCGACGTATAAATTCATAAGTCCTGCATTTAATTGTCGATCGACCGGACATGGTAGGATATTAAATTTGAAGAAGCTGTATTGACGGGAAACCCCGACAAATCAATGAAGTTTAGCGAAATAGTACAAAAACTGAATTTAACGGGCGATCGCAGCCTGACAACCTCAAGCGCTACAGATCCGGAGATTGCAGGTCCCGCCGCCGTCGATGAAGCTGTATCGGCTACTATCAGTTATATAGAAGGTGCAAAATTTGCCCATTATGCAGCCTCGACAAATGCTTCAGCTTTAATTTTGCCCTTAGATGAAAGCCTTCAAACTCAGTGCAACGATCGCAACATTGCTTGGATAGCAGCCAGCGATCCCCGATTGTTATTTGCCCGCACGATCGCGCTTTTTTATCAACCCTTTCGCCCAACAGCAGAAATTCATCCCTCCGCGATCGTTCACCCCTCAGCACAAATTGGTGAAAATGTATATATCGGTCCCCATGCCGTAATTCAAGCGGGAGTCAAAATCGCCAGCAGTGTTTGCATTCATCCCAACGTCACAATTTACCCTGACGTAGAAATTGGCGAAAATACAGTTTTACACGCTAACTGCGTCATTCACGAACGCACTCGGATCGGCGCAAATTGCACGATCCACAGCGGTGCCGTTATCGGTAGCGAAGGTTTTGGTTTCGTACCTTCAGCTGCAGGATGGGTGAAAATGGAACAGTCAGGTTGTACGGTATTGGAAGACGGGGTTGAGGTAGGTTGCAACAGCACGATCGACCGTCCTGCTGTCGGAGAAACCCGCATCGGTCAAAATACTAAAATCGACAATTTAGTACAGGTAGGCCACGGCTGTCAGGTAGGGAAAAATTGCGCCTTTGCCGCTCATGTCGGCATGGCAGGAGGAGTGAAAATTGGCAACAATGTAATTCTGGCAGGTCAAGTAGGAATTGCCAATCAAGCTAAAATTGGAGATGGAGCGATCGCTACAGCTAAAGCCGGAATTCACAGCGACGTACCCGCAGGTGCGATCGTTACTGGAGTACCAGCAATTCCTCACAAACTATTTCTTAAAGCAGCAGCTATTTACAACCGCCTCCCAGAAATGTACCAATCCCTCAGGCAAATTCAGCGCAGGCTAGATAGGTAGGAAGATATTAGGTGTCAGGTGTTAGGTGGTAGGTGGTAGGCGAGATGGACTTGCGCCTCAAACCTCAAACCTTAAACCTCAAACCTAGATAAGCAAGAAGGGAAAAAAGCGATCGCCCTGGATCGGTTTTGTGAAGAAAATATTTCGTTAAGGTTGTTGTTCCCGGTTAAGAAACCCGGCAAACAGGCAAAAATATCGGGGTTTGGGCAAAACGCCTGCAAAGTAAGGAGGTTTTCAACGCGCGCGCTAGAGCCCGGGTTAAAAATTAGGTAAATGTTTTTAGCAAAACTCATAGGTTTAAGTATATATTTTTTATAATGCTACAAAAAGGTTTTATGACTGAAACTGCAACATCTCCGCTTACAGGAAAAGCTTTGCTTCAAAAAGTAAAAGAACTTGCCCACTTGCCCCGGCGAGAAACCGCAAAGCTGTGCGGGTATTATTCCACCACAAAGAGCGATCGGACTCGCGTCAATCTTACCGGTTTTTACAACGCCGTGCTCGCAGCGAGGGGGATTCCCTTAAATCGCGACAGTAACAAAGACGGTAGGGGGAGAGAGGCAACTTATCGGGCTACAGTCCACAAAAACGGTCAAATAGTTATCGGTACAACCTATACCGAATCAATGGGATTAACGCCAGGAGACGAGTTTGAAATTAAGTTGGGCTACAAGCACATTCACTTGATTCAGATCGATAAAGATCGAAGTCTTGATGAGAATAACGAGTCTGAGGAGGAAGGAGAAGGCGATAACTCTGCTGAGTAATAGCAAATCTCGATTTCTGTTTTGATCTGGCATCTCATACCTCGCATCCGATCGGCACGATGCTTGGTACCGCGGACTTCAGTCCTTGCTTGCCGAGCGCAGCCATTAAAGACTAAAGTCCTTACTACAAACCATTTTGATAGTTTGTAGTGCGGACTTCAGTCCTTGCTTGCCGATTTGAGTCACTCAGAACTAAAGTCCCTACTACAAGCCATTTTTATTGTGGCGGATCGATCGGATACAATCTAAACCGAAATCGTAAAATCTAAAATATACAAGCTACAAGCTATAGTCTAAAATCTACAATCTACAATCATTATGACTTTCGCCCACCAAATAACCAACCTGCGAGTGCTAGCGCCTGCAATACCTGCCCTTGTCAAAGTAATTGCTTTTTTTTTGACTTGGGTTTGTTTGTGGCTGCCGATCGCGATTTTGCTGGCGATCGTCCTTAAATGGCACCCGCCCCAACCATTAGGAAACAAAAAACTCCCTTTAGTAGCTTCCCTATACCTAATTTTACCCTTAATTTTGTGGGCGGCAACACAGATTGAAAACACTACTTTTGAGCGTTGGGGTTGGGATTGGCAGCCCGCAACCCTAACATCCTTAATGCTAGGATTGGCATTAGCAATTGCTAGCTTAACAGTTTTATTCGGCTTGCAATTAACTGCAGGCTGGATCGGTTGGCAAAGCAGCGAATATACAACCGCAACAGGCGAAACGATCGCCCACCCTCAAGCTTCAATCCTCAACTATTCTACGCTGCTAACTTTGTTATTAGCGCTGTGGATTAGCGGCACGGAAGAATTAATATTTCGCGGTTTTTTGCAAACCACACTCCAGCAAGATTATTCCACAGTAATAGCAGCAGCGATCGCCAGTTTAATTTTCGCGATCGCCCATTTAATTTGGGAGGCAAAAGAAACCTTGCCACAACTTCCCGGATTGTGGTTGATGGGGATGGTTTTAACCCTAGCCCGCACCGCAGATAATGGTAGTTTGGGATTGGCGATCGGACTTCACGCCGGCTGGATTTGGGGCATCACTACCTTAGATACAGCTAAAGCAATTAACCCAACCGATAAAGTACCTGAATACATAACAGGAATAGCAGCAAAACCTCTAGCAGGTGTCGCCGGGATTTTATTACTGCTAGCAACCGCAGCAATCCTAGGGAGTTTTAAATTTTGAGTTTTGAGTTTTGAGTCAAAAACAGTTTGTCAATGGGGGAACTTCAGATTAAAATTCAGAAACCGGGTTTTTACTATATCTTTAGTTGTTAGCCAGAGATTTGGTAAAAACCCGGTTTCTTTGCCAGAGTGCCTCAGTCTTATAAATGACTTATGACTGCTGACTAATAACTGATGACTAATGACTACTGACTACTGACTCTTAAGCCCCTTTCCCAATGTCAGCAGAACCGAGTAATGTACCGCTGCCGGAACCAGGAATTTCTGGTGCGAAAAATCCGCCGGAGTAGAGGACAGATCGATCTTTTTGCTGGGCAAACACTGGCAGAGAATCGCGAACGTGCGCCGTTACAGCTACGGTTTTAACATCGTAGGTTTGAGTGGCAATTTTCGGGTAAATTCCAATTCCGATGATGGGAATTAACAAAAAAGCTGCGATCGCAATTTCCCGAGGTTTGGCATCTCCCAAATATTCCTCGATAATCAGTCCAGAATTGTTGGCACCGAAGAATACAGTCCGCAACAAACTGAGCAAGTAAATCGGAGTCAAAATTAA
>JAAUPF010000241.1 GCA_012034575.1 Richelia sp. CSU_2_1 | reverse complement strand
AATCGAATAACGAGCGCAGCATATTCGATTCTCACCTTGAAAGGGTTCTCAACAGCCACAGAAGGTAGCAAACAGGTTAATAAACCCGCCCCCACCCCACCAGAAAACCTCTTGTTGATATTGCTGCAAGATGTGAGTTAAAACCGACTGGAGATTGGAGATTGGAGATTGGAGATTTGAGATTGGAGATTGGAGATTGGAGATTGGAGATTTGAGATTTGAGATTGGAGATTTGAGATTGGAGATTTGAGATTTGAGATTGGAGATTGGAGATTGGAGATTGGAGATTTGGAATTTATTGATTTGAGTAAGAAGGGAAATTTGTGATTTTAAATTGGGTATTTTAAGTAAAATGGTTTATTTAATTAGCTATTCAGTCCTCTTTTAGAGGACTTTCGCTATGAGACAGGGGCGCAGCGAAGCGGAGGGTTTCAACCCCTGTCGGACTGTGGAACTGTCGGACAATCGATCGACCGCCTCTCAAAAATATCTATCAAACATCAACCAATTTTCAGCATCAACTATCAACTATTATGGAAATTATAGCGATTTTAGCAACAGCGATCGCCACTTCAACGCCTTTAATTTTTGCTTGCATCGGCGAAACAATTACCGAACGCGCCGGCATCATCAACTTGTCCGCTGAAGGTACGATGTTAATGGGAGCAATGGCAGGATTTGCTGTAGCTAAATACACCAACAATCTATTATTGGGATTTTTAGCAGCGGCAATTGTCGGCGCATTAATTGCTTTAATTGTTGCTTTTGGCAGCATTACTCTCAAACAATCTCAAGTCGCGATCGGCTTTGTTTTAGCTCTATTATTTGCCGATTTGTCGTCATTTTTGGGAAATCCGATCGTGCGAGTTCCCGGTCCGACGGTGCCGAGTTTTAAGTTGCCATTGTTGCAGGATATTCCAATTTTCGGACAACTATTTTTTCAAAGTGATTTGTTAGTTTACGCGAGTTATGCTTTAATTGCTTTTACCTGGTTTTATTTTTACCGCACCAAACAAGGCTTGTTGTTGAGGGCGATCGGCGAACAGCCTGCTGCTGCTTTTGCTAGGGGCACAAATGTTGTCTGGCTGCGCTATTTTTATACAATATTGGGCGGTGCTTTAATTGGAATTGGCGGTGCAGCTTTTTCTCTCGATTTTAAAGCGGGTTGGAGTCACAGACACACGGCAGGTTACGGTTGGATAGCTTTAGCAATTGTGATTTTTGGCGGCTGGAATCCTTTGCGGGTAGCTTTGGGAGCTTATTTATTTGGTATATTGCAATCTTTAGCAAGCGTCGCGCAAAGTGCAATTCCTGACGTGCCGACGCAGGTATTTGCAGTTGCTCCTTTTGCGTTGATGATATTAGTATTGGTTTTAACTTCCAGCGATTTATTAGAACGAATTTTGATGCCTTTGCCACCTGTATGGAAACGGGCGATCGGGCAGACAATTAACATCTCGCCACCAGCGGCTTTAGGGAAAAAATTTGAACAAGATTAGCGCTAGAGTTTAGGGGCGGGTTCGCTTTCATCTCTAACGCTAATCCGAGAGCTTATAAACCCGCCCCGGCTTGGATATTATGCTCGATCGGAGAGGATATGAGATGATAAAATGAGATGATAATGCTACACAAATGACAAAAAAACGCAAATTGCTAGAAAAAATTCTAGCAGGCTCCAAAAATATCCAGTTTGACGAACTTGTTGCTTTGCTTGAAGCATTTGGTTTTACATTATCGAGGATTAGTGGTAGTCATCACTTTTTTAGCCATCCTGACATTCCTGAAATTGTCAATATTCAGAATAGAAAAGGAAAAGCTATACCCTACCAAGTGCGACAGTTTCTCGGTTTGATTGAAGAATACTCACTTACTCTTGAGGATGAAGAATGAAGGACTATCATATCAACATTTTTTACAGCGAAGAAGACGAGGGCTACATTGCCGATATTCCCGATTTGAAGTATTGTTCTGCTGTGGGTTCTACAGTTGAGGAAGCTGTTCGCGAAGTGCTGAATGCAAAGGCGGCTTGGCTGGAAGCTGCTAAATCCGAAGGCAAACCTATTCCCAAACCCATGTACCGCCCTGCAATTTATCAAATTAATTAATTAATTGATTTCCAGCGACCCCCGATACCTATCGCTAGCAAATCTGCGATCGAACTGTCAGCATTTGGCAGTACGATCGAAATAACTTTATTGTCAGGAGTCAGGAGTCATTAGTTAAAAATAACAACTGTCAACTGTCCCAGGTCAACTTAAAAAGTTTTGAATGTTGAGTGACCAGTTGTGAGTTAAATTAAAACTCTTCTTAATTCAAAACTCAAAACTTAAAACTCATAACTCCCGAACAACTGTCAACTATCAACTGTCAACTGTCAACTATTTGAGGGTAATTATGCTCACTTCCACTACCGAATTGCTGAACACTGCCCGCCGCAATGCCTACGCGATCGGCGCTTTTAACGTTTACAATCTGGAAGGGGTAAAAGCCGTCATCGATGCAGCCGAAGCCTTGCAAAGTCCTGCCATGCTGCAACTTCACCCCAGCGCCCTCAAGTACGGCAAATCCCCTTTAGTAGCCCTGTGCATGGAAGCCGCCCGCAAATCGAAAGTGCCGATTTCCGTGCATTTAGACCACAGTACCTCAGAAAAAGATATTAATTTAGCCCTTACCGCAGGCATCAAATCGATTATGGCAGATGGTTCTCCCATGCCTTACGAAAAAAACTTGATTTTTACCCGCGAAATGACTGCATTATCTCACGCTAACGGTGCAGTTGTTGAAGCTGAAATTGGCAGAATTAGCGGCACGGAAGACGGTTTGACAATTGCGGAAAAAGAAGCAAAAATGACCGATCCAATTGAAGCAGTCGAGTTTGTCAAAGAAACAAAAGTCGATACCCTAGCAGTAACAATTGGCAACGTTCACGGCAAATATCTCAGCGAACCGAGACTCGATTTCCCGCGTTTGGCAAAAATCCGCACTTTAATATCCATACCATTAGTGCTGCACGGCGCTAGCGGTTTGCCCGAATCAATGATTAACGAATCTATCAAATTAGGCGTGTCAAAATTCAACGTCAATACCGAAGTTCGCGAAGCTTATATGGATGTTTTAAAAACTAGCAGTTCGCTGTCAGATCCAGATTTGCTTGAAGTGATGGAAAAAGCGATCGATGCCATGCGATCGGTCATTTCCGATAAACTGCAACTTTTCGGTTCCGCCGGCAAAGCTTACTTGCATCAATCTCCTTATGCAGAAATTTTGAGCGCAACAACGGATGTTGAAGCGGATGCAGCGGATGAATTAATAAATGTGCGACAACGGATGTTGAAGCGGATGCAGCGGATGAATTAATAAATGTGCGACAACGGATGTTGAAGCGGATAACGTATTAATTAAGGAAGAAGACAACAAAGTATGACATTGAAAAAAACGGCAGGTTATGCTAACATTACAGCAGCACTCAAACAATTAACCCAAAAAACCTTTTTTTCTTTCTCTCTCTTTTTCTCTCTCTGCGTACTCTGCGCCCTCTGCGGTTCAATATCTTTTAATTACTGCAACCAACCAACAATCTCTAACTGCCAACATAACTGCCAACAATCGATCGCAACAGCTCTACCATGCTCGACATCCCCCAACTCATTTCACAAGAAATCTCCGTCAAGCTTTCTCAAGTCAACAACGCTCTCGCACTTTTCGCTGAAGGAGCAACAATTCCCTTTATCGCCCGCTACCGCAAAGAACTTACCGATTCTCTCAACGAAATTCAGTTGCGCGATATTAGCGATCGCCACACCTATCTTACCGAACTAGAAGACCGCAAAAAATCAATTTTAGAATCGATTTCATCCCAAGGCAAACTCACCGAAGAACTGCAAGCAAAAATCGAAGCCTGCTTGCAAAAAAACGAACTGGAAGATTTGTATTTGCCCTACAAACCCAAACGCCGGACGCGCGCAACTATTGCTAGAGAAAAAGGTTTGGAACCGCTGGCGGAATTCATCAAATCATTGAACCAACCGCAAGCTCAACCAGCAGATATTGATGCCGAAGCGGCCAAATACATCTGCGAAGAAAAGGGAGTAAAAACAGCAGAAGAAGCTGTCAAAGGCGCATCCGATATTTTAGCAGAAGCGGTAGCCGAAACCGCAGAACGCCGAGCTTACCTGCGAGAATTTTTACTAGAAACAGGTGTATTTGCCTCGAAAATTAAAGATGACTTTCCCGAAGGCAGCACCAAATATGAAATGTACCGCAGTTACCGAGTTCCCGTGAAAAGCGTGAATTCGCACAATATGCTGGCGCTGTTTCGCGGCGAAACTGAAGGCATTTTAGACTTGGATGTTGATTTTGACGAGTCAGCAGTGATGGGTTATTTAGAATCGCAGGAAATTAGAACTAAGATACCGGAAGTTAAAGAATTTTACCGATCGATGCTGAAAGATGCTTTCGCAAGATTGATGAAAACTTCCTTAATTACAGAAGTACGATCGGACCGCAAAAATGTTGCCGATATCGAATCAATTAAAACCTTTGAAACCAACCTCCGAGAATTGCTGCTGTCGGCCCCAGCAGGCATGAAACCAACATTAGCAATAGATCCGGGATTTCGGACTGGCTGCAAAGTTTCAGTTCTCGACGAAACCGGACAATTTTTAGAATACCAGGCAATTTTCCCCCACCAAGCTGCCGCCCAGAGACAGCAAGCAGCGAAAATGGTCAAGCATTTAATTGACAAATACAAAATCGAATTAATCGCGATCGGCAACGGTACGGCTTCCCGCGAAACAGAGGATTTTGTATCCGAAGTTCTCGCAGAATTAGAGCAGAAACCGATTAAAGTTATGGTCAACGAATCCGGCGCATCGATTTATTCAGCTTCTGAAGTCGCGATCGCGGAATTTCCCGATTTAGACATCACAGTTCGCGGCGCAATCAGCATCGGGCGGCGCTTACAAGACCCCTTAGCGGAACTCGTGAAAATCGACCCCAAGTCGATCGGCGTCGGACAGTACCAACACGATGTTGACCAAAAACTGCTCAAAAAGAAACTCGACGAAACAGTCGAAAGCTGCGTTAACTATGTCGGCGTAGATTTAAATACAGCTTCCAAAGAATTGCTGACATTCGTATCGGGAATGTCCGCCGCAGTTGCCAAAAATATTGTTACCTACCGCAACGAAAACGGCGCATTTAAAAACCGCCGCCAACTGCTAAAAGTCCCCAAACTCGGCCCGAAAGCCTTTGAACAAGCAGCAGGTTTCCTGCGCATCCGCAGCGGCGACAATCCCTTAGATAATACAGCAGTTCACCCTGAAAGCTATCCTGTAGTGCAGGCGATCGCCCAAGATTTAGACTTGCCACTTACAGAAGTAACACAAATCGCGTCAAAAATCAAGACAGTAAATATTAAGAAATACGTCACGGATAAAGTCGGCGAACCGACGCTCAGAGACATTATTTCCGAATTAGAAAAACCGGGAAGAGACCCCCGAGCCGAATTCAAATACGCCACTTTTAAAGAAGGAATAAAAGAGATTTCCGACCTGGAAGTAGGAATGGAATTAGAAGGAATTGTCACCAACGTTGCGAACTTCGGAGCATTTGTCGATGTGGGAGTTCACCAAGACGGTTTAGTGCATATTTCTCAATTAGCCGATCGATTTGTCGAAGACCCCAAACAAATAGTTAAAGTCGGACAAGTTGTGAAAGTCCGAGTTATGGAAGTCAACGAAAAATTGCGGCGCGTCAGCTTGACAATGAGGCTAACAGAAAAAGAACAAAAGTTCGATCGATCCAAGCCTCGAAGATTGTAAATTTGTCGGGTTCGTACAATTGATTGAAAATCCCCAAGTCTTCAAGCTGGGGATTTTCGATCGGAATATTGCCTTCGATCGTACACGATCGTAAATATTTGTAGGGGAGAAGCTCGATCGACCTTCAATACAATCCAATCCATAACAGCGCGATCGGGCGAATTATGGGTTATTATAGGCGATCGAGAAACCCTTATATTTTTTCCGGGGCTGTAAAGTGCCTAATCGCCTTCCTCTAATATCTCTGCTGTTCGCGCTCGGCCTGTCGATGCTACCAAAACCCGCCGTCGCACAGGCTCTCGTGCCTTACACCCTGCAAATCGATTCAGCCCAACTCGAACAAACAGCCCTCAGTCTTGCAGAAGAAGCCGTCCAGCTAGCCAGACTCCAACAGTACCAACTAGCAGTACCCAGAGCTGAACTCGCTACGCAGCTAGCCCCCAAAAATTCTCAAACTTGGACTTTGTTAGGCAGTTTGTACATTCAAGTCGAGCAGTTTGATAAAGGCATTGTAGCTTTGCAGCAAGCTCAATCCCTCGCGCCCGATAATGCCTCAATTCGATTTGTTTTGGGAGAAGCTCACTTCCGACAAGGTAGATACGAGAAAGCAGTTGAAAATTTGCAAGCAGGGTTGAAATTAAAACCCGAGACTCCCGGCGCATTATTCGATCTGGGCAATGCTTTTTACAAGCTGAAGCGGTATGATGAGGCGATCGCGCAATATGAAAAAGCTTTTGCTCTCGAAAAAAATCTGTGGCCTGCGATTAACAATATCGGATTAGTTAAATACGAAAGGGGAGATATCGATGGTGCTATAAAACGCTGGGAAGAAGCGGTCGCGATCGACAACAAAGCAGCAGAACCGATGTTAGCTTTAGCAGTAGCAATTTACGGCAAAGGTGACAAAGAAAAAGGGCTAGCTCTGGGAGAAGCTGCTCTAAAACTCGACAGACGCTATGCAACGGTAGAATTTATGAAGGAGAATCTTTGGGGCGAGCGATTGATTGCAGAAACCGTGAAGTTTTTGGAAACTCCCGAAATCAAAGCAGCACTGGTGAAAATTCAAGACGCTCCGCCCCCGCCTCAAATCTCTCCTTAAAAATATCGCTATTTTTTAGGAATTATGTTTGACTGCCCGATCGACAAAACAACCGATTTCCGATCGCTCCTGCCCCTGGAAAGATTGTTTGTTTCTATCATTATCCGATCGAAAATCTAAAATCTAAAATCCTCCGATCGCTCCTGCATCTGGAAAAATTGTGGGTTTCTGTCATTGTCCGATCTAAAATCTAAAATCTAAAATCTAAAATCTCATGCTTGCTCCTTTAAGCTGGACACAACTAGAGTCCCTCACAGACTTTCAAATCGATCCTGTCAACGGCCCCACCAACGCCCAATCCCGCTTGCGCCTCTTCGGAAAGTCTGAATCAGATGTGAGAATCACATTGTACCGCGACCATCACGCCTGGTGTCCCTACTGCCAGAAAATCTGGCTGTGGTTGGAAGAAAAACAAATCCCCTATCGCATTGAAAAAGTTACGATGTTCTGCTATGGGGAAAAAGAAAGTTGGTACAAGCGGAAAGTGCCCTCGGGAATGTTACCCGCGATCGAACTCGACGGTCGAATTATCACTGAAAGCGATGATATCTTAATCGCCCTCGAAAAAGTCTTCGGCCCCTTAAGTTTGGGCATGGAAAATCCCCGAGTGCTTCCCCTGCGGCGGCTGGAACGACTGCTGTTTAGGGCTTGGTGTTCGTGGCTGTGCTACCCGACAAGTTCAGCCCGAGTAGAACAAAACAACCGCAACCAATTCCAAAGCGTTGTCGCCCAAGTGGAAACAGCCCTCAGCAGCACCCCAGGGCCTTATTTCCTCGATGAGTTTGGCACTGCGGATGTTATCTTTACGCCCTACGTCGAACGGATGAATGCCAGTCTTTACTACTACAAAGGCTACTCGATGCGGGAAGAAAACCCGCGCTTTGCCGGCTGGTTTGCAGCGATGGAAAGCCGCCCTACCTATCGCGGCACTCAAAGCGATTTCCACACTCACGCCCACGATTTACCCCCTCAAATGGGCGGTTGTTATGAAAACGGCGAACCGCAAATGCTAATCAACAAAGCCCGCGTGGACAACGGCCCTTGGGCCAAACTGCCGGATGTCATGTATCCAGAACCGGAAACCTCTCGTGCTGAAGCACTTCACCGCGTTATCAAGCACCGCAGCAACATCGTTCGAGTCAATCCTGCAGATGATAATTTATTCGATGAGGCTTTGCGTTGTGCTTTAACTTTGATGGTGACTGGCGAAGTTTGTAAGCCGCCGGCTGGATCTGATGCGGCTTTGCGGTATTTGCGCGATCGAATAAGTGTACCCCGCGATATGTCGATTTACGCAGCTAAACGACTGAAGGAAGCCTTAGAGGAAACAGCCGCTTTAGCGGGCGACGCCCAAGGTGAGCCGATTCCAGTGAAGCACAGGCGAGATCAAAATCCGGCTAACTTTGTATAATTATTTACTGCAGTCTGAAGCTGTAGGTTGGGTTTAACACAGGGTTTAACACAGTGAAACCCAACGTCAACTCGAAGATTGTGTTGGGTTTCGTGCTTCCACTCAACCTACTTATACAAGCGATCGAGCGGAATTGATACAAACGATAATTGATGAGTGCGATCGCTCAGGCTTGACGCGAGTAGTATTCAACCACTAGCAGTTCGTTAATCTGAAGGGCAACCCACTCGCGTTCGACAACGCCGTTAACTTTGCCAATCAATTTTTGTTTGTCAAATTCCAAGTGACTGGGTAAGTGAGCCAAACCGGGGTCTTTGAGGTTAGCCTCCACCATCAGGCGCGAGCGCTCTCTATTTTTAACAGCAATTACATCTCCAGGCTTGCACTGATAGCTGGCGATGTTAACTTCGCGATCGTTCACCGTGACGTGACCGTGATTTACCAGTTGTCGGGCGGCTGGAATTGTAGGAGCCATCCCCATCCGAAATACGGTATTGTCCAAGCGCATTTCCAAAAATTGCAGCAGGACTTGACCTGTAGAACCCACGACGCGGCGGGCTTTGCGGACGTAGCGCAGCAATTGACGTTCTGTTACGCCGTAGTTGTAACGAAGTTTTTGCTTTTCTTGCAAGCGAACCGCATACTCAGAGAGCTTTTTGCGGTTTTGACCGTGCTGTCCGGGTGGATAATCTCGTCTCGGGGATTTGCGGGTCAGCCCCGGCAAATCTTTCAAGCGGCGGACAATTCTCAATCGGGGGCCTCGATATCGAGACATTTATTTTCCTCTCTAATATTTTTAGGCAATTTTATGCAGACTCTCTATTTTAACATACTTACTGCATTTTCGATCGCCCGTTGCTGCTGCCGGCAATGCCAAAATTTCGATCGCGGTAAGGAATTCAGTCCCTGCTGCGAACTGTTTTATCGATCGGGCGCGATTTAAGCCCTAAAATATAGACGAGCGATCGAACAGCTAAAAAAATTCATAACTTTAACCTGCAATGCACAACCGCCAATCTTCCTTGCTTCCGGCACCTGCAAGTTTCGGCCCGAAACGCTGGATTTTAGCCTTCGCAGCACAGCTTGCAACTGCAAGCTTGTTTGTCGCTTCGCTACCTGCAGAGCCAGCATCAGCCATCACGATTAGAATCCCCCGCAATCGCAATCCCTACCGCGTCTGCGCCCTCGAACTGGTGGATGCTGGAGTTGCGCCGGATGTAGCTGCAAGCGCTTGTGCGGGCGCGCTTCACCCCCGCGACATATCTAAGTGCGTGGTTCAAATCAACCGCAAAACCAAAATTTCTGCTGCGGATGCGCTGTCTAGCTGCAGGCGGGTGCGCCGTCCTGACGAGTTGACTACTTGCGTGGTTGATATCAGCAGCCGGTCTCGAACTCAAGCCGCTGAGCCGCTGTTGGTGCTTGATAGCTGCCGCCGCAGTTTATTGCCCGAAGTATTTTCTGAATGCGTTGTAGGATTGAGTCGCAGGCTAGACTTTTCTACGGAACGGTTGATGTCTACTTGTCTCGATTCTAGAGATAGAGTAGGTCAGTTAGACGGGAGACCTGCACCGACACCTCCTGCTGAGTTAATCCCGCCACCTTCACGACTGAATTGACAGTTGACAGTTGATAGTTGACAGTTGACAGTTGACAGTTGACAGTTGACAGTTGGTAATTAGTCATCAGTCAATTATCAACTCTCTTGCGACTCAAAACTTAAAACTCAAAACTCTTCTTTCTTCTTCTTTCTTCTTCCTTCTTCTTCCTTCTTCCTTCTTCCTTCTCTTCTCTTCTCTT
>JAAUPF010000240.1 GCA_012034575.1 Richelia sp. CSU_2_1 | reverse complement strand
TTTTGCTATTCAACGTTTCTTCGCTAATTGCAAAGCTAAGAAGCCGGGGAAAAAAGGATATCCGCAATTCAAAAAGCATACCCGTTCCGTAGAATACAAAACATCAGGCTGGGCGCTTTCTGTTGACAAAAGATGCCTGACTTTCACGGATGGTTTTGCTGCGGGAACCTTTAGGTTAATTGGCTCTCGCGATCTGCATTTCTATGCACCCAAAGAAATCAAGCGAGTCAGAGTAATTCATCGTGCCGACGGTTACTACGCTCAGTTTTGTATTAACGTAGAACGATCGGAGGAATTAGTTCCTACGGGTAAAGCCATTGGCATAGATGTGGGATTGAACCATTTCTTGACCGATAGCAATGGGGAAACCATGACAAATCCCCGGCATTTGCGTAAAAGTGAAAGAGCTTTAAAACGATTGCAGAAACGGGTTTCTCGGAAAAAGAAAGGTTCCGGCAATCGTAAGAAAGCCATCAATAAGTTGGGAAGAAAACACGCTCAAGTCAGCAGGCAACGTAAAGACTTCGCCATCAAAACGGCGTTGTACGTAGTGAAATCTAGCGATTTCGTGGCCTGCGAAGACCTTCTGGTGAGAAATATGGTGAAGAACCATAAGCTTGCTAAATCAATTAGCGATGCAGCTTGGTCGCAATTCATTCAATGGTTGCAATATTTTGGCAAAGTGTACGGCAAGACAGTAGTTGCTGTAGCGCCTCAATACACTTCCCAAGATTGTTCGAGTTGTGGCAAGCGCGTTCTCAAATCGCTTTCAGTTAGGACTCATGTTTGCAGTTGCGGTGCGGTATTAGATCGCGACTGCAATGCAGCGAAGAACATTCTGGCTAAGGGATTAAAGCAAGCAGGAATTAGCTTAAATACGGCGGGGCACGCCGGAATTAACGCTTGGGGACAGACTGACCTCTACTCGTTGGTGGTGACATCAACGGGCAAGTTGACTGGTTGAGCCAAGAATCCCCGTGCGTTCACGCGCCTGGAGTGTCAAATATATCGATCGAGAACCTCTGCGGTTTCTCGCCCTGTTTTTTCCCAGCTAAATTCCTTGGCCCTGGCTAAACCCATTGCCCGCAAGTCCGATCGCAGTTTGCTGTCACGGGCGATATTGCCCATAGCCTCGGCGATTTCCCCCACACTGTAAGGATTGACTAACAATCCTGCATTGCCCGCTACTTCCGGCATTGAGGAGATGTTGGAGGTAATGGCGGGGGTGCCGCAGGCCATTGCTTCGAGTACGGGCAAGCCGAATCCTTCCCACAGACTGGGAAATACAAGTGCGATCGCCCGATTGATAACTTCGGGCAATTGGGCCGGGGGAAGATAATCTAAAAATTTTACGCGAGCGACTAATCCTAATTCTTGAACTTGCGCTTTTAGCACAGGTGTGTATCGTTTGTCTTCCGATCCAGCGATCCACAATTCGTACTCGGAATTGTCCGGCAAAGCTGCAAAGGCTGCCACAATTCGCTGCAAGTTTTTATAAGGATTGTGGCGGCCGATATATAGGAAATAATTGCTAGTTGGCAAGTCGAGAAAGCGAAAAAAACTCGCATCGTAGCCGGGAAAAATTGGCGAAATTAAGTCAGGTGAAATCTGGCAAAAATTTGCAATATCTTTGGCAGTTGCTTGGGAGTCGCAGATGACGTGTTGGGCTTGACGCAAAACTTGGGGAATGTAGTAGCGGTGGTAAAGTGCCAGCGGATCGAAACGGCGGGGAAATCGCAGGGCAATTAAGTCATGTACTGTAACTATATAGCGGCATCCTGCAGATAATGGCGCTTCGGGAATTGGGGAAAATAATAGGTTTGATTTTAGCTGTTTGTATATTTTGGGGAGTTGAGTTTGCGTCCAGATCAAGCGGTTGATGTGTCCTTTGATTCCTTGTTCTGGTGTTAAGTTGGAGGGTATTTCGTAGCAGTTGCTATTGGGGAATTTTTCGGCTGCGAGTAAGGTAGGATTGAGGTGTTTGAGGTGGGGAAATAGGTTTTTGGCGTAGATGGCTAAGCCTGTTGGTTTGGATATGAGAAATGAGAGGTTGATTAGCAGGTTCGATCGGGTATAGGGCATAGGTCTAATATTTGACTATCTCACTGTAACGTTCTGCTGTCAATAGGCGGTAGGGTGGGTCGCCGTCAAAGTTTCAAGTAGTAGCGAAAATATTGGTAGCGACGCACCTTAGTTAATTAGCGTACTGTCTTAAGAAGCGTTAGAACTGAACAACTGGAGGAAGTTTAGCTGCCATATCGTTAAGCTTGAAAAAATCTCGTCTTCCGAAACGAAACAGACTGGCAACAATATTTGAAGGAAACTGTTGAATTTTGTTATTATTCTCGCGTACATTCCCATTATAAAAACGCAAAGCAGCTTGAATCCGGTCTTCTGTGTTGGCTAACTCTTTTTGCAATTCCAGAAAGTTGCGACTGGCTTTAAGTTCGGGATAAGCCTCAAGACGTACCATTAATTTATGCAACGCTCCCTCCAAAGCAATCTCATCTTTGGCTTGAGATGCAATTGAACCCTGATTTTTAAAAGCTCTTTCTCGACGCTTTACGAGTTCCTCAAGCAGTGATTTCTCATGAGCAGCATACCCCCTAACCGCTGAAATTAAGTTGGGAATGAGGTCGTATCGACGTTTGAGTTCAGTATCTACATTTGACCAAGCTTCATCGCACTGATTGCCGATCGAAACTAGATTGTTGTAGAGTGCGATAACGAATAGTACAAAAAAACTATAATCCCTAAGATAATATAATTCATTTATTAGCTCCTGAATAGGTATTCTGGCATTAGTTGCCGCAAATCACAAAGTTTTATCAGGCCTTCCTCAACATTATCAGGGTTAATATTACCTCTAGGTTTGTAAAGAGCAAAAATATTGTTCTCTAATTCCAAACAAATTTCCGGTCTGGCGAGAAGATATTCCATCATTCTTGCATGACAGAAATCCCAAGCAAATTTTTTATTTTTGCACAAAACCGTAAATTTTTTTGAAAATTCGAGAGATTCAAATTTGATGCCTCTAGCACCCACAGCGTTCCGCATTTTTTCCATAAAGTTTTGGGGAAATATTACTAGCTCTGGAAAAGAACGCTCAATCTGAATTATAACTACTCCCAAGTAATGATGATGAGTTGTTGTAGTTGTAGTCGATCCGTGGGAACTTGTGCTATATGTTTCATAGTGAAAATTGAAAGCTTCTGCTTGATATCCATTCCATGTGCCTTTAAGAGTGTCAAAGGCATATCTGTTTGAGCCTTTTTGCAATCTATTGAGGACAGAATAATGACGGTAGTTTTTGCGATCTTGGCGACAGTCGTAACTCCAATTATGCAATTTTGCCCAGACATGAAAAGCTTCTTGTCGTCGATTGTTAAACAGTCCTACTAGGTACGCTAGTAGGAACCAGATAACTGAACCAATAACGAAAATAACAATGAGGAGGATTGTAGCAGCGTCCACAGTAAGAAGCGAAGAACAACACTATACTGCATATTTATAGATTATACTCGATCGGCGCACAAGTTGCAGGTAATTTTCCAAATTTTTGTATATATACGGACTTAATTCGTCTAACACCTGGATTTCCCTGAAGAGGCAGAAGTTTTCAGTTGCAAAAGAGAGATTCTTTAAAGATACTGCTGTAAAATATTGGCAGTTGCTGTTCCAGTTTTTTCCCAGCTAAATCGATCGGCCCGGGCTAAACTAGCTGTTTTTAAGTTCGATCGCACTTGTGAATTTGTTGCTACTGTTTGCATGGCTTCGGCAATTTCTCCGATACTGTAAGGATTGATTAATAAAGCTGCATTTCCGGCTACTTCCGGCATGGATGAAATGTTGGAAGTAATGACAGGAGTACCGCAAGCCATTGCTTCTAAAATTGGCAATCCAAAGCCTTCCCAAAGTGTGGGAAATACCAGGGCGATCGCTTGATTCATCAATACTGGTAATTCAGTGTAGGAAACGTAACCGAGAAATTTTACTGAGGATTTTATTTCCAATTCAGCAACTTGTTCTATTAATTGCGGCGTGTAAGCGTTGGGAGGCCCGGCCAGCCACAGTTCGTAATTAGATCGATCGGGCAAAGTTGCAAATGCTGCAATTAATCTTTCTATGTTTTTGTAAGGATCGTGTCTCCCTGTATAAAGAAAGTAATTTTTAGGTGGTAAGTCGAGATATTTAAAGTTATTTCGATCGCACGCCAGGGGAACTGCGGTCATTTTTTTATCTGATATTCCGAAAAACTTGACAACATCTTCGAGTGTGGCTTGGGAATCGCAAATAATGTGTTCTGCTTGTCTCAAAACCTGCGGAATGTAGTAACGAAAATATGCAGTCAATCGCGAAAATTTTTTGAAAAACCGCAAAGGAATTAAATCGTGTACGGTGACGATGCTGCGACAGCTAGCATATAAAGGTGCTTCGGGTAATGGGGAAAATATCAGGTTGGACTGCAATTGTTTAGAAATTTTAGGCAAGTCAAATTGAGTCCAAAGCAATCTGTTAATTTGTCCTTTGGTTCCCCGATCGGGCGTCAGGTTTTCCGGTATTTGATAGCAAGTATAATTATCAAATTTTTGGGAAGTAAGTAATGTCGGTTCTAGCTGTTGCAAGTGCGGGAAAATATTAGCTGCATAAGTCCCGATTCCGGTTGGTTCGGGAGTTAAAAAAGACAAATTAATTAACATTAGTAATTAGTAATTGGTAATTGGTAATTGGTAAATTATCGCACAGCCCCAGGGTGAAGCATATGCCTGCCGGCAGGCTACGCCAACGGATATAAAACCTACAACTTATTGCGGATACTATCACCCGAATGCTTCACCCCTACAGTTATATAAAAAAATTATATACAACTGCTGCTCTGAACGGGATATCAACTCTTCATCGATCGACCATCAACTGTCAACTGTCAACTGTCAACTATCAACTATCAACTGTCAACTGTCAACTGTCAACTGTCAACTGTCAACTGTCAACTGTCAACTATCAACTATCAACTGTTTAATCACCTTCACAGCAATTTTCGGATGAAAAAGTATTGCTGGCGGTCGGATCATGTGAACCACTTCCAAAAATGCCTGACAAACTTTAGCATCATTTACCAACGCTTTTAATACTAACTCCA
Source organism: Richelia sp. CSU_2_1 (assembly GCA_012034575.1). Classification (GTDB taxonomy): domain Bacteria; phylum Cyanobacteriota; class Cyanobacteriia; order Cyanobacteriales; family Microcoleaceae; genus Microcoleus. The sequence continues at coordinate 4,996 of JAAUPF010000240.1, read as the reverse complement.
TGTACTCAATAACCAGCCGCGTGCCGAGATCTGGTTTAGCACCTTGACTTCCCGGATAGCGCGAATCCTGACTGATAGCAAACATCCAAGGTATCTCGTGTAATTTAGCAAGTTTTTTTTGAAATTGTCGCCCAAAGCCCGTTAAATCGCCTTCTGGATAGCGATCGCGCTGTTTTTGCAAACATTCATCCAAGATTTGAGCGTCCATTGCAGCAACCGTCATTCCCTGTCCGTAAATGGGGTTGAAAGCGCAAAGTGCATGACCGACAATTGCTAAATTTTCCGGATATTTCCAGATGCGATCGTAGTGACGCATCCGATTTTCAGTACCTCGATAGCTAGTAATCGAACTTAGTGGTTTGGCATCTTTAATCGCATCATAAATCATGGGAATTGGTAGACTGCGAGCAAATTCTAAATAACCTGCTTCATCTGTTGGGGGATAATCTCGATCGCACCCGACGAGTCCCACCAACCAGCGGTTCCCTTCGATGGGAAAAATTGCGCCTCCCCGCGTGCGAAATGGCGCGGCAGATCCGGCAAATATTGCCGATTTATCTAACAGTCGATCGTTGCGTTCGTAAATTCTAGTAGCATATCCGACAAAAGCATTAATCACGGTTTCTGGTGGTGGTAAATAGCCAATTTGTTTCAACCATTTAGGCGTTTGAGAAACTTTGCCGCTAGCGTCAACTACTAAATCGGCATCCAAATTTTCTTCGCGAATGTTGTTAGAATTTTCGCGATCGCGCAACCGCACTGACACACCCGAAACCTGCGGGCGATCGGTATTTTCCAGGAATCCCGTTACTGTTCCACCTTCTTGAAAATACAGGTTGTTAATTTCAGCTAATCGGCGGCGAATTACCCAATCGAGCAAACTCCGACTGAACATAATTAAATCATTTGGATCGGGGCTAAATTGCGGTGCCCAACCTGCGGGACTAAACCAAGCGATCGAATTCGGATCTAACCTCGGAGCACCAAAAGCTACCAATTCATCGTGCAAGCCGGGAAACAACTTTTCGAGGATGATTTTTCCCTTACTTAATAGGATGTGAAGGTGTCGGGATTGAGGAATTCCGGGGCGGGGTACGGGTTGTTCGGGGAAAAAATCTCGTTCGATAACAGTTACTCGATCGAAACGATCGACTAATACTCTAGCGGCCAACATTCCCGCCAAACTGCCGCCGATAATAATTGCATGACTTTCTTGCTGCATAATCTAATTCCTCGAAGGTTAATTGATCTGCTTATTTAGCTTTACTTAAATTTGCTCCATTTAGATTAGCCCCAGAGAGATTAAACCCACTTAAATTTTGCCCGCTTAAATTAACACCCTCTAAGTTTACCCCAATCAAATTTACCCCTGTAAGGTTAGCACCCTCTAAGTTAGCGCCTCGACAGGTTGCCCCCATCAAACTTGCTCCACTTCTGTCTGGTTTCGATCGACTTGGCTTTTTACCCAATTCCGAAACGTTTTAACTAATTCCAAATAATCCATTAGATTAATTTCTACTAGATACCGATGTTTTTTGACTAGCCGTAAGTTTCGATCCAAGATTCACTTAGCACAAACATCCTTAAATCAACAGCGTACCGCAGACATATTTATACACTTCCAACTGAAGGGGGATGCTTTAGCTCGTCAGTAAAGCCATGCTTGCCATTGGGGGCACAAGTCTAAAACTATACATCGACGACGATCGCGCCCGATCGATGCGCGCACACCCTGTAACGAGGAATATACTATGTATCAAAATTTGTCAATAACTCCAGAACTCCAAAACATCGGATTCTGGATTGCCCAATTACCCGCAGAACGCACTTTAGTCACCCCGGAAGACGCATCACTCCTGTATTCCGGCCCCCAATTCTTTATCGCCTTAATTGCGGGAGTCGTGCTCGCCTGCGCTTTCCAACTCTTGCTGACAAATTTATCAGTAGCTGCGGGCCTTTCCTACATCGGAAATCAATCTCACGACAGTTCCTCCTCCCACAGCAACAGTTCCCCCGTCCGCCACATCGGGCGCAAAGTGGGCACTTGGACGCTGATTACCGTCACCATCGCCATATTTTTCGCTTGCTTGCTGGCTGTTAAACTCAGCTTGATTACCAGCCCCGGCTTGGGCGCAATCGTCGGTTTAGTCGTGTGGGCTACCTACTTTTCGATGCTGGTGTGGGTGAGCTCGACTACCGTCGGTTCCTTAGTCGGTTCCGTCGTCAACACCGCTACGTCGGGCTTTCAAGCGATTGTGGGCACAGCAGCCGCAGCTATCGGCGCGAAAGCAGCCAGCAACCAAGTCGTCGCCACGGCCAAAGCAGCAGCAGCAGCAGTCGGCCACGAACTCGGCACCGCGATCGATCCTACCAGCTTGCGGGAAACCGTTGAAGACTACATTCACAGCCTCAAACCGCCGGAATTGGACATCAAAGCGATGCGGGGCGAATTTGAAAAGTTGTTGAACGATCCCGAACTCAAAGCGATTGCGGGTGAAAATCTGCCCAAGCTCGATCGGCAAACTCTTGTAGACTTAGTAAGTTCTCGATCGGACTTATCAAAACGCGATGTCAACCGAATTGTAGACCAACTTCAAGATGCTTGGAAACAAGTAGGCAAACCAGAGCAAAAATCCGACGGCATCGCTCAATTGATCGACTATCTTAAATCTGCAAGTTCGGGAGAATTGCTGTCAGATAAATTGGCAAGTAGGGTAGAACAAGCCTTAGGAAATCTGGGCGGTCAAAATTCAGGACAAAGCCCGACAATGATGTCTCAAGCAACGACGATGGCAGTCAATGCTTTAATGGGAGTTGTTTTAGGGCGCACGGATATTTCCGATTTCGACGTGCAAAAAGTAGTCGGTCAGTTAAAAGCAGCTAAAGACAAAGTTAGCGAGCAAGCTGATAAAGTCAAAGCGCAAGTCAAAGGCGAACCAGAACCTTACAGTTCGATCCGTGCCGATGTAGAAAACTACTTGTTGAACGCTTATTCCTGGCAGATGAAGCCGAAAACGATCGAGCGCGATTTTAGAGAAGTGCTCTACGACCCCAACGCCGATCCGGGAACAGTTCGCCGGGAATTAGAAAGACTAAAACCATCGGATTTTTCCGAACTACTTGCCAGCCGGGGCGTGTTTACCCAAACCGAAATTCAACAACTTACCAACGCCCTCGAATCTATCAGGCTGCGAGTTTTAGATACTGTTGCTTTTGCCGAAGAACAGGAAAAAATTCGCGATTTGCGGTGGCGGGTGGAAACTTATTTGAAGTTGACGCCAAAAGCAGAACTGACAGCAGCCAATATCGATCGCGAGTTCAAGCAAATTTTACAAGATCCCGATGCTTCTTACGAACAGTTGCAAGAGCGTCTCGCCCCATACAATCGCGACAATTTTATCCAAATCCTTAGGGGGCGCGAAGGCTTCGGGTTCCAGGAAGTAGAACAGATTGTTACGGAGTTAGAAAGGACGCGAGATGTTGTTTTGGCAGATGCTAAAGGTTTGCAAGAAGCAGCACAAGTCCGGCTAGAAAATCAGTGGCAAAAAGTGCAAGAATATTTGCAATCGACAGGTAAAACCGAACTCAATCCTGAAGGCATCAAGCGCGATTTCAAAACACTGCTGGAAAACCCGGAAGCGGGAATGTGGGCGTTGCGATATCGAGCTTCTAAGTTCGATCGCGATACTTTAGTAAAATTGCTGTCTGCGCGGAAAGACCTCAGCGAAGATCGAGTAAATCAACTCTTAAACAGTGCCGAAGAATCTTGGCACAGTGCAGTCAGCGCGCCTCAAAAGATAGCAGTTAAAGCTAAAGAACAGTACGACCAAACCACCGCCGCCCTGGCAGATTACCTGCGCAATACAGGCAAGTCAGAACTCAATCCTGAAGGCATCAAACGGGATTTGACCAAATTACTCGAAAATCCCAAAGAAGGGGCTTTAGCGCTGCGGGGAAGGCTGTCTCAAGTCGATCGCGATACTTTGGTGAAACTGCTTTCTCAGAGGGAAGATTTGACCGAAGAACAAGTGAATGAAATTATCGATCGCGTGCAGGAAAATATCGCTGCGATCGTCAAAGCACCGCGCCGTTTGGCAAGGCGGATGCAAATGCAAGCCCACGATTTTCAAAGTGCTTTGGAAGATTATTTGCGCAATACTGGCAAAGATGAATTGAATCCCGAAGCTATCAAGCGCGATTTGCAATTGTTGCTCCACGATCCGAAAGTTGGCGCTTACAGTTTGGGCGAAAGACTGTCGCATATCGATCGCGCAACCGTAGTTTCGCTGCTGTCCCAGCGGCCGGATATTTCTGAAGAAGAAGCGAATCGGATTGTCGATCGAGTTTTGGCGGTGCGCGATGAATTCGCCATGCAAATTCAGAAAATTCAGGAGCGGATTCAGTCAGTAATTGACGGCGTTCTAGCGAAAATTCGGGATTATCTCAATTCGCTCGATCGACCGGAACTTAACTACGAAGGCATCACGAGGGATGTGCGCAAATTGTTTGACGATCCGCAAGCGGGATTTGATGCTTTGCGCGATCGGCTGAGTCAATTCAATCGCGATACTTTGGTAGCGATCGTTAGTTCTCGCGATGACATTTCTGAAGCCGATGCCAACCGCTTGATCGACCAAATTGAGAGAAGTCGCAACAGCGTTTTGCAGAGGGCAGAACGGTTGCAACACGAAGCACAACTTCGCTTGGAAAGCATCAAATTGCAAGCTGAAAAACAAGCCGAAGAAACCCGGAAAGCAGCCGAAGTTGCTTCCTGGTGGCTGTTTTTTACCGCTCTTACTTCCGCAGCAGCAGCAGCAGGTGCAGGTGCTTTAGCGGTACTGAGAATTTAGCAGTTTTTGGCAGTGGTTCCTAATGCGGACTGAAGTCCATACTACAAAAGATATCTCCAGAAACCCGGTTGAGTGAAACAACCGGGTTTTTTAATTTTTATAGCCGTCACCAAGACTTTGATAAAATTAGTTTGTAGTGCGGGCAG
>JAAUPF010000239.1 GCA_012034575.1 Richelia sp. CSU_2_1 | reverse complement strand
GGGGACTTTAAAAGCGCTTCCGGTCCCTCTCTTTAAGACTGGAAATCCACCAGAAATCTCAATTTTTCCCGAGTCTAGATCTCCCTAAATCCCCCTTAATAAGGGGGACTTTAAGAGCGCTTCCGGTCCCCCCCTTCTTAAGGGGGGCTAGGGGGGATCGAGATCTAACGGTTAAACAGCAGTCTGTGACTACCTTTGACCTGACACGACGAAAGGCACTGCCGTGTCCTGGTGTCCTAGTTGACGTGGCATCTGCTGTATAATTGCCTAAAAGTTTTGAACCAATACAAATGAATGCCAAAAAGTGGAAAATCCGTTTAATAATAGCAGTAACAACCGCAATTATATGCTGCTGGCAAATCCCGATCTCCGCACAAATAGCCCGCTCGATCGAACCTCAAACCAACACCCAACTCGCCGACGCTCAAAATCTTCTCTCAGCAGGACTTTACCGCCAAGCTTGCAATAGTTTGCTCCCTATTTTAAAACTTACAGACTTCAACTGCCAAACCTTAATCGACGATCGATTATCTCCGGCAGAACAAGTAACGATCGCGCAATTACCCAACACCGAAATCGCTGCATCGGGATTGAGGGCTTTAGGCGAAGTAATGCGCTTGACAGGCGCTTTGAAAACATCGGAAATCCTGTTAAAACGCAGTTTGAATATCGCCCAAAACTTGCAGCTAAATCGAGCGATCGCCGCTGCTTATCTCAGTTTGGGAAATACCCATCGATCGAGCGGCAAACGCCAAGCAGATCTCCGCAAAGATACTGCGGCTAACTATGCCAAAGCTTTAGCATATTACGAACGGGCGATCGAGCTATCCCCGATCGGCGAACAGTTGCAGGCTAAACTAAATAAACTCAGCTTGCTTGTCGAAAATAAACCCGACTTCGATCGAGGCAATTTGTGGCAAGAAATTAAGTTGCAAGTTGACAATTTGCCCGCCGATACAGCAGCCACCTACGCCCGCATTGACTTTGCCGAAACCCTCATTTGTTTGAAAGTGCAAACCAGGGATTTTGACATCGATCGAATCTCCTTACCTTTACCGCCCGCAGTCAAACAATGTGCTGGATTTGCCAAAACTAAAACAGCAGAAAATCCCGAATTAATTTATATTGCAAAACTCTTGGCAACCGCCGCCAATGATGCTAAAAGACTCAGCAATTTGCGCGCGGAATCTCATGCGAAAGGCCGTCTCGGCGAGTTGTACGAAATTACCGGACAAATCTCCGCAGCCAAACAATTAACTACCGAAGCTTTAGGCATCGCGCAATCGATTCAAGCAGCAGATATTGCCTATCGATGGCAGTGGCAATTGGGAAGATTGAGGGTGAAAAATGGGGGGGATAAAAAAGGGGCGATCGCAGCTTATCAAGCATCAGTTCAAACCTTGCAATCCGCGCGCAAAGATTTAATTGCAGTCAATCCCGACGTGCAGTTTTCTTTCCGAGATAGTGCCGAACCGGTTTATCGGGAACTGGTAGATTTACTCTTGACAAGCGAGGAAAGTCCCCAACCGAGTCAGGCAAATTTAAAACAAGCAATTCAACAAATAGACGCCCTGCAACTAGCAGAAATCGAAAATTTTTTGCGGTGCAGCTTGCCTGTTACAATTGCGATCGATCGCATAGAAGACCCTCAAGCGGCACTAATTTATCCGATTCTTTTAGCAGACAAAATAGCAATTATCTTGCAAGTACCGGGGAAACCACTGGCTTATTACCAAACACTTGTACCTCGAAAAACAGTAGAAACAACTTTGCAAAAACTGCGAAATAACTTAAGCGAACGGGGGAAGAACCCTCAAGTAATAGCCGAAGCCAAAAAAGTTTACAAATGGTCGATAGAACCTTTAAAAGCGGAACTCGACAAAAACCCTCAAATTGAAACCTTAGTGTTTGTATTGGATGGCGAGTTGCGAAACATCCCAATGGCCGTGCTTTACGATGAAAAATCTCAAAAATATTTAATGCAAGATAAATACGCGATCGCGATTTCCCCGCAACTGACACTTTTTGCTCCCCAACGACTAGAAAAAAAGCTCAAAGTCTTTACCGGCGGAATAGGTGAAGCGCAAAACATAGATGGCAAAAATTTTGAAACTATTCAGAAATTAAAAGAAGAATTAGAAGGAATAGGCAAAAAAGTACCTGCCAGTCAACCCCTGCTCGATCGCAATTTTACTAAAACCAACATCCAAAATGTACTGCAAACAGGCAACTTTTCCGCAGTACATTTAAAACTCACGGCGAATTCAGTTCCGATCCGGATGAAACTTATATTGTCGCCTACAAACAACTGCTTAAAGGGCAAGATATTGCCAACTTAATTGAAACAGAAGATGAAGGGCGATCGAGCAATATTGAACTGCTAGTTTTGAGCGCCTGTCAAACAGCATCAGGAGACAACCGAGCAGTTTTAGGGCTTGCGGGAATAGCCGTGCGTGCGGGGGCGCGCAGCACTTTATCAACCCTATGGGAAGCCAGAGATGTACCGAATACCGAACTGATGTTAAAGTTTTACGAAGAACTTGCAAAACCGGGAACAACGAGAGCAAAAGCGCTGCATATTGCCCAACAATCGCTGTTTGAGAGACATCAGGCGGCCAACATTTGGGCGACTTATATTTTAGTGGGAAATTGGCTGTGAATTAAAGTTTATCATTGCTCTACGATCGAACACTTTTACCCCCCTAACCCCCCCTTGCAAAGGGGGGGAACAAGAATGCTGTTATTTCATTACCCATTTTCCGCCTGACTTCTCATCAACTTTTGCACGCTAGCCAAAGCCCGATTCAATTCGTAACTCTTTCTTTCCGAATTCTGCAAGAAAGCCTGCTGTTCTTCCTCAATCATTAACACATCTTGCCGTACCAAACCATCTAATAACTTTTGCGCCGCACCGAAACAGCTATCTTTGATAAACTTGCGAAACCAAACAGGCAATTTGTGCAGCCGCCAAAACGCATTTAATGAGGTAAAATGAATTAAATAAGCTTTAGTTTGCGTCTCGCTGACCGGACAAACCAAACAGTAAATTTTAAAGTCATTGCCTAAGGTTGAAGCCCAGTTCGGATAAATGTAACTTACCTCTAACGGTTCCGGGTGTAGTTGGCGCAGAGATTTAAAAAATAACTGGGAAATCGACCAGATTTTATCGATTTTGTAATAACTTTGTGCTTGATAGCGGGCGGTTACTCGCTCTTCATCTATTTCTAAAGTATCTAACACCGGATTTGCCCAAGCTTGCAAGTCTTCGTGCAAGTGTCCGTGGTACATATCCATCAGGTTGTCAATTAAAAATGAGTAATGCGCCTGACAGTTGATGACTGAAACTGTGGCAATATAATTGAGATGTTCCCACTCAAATAAATCTAGTAAATCTATTGTTTCCGCTTTGGTTGCGTCGCCGGGAAACAGCCAGATAAAACCGTTTTGTTCCTTGACTGGATAGGATTGAATTTGGCAGTTAGGCAGCTTTTGATTTTCGGCTAAATAATCGACTTCGGCACATTCTCCCTGGGGATTGAAGCGCCATCCGTGGTAAGCGCATTCAATTAAATCGCCTTTAATTTTGCCGTGACTGAGTTTAACTTGGCGGTGCGGGCACCGATCTTCTAAAGCATTAATTGTACCCGCACTGTCGCGAAAAAGGACGATCGCCCGCTTCCAGATTGTCACGGCTAGCGGTTGATTTTGTACTTCGGTACTGCGGGCGACTGCATACCAGCGATCGAAATTAATTCCTAACTCGCGAATGTGAGTTTTTTGTTGAGTTTTTTGTTGAGTTTTTTGTCCGGTTGCAGTTACCGATTTTATGCCGTTGCTTTGCATTACAAGTTTTCCCAAATTACGCCCATAAAACAATCCAATTTTACAAAATAACAGCCGGGAAAGTAGCGACCGTAAATTTTTTTAAACCTGCCTTCTGGCAAATACCTGTCGGAGGCTAAGTGTTTCAGCCAGCTTGGAGATGTCCTGAATTTGAACAGTCTTGAAGCATTGCGAAATCCGTATTTAGAACAGTCGGAAGCAAACTCTCGACTGGCTCCTGCTATGTAAACCATGGGGTTTGGTGTTTCGACTTCCGATACATTATCTAAAAAGACGGCTTTACCCTGGGGTTTTAATAATTTTTTAATTGATTGCAGGGTAGTGGGGAGGTGATTGAGGTGGTGAAAAGTTGAAGCACTAACGATTAGATCGAATTGTCGATCGAACTCTAAACAACCGACATCCATTTGGATGTATTCAATATTGGGTGCGGCGCGCTTGTGGCGGGCTATTTCTAACATTTTTTCGGAAATATCTATTCCCACTACTCGATCGTAATATTTAGCTAATTCACTAGCAAGAATTCCCGAACCGCAGCCCATGTCTAGCGCCGCACCTTTGCTGCTAGATAGATTTTTCAAGAAAAAATCGTTTTTGTTTTGTAAAGTCGCAGCAAAATCGTATTCTGTTGCAAAAGTATCAAATGCTACATATTTATTGAGATTTTTCCGGTTAGTTTTGAGCATCGATTTTACCAAATATTTAGGGTTATTGGCCCCGCCCGAGGAAAGCGGATGATTTTTAGGGCCTGGTTTAAATCCCACTCTTGTTCGGCGGACAGACTGACAGCCGACAGCAGACAGTTGTCAAGCCTCAATCCTCAATTGTCAACTGTTGGAAACCTCGCTGTCAACTGAATTTCTACCAATACGAGCGACAAACTCAGCAGGGCGATCGCCCCTATTCCTGTGAAAAAGCCTAATTTGATAAGGACTCAAGTCCTTACTACGAACAGAAAAATGTTTGTAGTGAGGACTTTAATCCTCTGATTCGATGGGGAGTGAAGTTTTGACTGCGAACCTTCCTCAAACGAACCTTAGATTTTCAAAACACCTTCAGGATTCACAGTTAAGAGCGATCGCTTTTGCAAACCCTCGCGATGTAAAATAGCATTAGCTGCTAACAAACCGCTGCTAACAGCCCTTTCCATTAAACCGCAAGGAAACGGCATTTTTACCCAATCTCCGGCAAACAAAAGATTCGGAACGCCGCAGCAAGTCTCCGGCCTTTCCGCATAACTACCGGGCGGATAACCGGAGAAATTCTTTTGATTTACCAATTCTCGGTGCAGCATATTTGCCGTTTTTAATTCCGGGACAATTTCGTACAATTCTTGCTCGAAAGTAGCCAGCAAAACTTCCTGGTTGGGAAATTCTTTCTCTTTATAACAGTAAGCGTGAAGTTCCACTACACTGCCCCCAGTTTTTTGATGCCACTCGATGAATCGATCCTGAATTCGGTGGTAAAGCGTGATGCTATCAGTCAGTTTGTAGCCGGAAAGCGAAGTAAAATTGCTGTGTTCCCAAGGAAAATCTCGATCGAACCAAAAACGCCCCACCGCAAACGGATCGGCTATTTTCAAATTGTCAATTCGGCTTTGCACTTGCGGGTTCACATCGCCGCTGGCCAAACTAAATAAATGCTGAACTCCGGGAACATCGGTAGCAAAAACATAGTAATCTGCCTTCAATGTTTCTGCCAACTTTGGCGGCTGCGATTTGTTAATTGCTGCTGCTAACTGCACCTCATCTGCTTGTTTGGCAACTACCTTAAATCTAGGCAAATCCCGCTGAGCCGGTCCGCTGACAACACGACCTTCGGCATCAAAAACTGCCCCGTGACAGGGACAGTGAAATTGACCGTCATCCTGCCTCTGAACCGTGCAGCCTTGGTGAGTGCAAGTCAGAGAAATCGCTTCTTTTCCCGAAGGTGCTGCTGCAAATACACTATCCCCAGCACCGAAATATTCCGTTGAGTTGCTGTCAGTTAAAACCGAGTTTTTCTTGACCCAAAAAGGTGCAGCACTGAACGCATCTCCCGACTGGTAGCGGAGAGCATCAATCTCGCCATTTTCCCAGTGAATGCCGCTGACGGCAACATCTGTTAAAACTCTGCCACCTTTGCTTTCAATGGCTCTGGCAATAGGCTGTACCAAACTCGTGCCCATATCTTGCCGCGTGCCGTTGAATGCCAAACCTTCGGGATTTCCGAAAAAGTAAAAGTGGAAAAATTGCATTAATTCTCCCACGCTCAACTCGTCGGGAGCGTTGAGGCTGGATTTGGCAAAAGGCAGAAAATACAAGTCATAAAGCCCGCGCGGAAATTCGTCTTTTACCCAATCGGCAACTGATATATTGTCGAGCCTTGCAAAACTTTTTTGAGTTTGAAAACCGCCAATTTCTCGAAATACTTGCCAGTGAGCGGGTTTCGTGAGGTTAATTCCCCATTTCATCCAGTTGGGAGAAGCTATCCCCAAGTCAACTACATTCCAGGGAAAAGCTGAATGGTTGGGACGGAAAACTTCCGGTTTGTACTTGCCATCTCGAAACACGACGGCATAGGATTCTAAAGATATAAAGTTATCGGTAATTGCTAGTTCTTCAACTACGCTTTTGAGGTTGTAGTATTGCGGGAAAAAACCGTGGAAACCGTGTTCCATCATGAAGGTTTCGTCCCCTACTCGGATCGGCCAACTAGCAATTTTGCCGCCGAGTTGGGGCGATTTTTCCAACAGCGTCACGGCAAAACCCCGCTGGGAAAGTTCGTAGGCACAAGCAAGTCCGGCTAAGCCGCCCCCCACGACTGCAACGGTTTTGCGAGTGTTCAGCAACTTCGGCAAGTCTAGGTTATCTTGCCCGAAAACGGTTGGCTGCGGCTTGGAAAATCGAGAGTAGCCCAGCAGCCCGCCGGCGGCACCGACTCCGAGAAATTTGAGGGCTGTGCGTCGAGAAACTGGTTGGGATAGCGGTGAATTGGTTGATTGACTCATCAGCGGTAAGCAGTAACGGGCTTGAAACACAAATACGTCATAAGGCGTATATCATAGAATGAAATCATGATATGTGAAGAAATGCTAAGATACATCGCCCGATCGGATCGAGATCGCACGGAATCAAGCGAGATTGAGTCCGATCGAGTATTCCCGAACGCAAAAAAAAAGATTTCCGGGAAAAATCGTCGAGCGATCCTTGTGAGATATTGACACAGAAATTGGGTTGCCAGATTTCAAGTGTGTCCTCCATTACCAAGGGCGATCGCGCGCAATACATCTGAGGTATGATATTTTTTGAGCGGAAGGTAAAGTAATGTTAAGCACTTTTGCCCTGCCCCGACTCTAAAATCTATCAAAAATTAATAAGCCGATCGCCCATGACCAGACTATTGGGGAAATTGCGCCGTAGGGAGTTTATCAAAGCTTTCTTAACCGGTTTGAGCGTACCCGTGTTTTACAGCAAGACAGCCCGTTCTCAAAACTATTCAAACCCCGAAAACAGACCGTTAGCGAAGCCCTCCAATCTCACAGCCCTAGAAAATCAAAAACCGGGCACCGCCGACTGGCAGTTAACCAATCCTGCGATTAAAAGAGAAATCGAAGGTTATGCCTCTCTAACCAGCGTCAATCTCGGCGAAAAAATTAAATTATTTGTCAATACTAAAGAACCGTCTTATACTATAGAAATTTTCCGCACCGGATGGTATAACGGACTCGGCGGAAGGCTGATGAAAGAGCCAATTATTAGGCAAGGAATCAGACAGCCTCGATTTCGGGAAGAAGAAGCATCGGGACTGATAGAATGCGATTGGCAAGACCCGTATGTTTTAGAAATTCCCGATCGATCGCAGGATTGGACGAGCGGCATTTATTTAGCAAAGCTAACAACCAGCCGCACGGGAAAACAAAGTTACATTATATTTGCAGTCCGGGATGACGATCGCCAATCCGATATTTTATTTCAGTCCAGCGTTACAACTTTTCAAGCCTACAACAATTGGGGTCACAAATCGCTTTATCGGTGGAACAGCCGCGGCAAACAAGCTTATAAAGTTTCTTTTAACCGCCCCTACGGCATGAGTCCCAACCGCAAAGCCGCCTATGGCATAGGTGCCGGGGAATATTTAACAAATTTTCAGCCGTCGAGGAGAACAGCGAGCGCCGGTTGGGAATACAATATGGTGAGGTGGCTGGAAAAAGAAGGCTACGACGTTACCTATGCTACCAACATCGACACGCATTTTAACTCTCGATTGCTATTGTCTCACAAAGCATTTTTGTCCGTAGGTCACGACGAATATTGGTCAAAAAATATGCGGGACAATATAGAAATTGCTAGGGATCGGGGAGTGAGTATCGGATTTTTGGTGCCAATATTTGCTACTGGCAAATTCGCTTGGAACCCAGCCGCATTACTGGTGAAGTCAACCGCACTATTGTTGCTTATAAAGAAATGGCAGATTTAGATCCCCTGGGCGGATTTAGAGGGGAAATTAGCGGAGTTAATTTGCCTTTAGAAATAGCAGCAGCAGGGGAATTAAATTACGGTACCAGCAAACCAGAACGCGCCCGAGTAGCGACTTCTAACCGATCCCCCGCGCTCTATTCTTTAGTCACAACTCGCTGGCGCGATCGTACTGTGGGCAAGCCAGAAGATGCTTTAATCGGGGTGATGTACGAAACTTTTCAGGTTAATTCCGATATTGTAATTGATGAAAGCGCCCCCGATTGGCTGTTAGAAAAAACCCAGTTAAAAATGGGCGATAAATTGCAGGGACTGTTAGGTTATGAGGTCGATCGAATGTTTGGCAATGCCCCACAAAACACCATCCGCATCGCCCATTCTCCCTACCCTTACGGAGGCGGCACTCGCTATGCCGACATGACAATTTATACAGCAGATTCGGGGGCCAAAGTATTTGCTACCGGTTCAATGCAGTGGGCTTGGGGATTGGACGATTACAATGCACCGCAGTTGCGGCCTGCTGTTTTAAATGCCGGAGCTCAGCAGATAACCCGCAATGTTTTGGCAAAGTTTTTAAGTGTTGGTAAGTAGTCATCGGTTATTAGTCATTGGTCATTAGTCTGAAGTCATTAGTTAGTAGTTCAGGAATTACACAACTCTGCCTGTCAACTATCTATCAACTATCAAATATCAACTCCTGCTGTCAACTGTCAACTGTCAACTGTCAACTATCAACTGTCAACTATCAACTGTCAACTATCAACTGTCAACTATTTTTAGAATCGCTGTCAAACACGTCGCTGAGTACCGCCAATCCTTCCAAGATTTTCTGCATTCGATCTTCAGATAAGTCGCCGAACATTCCCGCAATTTTGGTACAGGTGATAGAGCGAATTCGATCGAGCCGCTCGATCCCCTCTTGGGTCAATTTTAGCGCCACCGATCGTCTTTCCTGAGGATGTTCAGCGCGATCGACAAAACCATTTAGGACTAAACGATCGCAGATTGCAGTGGCTGTCGGCCGCGTCACCCCCAAATGATCGGCCAATTTAGACAAAGAAGAACCCGGATGGCGGTAAAGAAACATGAGACTGCGAAACTGAGATACCGATAAAGAAGGTTCTCCGCGATCTCGCATTTCCATTCGGATAAACCCCACGATCGGCAGAATGGTTTCCACTACTTCTGCAGCGCAGCGCTCCGGAGTTATTCCTTTAGAGGTTCGCTCTAAATTCATGTTTGCAATTTACCTGTCGAAATAGGGTGTTTGTAAGTATAGACGCATGAGAGCATTCAACTATTGATGCTTTACTTTTAATTTTCTTTACAAAGGTTACAGGCATTTGCTGGGAACCGCAATTGCCGTCATACTAAATATTAGGTCTTCTAACTAATTAGTGAGAAATTATGTGTGTAAAATAACCAATTTTGAGTAAATATAAGGATAATTTTTCAGATTTTATTTTTTACTCAGCAATACTCTGCGAATGGTAGAAATGCTTCAATTAACTTTCACACAAGGCTACTTTTCTGCTTTTGCCTAAACATGGTTTTGCTATAAAACTTACGCAGCAATCGTAAAAATAGAGGCGATCGCGGGAATTTAGGTGCGATCGCGGGAATTTTCGGGCAATTGAGTTCGGTACACCGGGAGTTCGCCCCTAGCAGAGAGAGCCCGATGCGTAAAGCGTTGGCGCAGGCTGCGCAGCCATCGCATAGCGATAGCAGGAGGCGGAAAACAGGAGGCGGGAGACCCCAGGTGATAAGAGCAAGGGTTTGGGCGAGGGAGAATGTCCTAGGGCGTGTTTTTCTTGGGTCTAGATCCCCCCCCCAGCCCCCCCTTACCAAGGG
>JAAUPF010000005.1 GCA_012034575.1 Richelia sp. CSU_2_1 | reverse complement strand
GGAAGCAACTCAAAGTCTCGCTTTTTAAGAGAGACTGGAAGCAGTTAAAGTCTCGCTTTTTAAGAGAGACTGGAAGCAACTCAAAGTCCCCCTTTTTAAGGGGGATTTAGGGGGATCTAGACTTTGAGTCGATCGTCAAACATGATATAAGTCTCGATAAATTTAGGGAAAAATCAGAAATCATGAAAATAGTTATTGACGGTATTTTTTTTCAAACCAAACAAAGAAGTGGCATCGCTCGCGTTTGGCAGTCTTTGATGGCAGAATGGGTAAAGGATGGTTTTGCTAAAAATATTGTAATACTCGATCGCGCCAATACCGTACCGAAAATTCCCGGCATTCGATACGAGTCTGTACCTGTTTACGATTACAATAATACTGATACCGATCGCCAAATGTTGCAGCAATTGTGCGATCGCGAAAATGCCGATTTATTTGTTTCTACTTATTACACGACTCCCGTTTCTACGCCATCGGTATTTGTTGCTTATGACATGATTCCTGAAGTTACCGGAGGGAATCTCAGCAATCCAATGTGGAAAGAAAAACATTGGGCGATTGACAAAGCATCGTCCTACATTGCGATTTCTCAAAATACAGCAAAGGATTTAGTTAAGTTTTTTCCGCAAATATCTCTAGATTCGATCGCGATTGCTAGATGCGGCGTTCCTCATGATTTTTCTCCGGCTAGTCCGTCAGAAATAGAGGTTTTTAAAAATGCCCGCAGCATAGAAAAGCCCTACTTTTTAATAGTTGGTGAAAGAACGGGATTTAACGGCTACAAAAATACTGTTTTCTTCTTTCATGCTTTAGCAAAACTGAGTACAAAACACGGTTTTGATGTTATTTGTACTGGCGGTCAACCCGCACTCGAATCGAATTTGCAGGCGCATACTGAGGGGATAAAAGTTCACTTACTCGATCTAAATGATGCGGAATTAAAAGCAGCTTATTCAGGTGCGATCGCCCTAATTGTAACTTCCAAATATGAAGGTTTCGGACTGCCGATTTTAGAAGCAATGGCCTGCGGTTGTCCGGTAATTGCTACTCCTAACAGTTCGATTCCTGAAGTAGCCGGCGAAGCGGCATTGTATGTCAAAGATAACAATATTAAATCCCTGGTAAATGCCCTCCTCGACGTGCAGAAACCGGATGTTCGCAACTCGTTAATTGCTGCGGGACTCGGACAGTCTCGCAAATTTTCTTGGTCGAAAATGGCAAAAACAGTCAGTGCAGCTTTAATTAAAGCTTGTGGCGATCGACCTCAAACAATGCCGGAAATATCGCCGGAAATGCCTCAAGAAACCGCGCAAATCGTGCAGCACAATCTCAACACATTTTCCGTAATTATCGAACAGTACGTCAAGAATTCTGCCGATGCAACTTTACTGGCAAATGTCCGCGAAGTCAGAAAGCAAATTGCCGAAACTTGGTTGAATTTAACCGATCGAGAACTTGCCAGTAACTATGCAGGCGATGCCGGAAAATTGCATCAAGCCCTGTTGGGTAGCGATATTAAAGATGAACCTTTAACCGCACCAGAAGAGGATTTTGTAAGCGAATTATCAGCTAATGTAGCGAGAGGATTTAACGACCCTAAAGCTATTAATTACTTGCTGGCAACAATGCTGTACCTGCGGGCCGATCGAATGCCGCTTAAGTACGATCGAGCCGCACTTCCTAACTGGTTCGCTAACGAATATCTCAAATTTATGTTTGCCAGTCCAAACCTGTTTCAAACAGTAGGAGAAGCCGACAATTACTATCAATTCATGCAGGGCTGGATAGATTACGTCCATCGCAATATTTTCGATCGACCCGATTCGCAGCTTTGGCAAAATATCGCCTTATTTTTCTCGCAAATTGCTAACTTCATCCCGCTGTATTTTACTACAGCCAACCTGCGCGACATTTATATCAAACGCGCCGAAATTATCGAACATTCTCTCAAAAATCGTGGCAGTTCGATCGACTGTATTTTTCCCGCGCGATCCGAATCGCGGACTAAAATTCGTTTGGGAATCATCAACGACCATTTCATGCCGCAAACCGAAACTTTTGCCACAATTCCGGTTTTCGAGCACTTAAATCGATCGCGATTCGAGATTTTTCTCTACGCCCTCAACACCAGCGGACACCAACTAGAACAATACTGTCAAAGCCGCGCTGACAAGTTAGTTGCCCTGCCCAAAGAATTTGCCGCCCAAGTCCAAACTATCCGCGCCGATGACTTGGATATCTTGTTTTTTGGCACCAATTTAACTGCCGTAAATAAGCCGACTACTTCCCTAGCAATGCACCGTTTGGCGCGCATCCAAGCTACATCATTCTGTTCCCCAACTACCACGGGCAGCAGGCACATGGATTACTACATTGCAGGCAGTTTTGCAGTACCCGATGCCAGCTACCAAGAACAATATCGCGAACAATTAGCCGTACTCGAAGGCAGCGGTTTTTGTTTCAACTATGCCACAGAATCGGAAATTGCTTTAGTCAAACCTACCCGCGAAAGTTTGGGACTCAATGAGAAAACTACAGTATTTATTTCCGGCGCTAACTTCTACAAAATTTTGCCGGAATTGAGAGAAACTTGGGTAAAGATTTTAGCAGCGGTACCCGATTCAGTCTTAATTTTATATCCCTTCGGTCCCGCGTGGACTCGCAACTATCCTACCGCACCTTTTGTCAACAATTTTAACGCTGTTTGTGCCAAACACGGCATCAACAGCAATCGTTTGTGCTTCGTCAAACAACTGCCCAGTCGCGCCGATGTCAAAGAATTTTTGCGATTAGCAGATGTTTATCTCGATTCTTATCCCTATGCCGGTGCCACATCATTAATCGATCCTTTGCAAGTAGGATTGCCGACAGTAGTTATCGAAGGAAATGCTTTGCGCTTCCGGCAAGGGGCGGCGATGTTGCGGGAATTGGGAATTACCGATTTAATTGTCCAAGATGAAGCATCTTACATTCAATTAGCAGTTTCCCTCGCAACTAATCCCCAATTGCGACAGCAAAAACGGCAAGAAATTCAGCAAAAAATGCAGGGCAATCCGCGCTGTTTTGATAGTGTCGCATATTCAGGGGCGATCGGCAATTTATTTCAAGAAGTGTTTCAAAAATGGCAAAACAGCCACCAAGAAGCATCTCGCAGCTTTCAAGAAATTAGCCAACCACCCTCGATCGAACTTTCCCATACTCTGGCAAATGCTGTCAAACTTTACAACAGAAACTCATCCAACACTTCAGTCATTTCCGAATTGCGCCAAATCCGCAAACAAATCGCCGATTTATGGTTGAAAGTTCCTGCTGAAAACCTCGAAAACACCTACAATAGCGACATGGGAAATAACTATCAAACCCTGCTGTTTTCCAGTTTCCAAACACAACCGCTGTTGGAAGAAGAACAAATATTCTTGCAGCAGTTAACGCAAGTTAGCAAAGGATTGGTACACCCTCAAGCCATTAATGCCCTGATTGCTGCAATGCTGTATTTTCCGCCTGGAACCATGCGCATTCCCGAGGCGCGAAACCGCTTGCCGCAATGGTTGATCGGCGATTACGAACGAGTTTTCGAGCCAGAAAATGCCGTCAATTCCGCATCAAGTTCTGACTTACTAGCGGAATATATTCAATCCCCGCAATTTGTCAATCAACTGTTAGGATGCGTAAACCTCTACCGCATCGATCCGTCTGACGGTTCTGTGATTTTAGAACTCCGCCAACTCAGAAAACAACTGGCTGATTTTTGGCTGACTCTTCCCCCCGAACAGTTAGAAACTGCCTACAACGGAGAAGTTCGCAAGGCCTATCAAGCATTACTTGGCAGCGGTTTTCAGGTAGAAAAACTGACAGAAGCTGAAGAACAGTTTTTGCAGCAATTAACCGAAATTAGTAAAGGATTAGCCCGCCCGCAAGCTATCAATGGTTTGTTGGGCGCGATGCTGTATTTTGTACCGGGAAAAATGCGAGTTCCCGACGCGCGCACTCGCTTGCCGCAGTGGCTGATTGATGATTACGAAAAGGTATTTGAGAGCGCATTTGATGGCGCAGAACAAGCTGTAACAGAAAATTATTTGCCGCAGTTTTTGCATCAATTAACTGCGGCGATGAATCTTTATGCAAGCAATCCTGCGGCGGAAAAAGCAATAGCAGATTTGCGACAAATTCGCAAGCAAATTGCCGATTTGTGGCTGAGTGTTGCCGAGGAACAGTTAGAAATTTTGTACTGTAGCGATTTTGGGAAAGGTTATAAAGCCCTGCTGGGGAGCGGGTTTATTAACGAGCCTTTGAATGAGGACGATCGAACTTTTTTAAATTCGTTAATTGCCCAATTAAGTAAAGGTTTTGGAATGCCGAAAGCAACGAATCATTTATTAGCAGCGAGGCTGTACTGTCGCGCGGGACAATTGCAAGTACAGGATGCAAATACTTGTTTGCCATCGTGGTTGTTGGAGGATTATGAGAGACAGTTGACAGTTGACAGTTGATAGTTGACAGTTGTTTGGGAGTTTTGAGTTTTGACAGTTCTTAATTCAAAACTCAAAACTTAAAACTTAGAACTCCCCTCTTCCTTCTTCCTTCTTCCTTCTTCCTTTATAATTTAAAATCGCGGTCAAAACTTCGATTTTATCCAGATGAACGGCATTGGCGATCGAGACTTCAATTCCCACAGCAACTTGACTGCAAGAAAGATTGACAGCTAGGTCAGGTATTGAACCAGCAAAACTGCTGAGAAGAAGCTTTAGATTGTTGCCTTAAGGTTGTTAAATGCGAACCCGCAAACATTAGTACCGAGTCATTTATAGAGTTAGTAAATTCTTATTCTACTATGAAGATATTGCTGTTAATATTGCGACGTTATTAAATTTGATGAAGTCGGTAAGTGGGATTTATACCAGATCCGGGCGGAGCGAAGCGGAGGGTTGCGGCCCCCGTTATTCTTGAATCGGCCAAGGACATTTTGTTTGTGTAGTTTGACCTCGAATTCGTATGACGGGCGCTTCGCCACATACGAATTTGAGGTCAAAAGATTTCAATCGCCGAATGATAAAGGGTGTACGATACCCGGATTGGGTATTAGATGCAATTTATAAAAAAACAGTTGCTATTGAGGGCTTTAATTCCGCTCAGCTTGTAGTGAGGAATTGGTTCCGCTCCCAGATTGCGGACTTAAGTCCTCACTACGAACATACATTCTACTAACTAACTACTCATTCAGCAGTGCTGAGAATCTCTGCGATCGCCCGCCTTTCTTCTCCTACTTGAGAGGGCAAAACTTGGCGCGCATCAGTAATCAACCAATCCAAAGCCGCCGCTTGCAAATCGATCGCAGCCCCGATTTTATCAACGCAATAGCGCCCGAATACCAACTTATCAACCAACCGTACCTCCGGCCCCAAACGCGAATATTCAAAAATTACGCTATTTTCTACAGTTGCCCCGCTGCACACCCAACAATTTGGACCGATCATCGTCGGGCCGACAATTTTTGCCCCGTCTTCAATTTTAGTCATCGCGCCAATATAAACAGGCCCGGTAATATCCACCTTATCCCAATTGACCGCCACATTCAAACCAGTATAAATTCCAGGATGAACCTCAATTCCCGGAATCGAAACATTTTTAACTTGCCCCAAAAGTACGCTCTGAATTGCCTGCCAATAGTCAGGAACTTTGCCGATATCCACCCACTCAAAATCCATGCTGATCCCGTAAAACGGCGCGCCGGCTGCTACTAATTTAGGGAATAAATGCGAACCGATATCGTACTCAACACCAGAGGGAATGTAATCGAATATTTCCGGTTCAAAGATGTAAATACCGGTGTTGATATCGGTACTCAAAGCTTCCTCTACAGAGGGTTTTTCTTGGAATGCTTTAATTTTTCCCGACTCGTCAGTAACTACCACACCGTAACTCGAAACTTCTTCGCGGGGAACCGATTTCATGATAATCGTAGCGATCGCCCCTTTTTCCCGGTGCCACTTCACAGCAGCAGTCAAATCCAAGTCAATCAAAGCGTCACCGCACAGCACCACAAAAGTATCGTCAAAAAACGGCGAAAAGTCCTGAATCCGCCTCATGCCACCAGCAGAACCGACAGCTTCACCAATCAATTTGCCGTCTTCATCAATCCGCCCTTCAAAAGAATAGCCAATTTGTACGCCAAACTTTTGACCGTCTCGAAAATAGTTTTCAATCACGTCAGCCAGGTGAGAAACATTGACCATAATTTGGTCAAATCCATGTTGGCGGAGCAATTCAACCAAAAACTCCATCACCGGCTTTTGCAGGATGGGGATCATTGGTTTTGGTGTAGTGTGAGTAATGGGACGGACGCGAGTGCCTTTACCGGCCGCCAGAATCATGGCTTTCATTGTTACTTCCTCAACCCTCTGTTAATATATCAACTCAACAATTAGATGCTAGCGGTCGCGATCGATCCTCAAGAGCGATCCCGCACCCAACCTGACTTGTATAGGCGACATCCTACCAGGCTATCAGTCATTATTGACTATTTAGCTTGATTTAGCAGGAATCAGAGATCGGGAAGAATTGACCGGATTTTGAGGTCTTGATAAAACTCTTCCTGAACCAACTCTACTTTAGACTGAGCTGACAGCAACAGCAGGGCCCAAAAAATGCCCACGCGATCGCGATCTGGCAAGTGAACTTCGCCCGTTGGTTCCGCCACTTCGGCACCGACAACATCATGCAAATCCTTACCCGCCCAGAGTTCGAGCAGTTTTTCCAAGTCGAGCCAGCCCTCTGCAATCTCTGCCCCGCGATCGAGCAAAAACCGTTCGAGTTCGCCGGCTGTTTCCACCAAATTTTCCTGGTGAGCTAGCTCGGCTATAGCCCGAGCAGCTTGGGAGCGGTTTTTGCAGTCGTTCGACGGCGCGGAGTAACTGTCTGTTCCATTGCGGCTTTCATTAGCTGCAATTGTTCGATCAGTTCTGGGAGAGTAACGGGTCGTTTTTGCGGTAACTGA
The DNA here is from genome assembly GCA_012034575.1 of Richelia sp. CSU_2_1. GTDB lineage: Bacteria > Cyanobacteriota > Cyanobacteriia > Cyanobacteriales > Microcoleaceae > Microcoleus. The sequence goes on along the minus strand of JAAUPF010000005.1, from coordinate 72,783 downwards.
GCAACGCCCCGACGCCGCAGTTGTCGCTCTAAATTCTGCGGCAAGCGGCGGCCTGAACTGCTGTCTGCATCTTCTGGCGTTTCCTCCGGCAAGTCGGGGTTTGGCGGGGATTCTGAGAGTACGAGACTTTCTGCTTTGAGCAAGACTAGCATTGAGGCGTACAAAAAAGCCTGCCCCGAGTGGGATAAATCGGAGAAATCCGCACTCGGATCGGCATCACGGGTGGCATTAAGCTTGCTCAAACATCGATCGAACACTTCAATTACCTGCACGTCCCAAGGATCGATTTCTCCTCGTTCTGCCAGGTCAATTAATAGTGCGATACTCTCAGAAATCGCTTCTAAACCATCTCGGTCTTCAGAAACAACCATGCGATTTTAGATTGGTAATTAGTCATTAGTTAGTAGTCATTAGTTAGTAGTCATTAGTCATTAGTCATTAGTCATTAGTCAGCAGTCATTAGTTAGTAGTCATCAGTCATTAGTCATTAGTCATTAGTTAAGAATAACAACGATCGACTGTCAACTCAAAACTCAAAACTCCCGAACAACTGTCAACTGTCAACTGTCAACTATCAACTATCAACTGTCAACTGTTTCTAAATTGGCCGGTGCGCTTTCTAATAACGGTGTTTTTTCCTCTATTTCTGCTTTATAGCGTTCGACATCTTGTTCTAATTCTTGAATCCGCTGTTCTTTTTGGCGGATTTGGCGGTTTTCTTGGCGGGAGCCGATCGTCCGCTGCATTCTCGACCACAAACTGAACAGCCAAGCTAAAATCGCTCCCAATCCAGTTGCAATAATTAATTCTACGCACAGCGGTGCTTGCACTCGAACGCCTTTGATAATTTGCACGGTTGTCGGCTGTGTATTTTCAATGCTGAACAACACTAGAGCCAAGCAAATCAAAAAGATGAATAAGAAATTTAGCGATCGCATTTCCTTTCTTCCTACCTTTCTTCCTAATTCTCAATTCCTAATTTTACCTATTTCCTCGATCGGACTTTTTGCCATTTGTCAAGTGCAAAACTTACTTGACCGTCCAGTAAAGATGCTCCCGGTATTTTTAATAATAACACAATCGATCGCTTTTAGATTTTAGATTTTCAATTTTAGATTTTTAATTGGGATTTTCGATTTTAGATTGGGGATTTTAGATTTTTAATTGGGGATTTTAGATTGGGGATTTTTAATTGGGGATTTTAGATTGGGGATTTGCTCCCAATTAAAAATATTTGGCAATGGTCATAAACCGGGTTTTTGCGAAAATCCTTGGTTGTAGGTCACAGATTAATTAAAAAACCCGGTTTCTTGGGGCTGGCGCGTTCCTTGCATCTAATTATGCTTTCTGCACGACCTTCTGCTGCTTATTACCAAATCCCAACGCCGGCAATAATTGGTATTTCAAAGAAAAGCCAGCAGCGACTAATAAAGCAATCATAACAGCACCAATGCCGATCGGACTGGGAAGCCAGAATACCGCCTCCAAATAGTTAATTTCCCCAGGCTTCAGCTTCCAAACCAACTGTTTTCCTTCGAGATAACTTTTCGGCGCGATCGAATTGGGAGCAGTTTCAATACTTTGAGCGCCCCAAGGCGTGTTCAATCTAAAATCTAATTCCAAAAGTCCGCCGGGACTGAGCAATAGATTTTCCTGAGATGATAGCAGAGAGAGCGATCGCAAATCCAACTCCAAACTCAACCGATTTCGCAACACTAACAGCAAATTATTTTGCTTGACATTTAACTCAGATTCAAACTTGGGCAAATTGGTTTCTAACGGAGTAACAGTGCGAGATTTTTTGCTAGGTTCGATCGGATTGTAAAATTGATTGAACTTTTTTTGCAACTCCGACCCATTATTGAACGGAATCCTCACTAAAACTTCTTGACTCGAAAGCCTTTTAGTTTTTCCACCCAAGGACCTCACCCGACGTTCTACACTATTCAACCATTCTCCAACAGTTTCGCTGCTGAAGCTCGTCAGCCGTTCGCTAAGTTTAATGTGCTGCACGATTTCGCCGCGAGTTTGACTCTCAAAATTAACTCCGACATCGTATTGAACGCAGCCAGTCATTAAAGTCAAAAGGCAAAAAAACAACGGCAAAAATAAGAAAAAGTTCGATTTCTTTTTCCCCATTCCATCCTTGACATTTTGCTCTTTCATAATTCGTTTTTCCCTGTTCTTGGAAGTAAGGACTTCAGTCCTCAGATTCGTAGTTAGGACTTCAGTCCGCAGCAAAGTCAGATAACTCTGACCAAATCAAGGTTTGCGGCCCCTGTTATTTTCTCAGTCCGCGAAGGCGGACTTTGTTTGTGTAGTTGGGGGTGAAAATCGGATGTTCGACCTCAAACTCGGATAACGAGCGCAGCATATTCGAGTTTGAGGTCGAAAGGGCGCTTCGCCACATTCGATTTTGCACCCCCAAAGCGGTTTCAACCGCCGAGTCAATTAACCGCATCGAACCTATTGCCTTGCAGCTACACCCAACTGTTGAAATAGCATACTCGGCAAATACGCCCCGCCGCCTACCCACGTACATTCGCTGCTCAAATCTGCCAAATTTTTAAAGGCTTCAAAAATACTGCCAGCCACCATTGTATTCTTAACGCGACCGACAATTTTACCTTTTTCCACTTTATATCCTAAAGCTAAATTGACAGAAAATTCGCCTGCTAATTGATTGGACTGACCCGCACCTAAAACCTGTTCTACGATTAACCCTTCGTCCATGCTAGCAATCAATTCTGCCGTAGAAGTCTGTCCGGGGGAAATGCAAAAATTAGTCAAATCCGGCCCGGGCCGTGACAATCCGCCGCGAAAACCATTGCCTGTAGATTTTACACCGGCGCGAGCCGCCCACCTCCTATCCCAATAAAATCCGGTAACAGTACCTTTATCGATAAAAACTTTGCGGCTGGTGGGAGTACCTTCGTCGTCAAAGGGACAAGCAGAAGGGCCCAAAGTTGGGTCTTCAAAAAAGCTAAAGCGTTCGTCAAATAAGGTTTCGCCGATTTTGTCGGCTAGGGGCGAGGCTTTTTGGACGACGGCTTGTCCGGAGAGGATGGTGTCGAACAAGCCTCCGAGGGTACTGGCGGCGGAATTGGGGGTAAACAATACCGGGTAGCTACCGCTGGCGATGCTGGCTGGATTTTCCGCAAGGCGGTATTTTTCGATGAGTTGTTGCAGGATGCTTTCGGTGTCGAGGGGTCGATCGCGCGCGACATCGTAGCTGTATGCTTGCATAAAGTCTTCTCCCCGTACCAAATTGCCCGCGATCGTCCCGCTGAGGATTTGGCTGGACCTTTCGGCGCATACATTTTGCGTCGTGGCTATTTTAACGCTATCGCTGCGGACGTGAAAGCTGACATCTACCAGAATATCTGGATTGTATTCGCGAACTCGATCGACCAAATTTTTACCCGTTTCGACTAATTCTTGAGTTGACGGCGGAGTGTAACTGCTGGGTTGGGGGTTGGCGAAGTGGAAATTCGAGGCTAGTTCAAATTCTGCGGGATCGCCGATTTCGGCTGTTTGAAGGGCTGCGTCTACTAAATCTTCGAGTCTGGTTAAATCCGTCGCACTCGCAAAGCCGATTTTTCCTTTGTGAATCAGCCGGAGGGCAACGCCTCGGAGTGCTTTTGTTTGCAGGGATTTGAGGCGATTGTTTTCAAATTCGATCGGCGTGTCTTGACTGGATAAATAATACACTTCAGCGGCATCTGCTCGCTGGCGGGCTAATTTCAAAATCTGGTCTACAGTTGAATCGCTCACAATAGTAATCGCCTTTTTGGTTGGTCTTTTTCCTATTTTAGCGATTGTTTCGCGGGAAAATTGTTTGACTTAAGCCCCATCAAACCAAGATTAACGTTCATCTGGTGTAGGGATGAAGCATTTGGGCGATAATCCCCAGTCAAAACGCGATGTTTTGATGCCCAAATGCTTCATCCTCCCCAGAGTCGGCGATTTCCAAGATGTCAAATTGGTTCTATACTTTTTATCGGGTGCGAGTTCGCACAGGAAGAAACGGAATTGTTTGTTAACTGAATTGAACCTTATACATTTGAAATAAGTCGCCGCTCTGTTTTTTTACTACTTTTGCTCCGGCAGTTTTAATCAGCTTCTCCCAATCTTCAATGGTTTCTAAAAAAACTTCTCCCGCCCGATAAGTTTCCAAAATCGCCCAATCTTCAGCTAGAGGAGATGCGGGGTCCAGGACATCAAAAATCAAGTGACCGCCCGGTTTTAGTACCCGCTTGACTTCCCCCAGCACAGAACTCCAATAGTCGAGCGGATAATAGCAGCTAAACCCTGTCGCGATGCACAAATCGAATTGCGCCGGCTCGTAATTTAACTGGTGAGCGGGGGCCCATTCTACGCCTTTAAACAATTTAGAATTGAGTTGGGGACCGCGGGCGTTCAAAGCATCCCGAGCCGCCGCGCTGATTTCTTGACCGTAAAAAAAAGCTTCCCAATCGCGCCAAGGATAGATCAAAAAGCTAACTCCGCAGCCGATATCCAAACAGCGCTGATTTTTTGAGGTTTGGCTATTTGCCAAAATGGAGAAACTGTTTTTGCTTGGAGGGTTCCTGATGCCAATTCGAGAAAGATTGGCATTGATTCCACTTCTTCGGGCCAAGCAAAATTTTCTCCGCGGTATTCTCGATCGAACCTAGCAGCAACTTGCGATATCAGCACCTGCCAGTTGTCGGATTTTCCCTTAGCAAACCAACTTTGCTCCTCATTTGAACCCTGGCGTTTCCCTTCGGGATAGCTTTGCTTCACGGACTTTTTAGACATCCTGAATATTACCTTTTTGAACCTTTGAGAGCTTTTGTAAAGTTTTGGCGGTAAGGCTTATTAAAAATTAACGCGGGCCACAGCAGCGACAGCACCAGCCGGTTTTGAAAATTTCTGTTGAAGTTAGTGCGATCGAAACCGCTCCAGAATTTCCAAATCCCGCCTCCGTAGCAGCCCAGCAACAGCAATCCAATTAACGGGTCCATCAAATAAACCTCCTTTCGACCGATCGGATTTTGGCGAGCGCGAACCAAAGCGCTACCTTTAATTTATCATTTATTTTCGGCTAAAGTCGATCTGCCAGCCAACAGCAATCGGTAGCGCCCGCTACCGGAAAAAACTCAGATCCCAAGATTTCTGATACTCACCGATAATTAATAATTAAGAGCTTTTAGCTGAATTGGGTTTGAGCTACAAATAACCAGGAGTGCTTTGTTAAGCAAGGAGGAGCTTATGCGTGCAGTGCTGATGGCTGGGGGGTCGGGAACGAGGCTCAGACCCTTAACCTGCGATTTGCCCAAACCGATGGTGCCCATTCTCAACCGCCCGATTGCCGAACACATCATCAATTTGCTTCGGGACCATCAAATTAAGGAAATTATTGCCACGCTGCACTACCTTCCCGATGTCATGCGCGAACATTTTGGCGACGGGGCAGACTTTGGCGTCCAAATGACCTACGCTGTGGAGGAAGACCAACCGCTAGGTACAGCAGGTTGCGTTAAAAATATAGCTGAACTGCTCGATCGAACTTTTTTAGTCATCAGCGGCGACAGCATCACGAATTTCGACTTGACCGCAGCGATTAAATTTCACCGCAGCAAGCAGTCTAAAGCTACGTTAGTGTTAACTCGGGTTCCCGACCCGATGGAATTCGGCGTCGTAATTACAGACGAAAATCAACGCATCAACCGCTTTCTGGAAAAGCCCTCCACCAGTGAAATTTTTTCCGATACGGTCAATACCGGCACTTACATTTTAGAACCCGAAGTATTGGATTATTTACCGGCCGATCGAGAGTCCGACTTCTCAAAAGATTTGTTTCCCCTGCTGCTGGAAAAAGGCGAACCGATGTACGGCTACATCGCCGAGGGCTACTGGTGCGATGTCGGCCAACTAGATGTCTACCGCGAAGCTCAGTACGACGCGCTGCGGGGCAAAATCAAACTGGATTTGAGCTGCTACGATGAGGTGCGACCGGGGCTCTGGGTGGGTCAGAATACTTTTATTGACGATTCCGCCAGCGTGGAAGTACCCGCACTAATCGGCAACAATTGCCATATCGGAGCCAGAGTTAAAATTGATGGCGGTAGCATTATCGGAGATAACGTGACCGTCGGGGCTGACGCCAACCTCAAGCGTCCCATCATCTGGAACGGGGCAATTATCGGCGAAGATGTTCATCTCAGGGCCTGCGTAATTTGTCGGAGCACTCGCGTAGACAGGCGGGCTCACGTACTCGAAGGTGCTGTTGTCGGTTCCCTCTCAGCGGTGGGAGAAGAAGCCCAAGTCGGACCTAGCGTGCGCGTGTGGCCGAGCAAAAAGATTGAATCCGGTGCGGTACTCAATCACAATCTAATTTGGGGAGAACAAGCCAAGCGGAATTTGTTCGGTCAGCGCGGCGTTGAGGGACTGGCTAATGTGGATATTACCCCAGAATTTGCGGTGAAATTGGGTGCTGCTTACGGTTCGACTTTAAAACCGGGGTCTGCGGTATCCGTTTCTCGGGACCAGCGGAGTATTTCGCGGATGGTTTCTCGGTCGTTGATTGCGGGTTTGATGTCGGTGGGAATTAGCGTGGTCAATTTGGAAGCAACGGCAATTCCGATCGCCCGCACCGTTGCATCTACAATCTCAATTGCAGGCGGAATTCACGTCCGCATTTCGCCCGATCGATCCGATTACATTTTAATTGAATTCTACGATATCAAAGGCATCAATATTACTAAAGCGGCCGAGAAAAAAATCGAGGGCGCTTATTTTAAGGAAGATTTGCGGCGCGCTTTGATTCCGGAAATAGGGGAGATGTCTTACTTTACTCAAGCTCACGAGGTTTACAGTCGCACCTTTGAGCGGCAGATGAATATTGAGGCAATTCGCTACAGCAATTCTAAGGTGGTAATAGATTACGTTTATGCGGTTTCCGGAGCGTTTCTGCCGCAAGTTTTGGCTAAGTTCGGCTGCGATGCGGTGGTACTTAATGCCAGTCTCAAACAGAATTCTTTGAGCAACGGCGAACGGGAATATTTGCTCGACCAACTCGGTCGCGTGGTGAAAGCACTCAGTGCTAATTTTGGAGTGCAGGTGTCGGCGAATGGCGAACAACTGATTTTGGTAGATGAATCGGGAATCGCTATTCGAGGGGAAATGCTGACGGCGCTGATGGTAAATTTGATGCTGACTTCTCACCCTAGAGGTACAGTGGTAGTACCGGTTCATGCCTCTTCTGCGGTGGAGGAAATCGCCCGCCGCTATCACAGCAAAGTAATCCGTACTAAGGCGAATCCCACTGCTTTGATGGAAGCGGCTCACAAAAATAGTAATGTGGTTTTGGGTGGCAGCGGCAATATGGGTTTTATTTTCCCGCAGTTGCATCCGGGATTTGACGGAATGTTCTGCATTGCTAAAGTGATAGAAATGATGACTGTTCAAGAGCGATCGCTCGGACAGATCAAGGCCGAACTTCCTCGCGTTACCCACCGCAGTTACAGCGTCCGCTGTCCTTGGACGGTCAAAGGTTCGCTGATGCGGTATTTAGTCGAATCTCATTCCCCCGATCGTTTAGAATTATTAGATGGAGTGAAGATTTTTAATTACGGCGACGACAATTGGGTCTTAGTTTTGCCCGATGCTAGCGAACCGACCGTGCATATCTTCGCCAACAGCAACGATCGAGATTGGGTATCGGAAACTTTAAAAGAGTATCGCGCCCTCGTTCACGATTTTGTCAGTCAAACTGAGGCTGAAATCCGACAAAACAAATTAGTTAATGGGTAATTTTGAGTTTTAAATTTTGAGTTTTGAGTTTTGAGTTAAAGACTGTTCTTAATTCAAAACTCAAAACTCAGGGCGAGCGCATCGCGCCTACTCCCAAACAACTGTCAACTGTCAACTATCAACTATCAACTGATGAATAGCTGCATTTTAATGGCGGAAATAATCCAACCACCGCAACTCCGTTATACTCCTGACAATCAACTGCAAATCGCTGAGATGCTGGTGCAGTTTCCAGGCCCGAGACCTGAAGATCCGCCAGAACATTTGAAGGCGATCGGATGGGGGAATTTGGCTCAAGATATTCACGATAAATATCGCGAGGGCGATCGCGTGATTATTGAGGGTAGACTGGGCATGAATACGATCGAAAGAGATGGTGTCAAAGAAAAGCGCGCCGAACTGACAGTGCAAAGAATTTACCCTCTCGGCGCTGATTCGATCGGCTCTGTTTCTGCCTCCGAACCGCCTCAAAATCGCGCTGCAGCACCGACTGCCGCGCCCAGCAATGTGGTTCCCATGAATTCCCGCGGCCGCAGTTCTAACAGCGCCACCGCCCCCGCTAATCGCACATCTAATTCTGAGTGGAACGCTCAACCTTTGAATTACGAGTCCGATCGATCTTCAAGTTCCTCTGACGAGCCGGAAAATCCCGATTACGATCCGATTCCCTTTTAATTCAGTGTTAAAGTTTGCAGTTGTGCTTCAGTGTCTTGGGGTTCAACTGCAAGCGTTCAAATGCAAACAGCATCGCAGTATTTAAACCTGCAAAATGATTGATTCGCGATCGCAAATCTAAACTTTAAAATCAGATAGAACTTTTCGGCGATCGATATAATTAAAATATACTTGCAGATAGTTGAATGGGGAATTAGAGCGATGACTCAAACCGCATCAATTCGCCCGCGCCGTCGGGGTAGATTATTTCCAGAGTTTGCGATACCGCCAGAGGAATTAGCTAGACGGGAAGCTGAAAAAAAGATCCGCTACCAGCGCTATCGAGAGGTTTTTAAAAGAGTCAGTCTTGAACTAATAGATAAGCATTACAACTGGTTTATGATTATTGAACCAAACAGTGGGGACTATTTCATAGATCCAGATGAAGAAACTGCTATTCGGAAAGCTCGTGCAAAGTACCCAAAAGGGACGATCGGCATTCACCGCATCAATGAGACTGGGGCTTGCGGCACTTTATGATGGATGGCTGGTTTGGGGAAGCAGGAGAGTTATTGTTTGAAATTGATTTAGTTGCGGCTGATGGGGAAAGATTTCCCGTTGAAGTGTTATTAGATACTGGATTTACCACTGGTTGGTTAGCCCTGGATACTCAAGATTGTATGAGTTTGGGGTGGTTAATGACTGAAAGCGAACGAGTTATGCAAACGGCGCGGGGTGAGGAGTATTTTGATATCTATGAGGGAAGAGTTGTAGTGGATGGGCAGGAATATGTAATTCCCGTTTTGGCACGCTCCGGAATTCCTGAGTCGATTTTGGGTTTGCAATGGTTGAAAATGTTGCCGTTGGCGGTGAATTTTGGGGCAGGATTGTTAACTTTAGGCTAAAGAGATAAAGAGCGATCGCACTTCACTGCAGCAAGGGCGATCGCTCTTAGATATTTTACTAAAGTAAGAGCGATCGCCCTCAAAAATTACTCTTTCCAGTAACGGGTTAAAATCCGCATAATTTCACCCGCAATTGGGGACGGTAAAGGCGGACTCCACTCGCCAACTTCTGCAAAACCTAAAACCTGCAGCAGGTTGATGATGCTTTCTACTCCTTTGGGAATCCCGCAAATCAACAATCGGATCGGTTGTTTGCCTGTGGGTGCATTGGGAATTTCTTCCCGCAGGAGTTCGGGAACGGATTTTGGCTGTGATATCATGAGTTTTAACTACACAATAGTCGGATAGCGATCGCCCTTGAGTTTTCGAGGCAAAGGGGCGATCGCTTGTCCGTTGGTACATCCTGAGTATAGTTTGTCTGCTGCTGCACGTCAAGCGGTACGACAATAAATATTGCCGTTGCGACAAAACAAGTGTGAGTGAAGGTTGCGGGATGCTAATATCAGCTTGCAAAGTCCTGCCTAGTAGTTGAGCATCAAGAGTGATCCGTTGGAAATTGGCAGTTGTAATGGCCGAGCGCAATATCAGCAACAAAGAGTTAGCTGCTTTAGTTGGGATGCACCCAACATCTGTTTCTAAAATCAAAACCCGCCGCCGATTGACGAGAATTGATGAAGCAACTCTCGATGCTTTGTGCAAAGCACTAAACTGTCAACCGGGGGATTTAATGGTGTATGAAGAAGGCAATCCCGATCGCACTTAACAAATAGAGTGCGATCGACAGATGTGCTAAAATAAAAAGTAGACTGAAAACTAAGTAAGTATTGCCAAAAATATGCCTCGTATTTTTACAGCAATTGTTTATTGGGAAGAAGATGTTTACGTGGCAGAATGTCCTGAAGTGGGAACTGCCAGTCAGGGAGAAACAATTGAAGAAGCGATCGCCAATCTGAAAGAAGCAACAGAACTCTATTTAGAAGAATTCCCTTTACCTAAAACTTCCCCGCGTTTACTAACAACATTTGAGGTGTTAAGTGCCTAGACTTCCCAGAGTTAGTAGTGCAGAAACTATCAGTGCTTTAGAACGCTTAGGGTTTGTCCGGGTTCGCCAGCGGGGAAGTCACGTTATTTTGAAGAAACAAATACCCGCAATCGATCCAGAAAATCCGCAAAGGACGATCGAAGTAGGCTGTGTTGTACCGGTACAGCGAAAAACTTTGGCTGTTGGGACTTTGGGAAGCATTCTCAATCAGGCTGGAATTTCAGTGGAAGATTTTTTAAGCAATCTGTAGAGAGTAATTTGAGGCGATCGCACTTTAGGAAAGCAAGGACAATTGCACTTGTTATAACGCTGAAGCAGGAAGATAGAGAATAGCAGTAATTAGAGAATTAGTAGTTACTTATAAAGCGCCACCGAAAGGGCCGGGAGGGCAGCAAAATTAAAAGAATTCCCATCTTTTAGAAGTCCTAAGTTTTCAAATTTTTAGCTTGAGTTTAGTAGAGATGTGGTTCGATCGCTCCCTGTCGGTTATTTTGGCAGTACTATTGATATCGGTATTAAATATCCGATTGCCACAATAAATTAATATACGAGCGATCGCCTCTTCTCAAGCTATTGATAGCAAAGAAATTTTGCAGCAGGAAGATAGGGGCGATCGCTTTGGCTATTGTTTTTCGTGTTCGATCGATATCACCAACGAAATTTACCCAGTGTCATTATTGAGAGGCCAACTGAAGTTATACCAATTACCAACAGAAAAGTTGCGAATATTGGGTAAATGTGCCAAATCCAAGCTTGGTGTTCAATTTCTCCAAACCGCCAATTATATTTAGTTAATCCCTCAATAAAAAATCCTATCCCTGCGAAAACAAACATGGCACCTGGTCCACCAATCAGCGTTGCCATTATTGCAGTCCCAAAAGCAGCCCCCGCTTGAAACACCACTCCTAAGGAAATTAGAAATCCGACAATAACTCCTATAATTGTCCAGGTAATCAAGTATTTCTTTTTGAGTTTGCGGGAAGATTCATTCATCTGTATTGCCTCCAAATAAAAAATCAAAACTTTATTTAAAGATATATTCTCTGGAAACCCTCTATCTTACCTTTATAAACACTATTGCCATCAATATAAATAGTGCCACTATTACAGGGCTTAATCTTGGGAAATTCAACTTCTCCCCTATTGTTTGTGGCTTGACGATCTGTAACTCCCAGACTTAATAAATCGTTATTACCAACGGAAACTCTTTTGCCTTTGATAGGTTCTCCAGTTTTTGCTGAAATCAGTTGAACGATTACCATGTTTGGCTGCCTCTTAATTAATATAGTTATAGTCCTTCTCGCTTATCTACTTATTTTGATATTATTTCTAGGATCTGTCAATTTAAAAAAGTAGTATTTGGTAGGGAGTTAAAAATTAAAATATTGCTGTCAAAAACAATAACAAGATAAGATTTAGTACCAAAAGGTTGCAAAAAGTGGGAAAAAGTCGGATAATCGTTAAAAAGTCTACATCTATCCAACCTATGGACATTCAACAGGTTTTAAAGTTGGCGGACGACTTAGCGTTTACCAAAACTGGCAAACACTTAAGTAGCTTGCAGGAAACCATACTAACTGGTGTTTGGTCCAGTCAAAAATACGGGGAGATAGCGACCACTTGTAACTGTACTGAGGAACACGTTAAAAAAGTCGCCTCAGAAATATGGCAGCTACTTTCAGAGGCTTTAGGTGAACCAGTTAATAAATCTAATTTTAAATCTACACTCAAAAGATTACATATCTCTATCGTTTCATCAACTGTTGAGAAAAACTCTGTACAAATTGGTAGCGTCAATGTCTGTGGAGACACTTCACATTCTCCAAAAACTCCAAAAGACCGATCGCCCTCTCCCTCAGAAACCACCAAATCCCCAATCCGCCAAGATTTAAGAGATGCACCAGATATCGCTTCATCCTTTTACGATCGCACATCCGAACTCGCCACCCTACAACAGTGGATCATACAAGAACGCTGTCGCACCGTCGCAATATTAGGCATCAGCGGGATTGGAAAAACCAATCTCGCACTTCACCTCCTCCCGCAAGTTCAGCATCAATTTGAATTTGTAATTTGGCGGAGTCTCGGCACATCCCCAACTCTCCAAACAACCCTAAAAAGCTTAATTAAATTTTTATCCAATCTCCCAGAAACCGAATTGCCAGCCAGTACCGATGAACTGCTATCGCTGCTAATGGAAAAAGTGAGATCGCACCGCTGTCTCATCATCCTAGATGACGTGCAAACAATCCTCAGCAGCGGACAAATAGCTGGAAATTATCGACCTGAATATCAAAACTACTGTACCCTATTCAAACTTATCGGCGAAACTTGCCACAACAGTTGTTTAATCCTCAATAGCTGGGAACCGCCTAGAGAAATTGTCGCCTTAAGCAGGGAAAACAGCCGCTGTCACAGCTTGCAAGTCGGCGGTTTAGGTGCAGCAGCAAGCGAAATCCTCAGAGAAAAAGGTTTGCTTGATGAAGACAAATGGGAATGTTTGATTAATACTTACCGAGGCAATCCGCTGTGGTTAAAAATAGTTGCATTCGCAATTCAAGAATTATTTAGCAGCCGAGTGGCGGAGTTCTTAAAGTATGATATGCTGTTCTTGGGAGAAGAATTGAAAGCTATATTGCAGCAGCAGTTCGATCGCCTGTCAGAATTAGAGAAACAGGTTATGTGCTGCATCGCCAATGAAATCGATGCTGTTGCTATTTCTCAAATTATAGAAAAAGTGCAAATATCGCCCCCAGAACTGTTCGACGCGCTGCAATCTTTGGGAAGGAGAGGATTAATCGAAAAATTAGAAGCGGGCGATCGATCGCTTTTTAGTTTATCGCCCGTAGTGAGACAATATGCGAAAATCGATCGCGAGTAGTCAAACAGTAAGGTGCGTCACTTTCAAGTTATTCGATATTCATTGAAAAGTTGGTGGCGACGCACCCTACAGATCGGGATTTTCCCGGTTGGACCAGTGGTTTGCCGATCGCACTATTTCCATCTCAAAAATACGAACAAATTCAGCAAGTACGATCGCCCGTTTTCCAAGAGCGATCGCATCATTGATACACCTTTAGGGCGCGCACCCCAAACTTAGAATGCCTGCGTTTGAGACTCGATCAGCAGACAAAAATAGCCTTCAACATTCCTTCGTCCAAATCTGGTTGCAGCTCAAATCCCAGTTTTTTACAGAGGCTCTGCATCTGGTGATTGCTATTAAGAATGTAGCCGACGATCGCGCTTAATTTCTCTTCCTTGCCAATTTGCAGCAGCCGCTTCAATAATTCAGTTCCCAAACCGCGATGCTGGTAGCGATCGCTCACAATTAAGGCAAATTCACCTTCGTTTGTACCGTGAATTTTGCTGATGCGAGCTACTCCCACAATCCGGTGTTCCCCTGTTTCCGGATCTTGGCGATCGGCCACTAACAGCATTTCCCGATCGTAGTCGATAAAACAAATTCGCGCTAAACGTTCGTGAGAGGTGCGGTGTTTTAACTTGATCGCGTGCGCGTAGCGCAAATACACGCTTTCTTCTGAAAGTTCTTCGTGAAAATGTACCATTAAAGGCTCATCTTCCGGGCGAATCGGACGGATTGTTAAGAGATCGCCTTGGAGGTTTTGCCATTCTTGAAAGTATTGCACTGGATAGGGGCGAATCGCAGGTGAAATAACTTTTTCCTCGGCGTGGAGAACAACGCGCGCGTCAAGGGCGATCGCGCCTTCTGGAGATACCAACAGCGGATTGATATCGATCTCGGAAATCTGAGGTTGCTCGACAATTAATTGACTGAAACGAACTAATAATTGTTCGAGTTTTCCCAAGTCAATTGGCTTGCGCCCCCGCACTCCTTGCAAAGCTTTATAGATGCGCGTTTGCTCCATCATCCGGCGCGCCAGGGTAGTATTTAAAGGCGGAATTGCAATCGATCGATCTTGAAAAACTTCAACTAATTGCCCGCCGGTACCAAACAACATCACCGGCCCGAATTGCGGATCGATACTGCTGCCCAAAATTAGTTCGTAGCCCTCCAACTTCACCATCGGCTGCACGGTAACGCCGAGAAACGCAGCAGGATCGATCGCCCGCACCCGCTCGGCGATCTCTCCAAAGGCACTAACTACAGCGCTATCATTGCTTAAATTGAGCTGGACGCCTCCCACGTCGGTTTTGTGGGTAATCGTCTCAGAATGCAATTTAAGTACCACTGGATAGCCAAGGCGATCGGCAATTTCCACAGCTTCGGGCCAAGTCGCAGCAATTTCTGTCGGTACGGTGGGAATGCCGTAAGCTACCAGCAACTGTTTTGATTCGTACTCGGTTAACAGAGTGCGGCCGCTTTGGCTGGCAGCATTCAAAATTTTGGCAGCAGTCGCGCGGGCATCAGCCCCGATTTCGCAATCGCTCGAAAGCAAAGGTGTTTCGTAGATAGCGCGCAGGTTGTAGCTGTACCGCCACATATAGTTGAACAACCTGACTGCGGTATCGGGGTAGGGAAAAGTGGGAATCTTGGCTTTGTTTAGAAGTTCTGTGGCTTCTGCTATTTCCACGCCGCCCATCCAGCTTGTGAGTAAGGGCTTGCCGAGTTTGTTGTAAGCTGTGAGTTTTTCTGCTGTGGCGGTAGGATCTGTCATGGCTTGGGGAGTCAAGATCACCAGCAAGGCGTCGCTGTTGGGATCGGGCGCGACTACTTCTAGAGTTTTGGCGTAACGATCGCAACTAGCATCGCCCAAAATATCGATCGGGTTGTGGTGACTCCACTGCGGGGGCAGAAACTCATCCAATTTTTGCTTCGTCTCGGGCGCGAGCTCTGCCAGGGTGCCGCCACCGCTAATTAGCTCATCGGTAGCGATCGCTCCGGGCCCGCCAGCGTTAGTGACGATCGACAATCGGTTGCCTTTCGGTCGCGGTTGCTTGGCGAGGATTTCTGCCATGTCGAACAAATCGGAAATTGTATGCACTCGCAGGGCCCCGCAGCGGCGGAAAGCAGCATTGAGCACGTCATCGCTGCCGGTCAGCGCCCCAGTGTGGGAAGCGGCGGCTTTGGCGGCGGCGTCGGTACGCCCTACTTTCAGAATGATAATCGGTTTGTCGAGGGCCACGGAGCGGGCGGCAGACAGGAACGATCGAGCGTCGCCCATCGATTCCATGTATAAAACGATACTGTGAGTGTTCGGATCGTCTCCGAAATATTCGATCAGATCGCCCCAGCCGACATCGAGCATGGAGCCAATCGACACGAAACCGCTAAAACCGACATTTTCGCCCAAACTCCAGTCGAGAATCGAGGTACACAGAGCGCCGCTTTGACTGATAAAGGCGACATTACCCGGACGGGCGATCGTGCTGGCAAACGTAACGTTCAGTCCCATCACGGGATTCATGATCCCGAGGCAGTTAGGGCCGATAATCCGCATTCCGCCCAGGCGCGCGGCACTGAGAACTTCCCTTTCTAAAGCCTCCCCAGCCGGACCGATTTCTTTGAAACCAGCCGAAAGAATTACTGCTGCTTTCACCCCGGCCGCGACACATTCGCGAATTACTCGGGGAACAGTGGCAGCAGGCGTTGCGATCGCTGCCAGATCCACTGTTTCCGGGACGCTGGCTATATCGGGATAGGATTTCAGCCCCAAGACGCTGTGGCGCTGGGGATTCACGGGAAACACCGTCCCGCCAAAAGGATTCTGAATTAAGTTCCACAGCAGCGTGCGTCCGACGCTGCCTTCTCTTTCTGTGGCACCGATGACAGCCACGGACTGAGGGTGAAAAATCCAATCTAGTGGATGGCGCTGTTCTTTCCAAATATCGTGAGCCGGATCGCTCGCAGTGCTTGGATTCATTGAATTTACCTGCATAATATCCTACTTGAATTAACCTGCACTTAATGTTGCTCTAATCTTGGGCGCTTAATGTTGCGCGCTTAATCTTGCTATGTACCAGATTTTGCTATGTTCCAGCTAAAAGTTGCAGCTAAAAATTACCGCCATACAAAAATCACCTGTCAATTTGAACTCTCAATTTGAACTCTCAATTTGAACTCTCAATTTGAACTCTCAATTTTTGCTCTCAATTTGAACTCTCAATTTTTGCTCTCAGTTTTTGCTCTCAGTTTTTGCTCTCAATTGTTGGCAGCTCTGTTTTGACTTTTTTTCTACTCTTTTCTTGCGTCTTTTCTTGCGTTCTCTATTTTTTCCCGCAGCTTCTCGATGACTTCACAAACTTTCTTCAAAAACTTTCATAGGGGTTTTTTCACTTAACCTAATGTTAACAGCATTTAAGTTGTGAAACTGTGATCTATGTTACTTTTTCAGTATATCATATCTCACTCAGAAATACAAGATATATGAGAATACTATATATTTTAATTGTCACTTAATTCTGACAAAACACGAAAAATAAAGTTTTGTAACAAACCGTGGTAGTATAATTTTAATCGAGGATAAAAAAACTATAATCTGTAAAGAGATTCGGAAAACAAAATCTCGATGGCTAACAAAAATTTAAGGTGAAAGCAAGCTATGTTGTTAGAATGGCAGAGCTTTACTGAAGGCAATTGGACAAAAGAAATCGACGTTAGAGACTTCATTCAAAAGAATTACACCCCCTACGAAGGGAATGGAGAATTTCTCACAGCAGCCACAGAAACAACCCAGCAGCTTTGGCGTCAAGTCTTGGAATTAATGAAGCAAGAGCGCGAACAAGGCATACTGGATGTCGATACAAAAGTCCCCACATCGATCGTCGCCCATGCAGCAGGATACATCGATCGCGACTTAGAAAAAATAGTAGGTTTGCAAACAGATCGACCTTTGAAACGCGCGATTATGCCCTTGGGCGGAATTCGCGTAGTCAAGGCAGGTTTAGAAGCTTACGGCTATCAACTCGACCCGCAAACTGAAAAGATATTTACGAAATATCGCAAAACTCACAACGATGGGGTATTCGATGTTTACACCCGCCAAATGCGTCTGGCAAGGCATTCCGGTATCATCACGGGTTTGCCCGATGCCTACGGACGCGGGCGGATTATCGGCGACTACCGGCGCGTTGCTTTGTACGGAGTCGATCGACTGATTGATGATAAAAAAAACCAGCAAGAATCCCTCGAAGTAGAGGCGATGAATGAGGAAACAATTCGCTTGCGCGAAGAGTTATCCGAGCAACTTCGGGCATTGTTTGAATTGAAAGCAATGGCTGCTAACTACGGCTTTGATATTGGCAAGCCCGCAGCCAATGCAACAGAAGCAGTTCAGTGGGTGTATTTTGGCTATTTGGGAGCAGTAAAAGAACAAAATGGGGCAGCGATGTCCCTCGGTCGCGTATCGACGTTTTTGGACATTTATTTCGAGCGCGATTTGCAAAGCGGCGCGAGTTCCGAATCACAATTGCAAGAACTGATCGACCATTTTGTGATGAAACTCCGCATGGTAAGATTTTTGCGAACTCCCGACTACAACCAACTATTTTCCGGCGATCCGACTTGGGTAACAGAGTCGATCGGCGGTATGGGAAATGACGGCAGGACATTGGTAACTCGCAACAGTTTCCGATTCCTGCATACCCTTTCTAACCTCGGTACGGCACCGGAACCAAACCTCACGGTTTTGTGGTCGGAAAACTTGCCGGAAAACTTCAAACAATTCTGCGCGAAAATATCCAGCGATACAAGTTCGATCCAGTACGAAAACGACGACTTAATGCGTCCACAATACGGCGATGACTGCGCGATCGCCTGCTGCGTTTCCGCGATGCGAATTGGCAAGCAAATGCAGTTTTTCGGCGCGCGAGTTAACCTGGCAAAAACATTGCTGTATGCAATTAACGGCGGTAAAGACGAGAAGTCCGGCGAACAAATCGCCCCGCCATTCCCGGCGATTGCGTCGGAATATCTCGATTACGAAGAGGTAAGAGCGCGGTTTCAAGAAATGATGGCGTGGTTGGCAAAAACCTATATCAATACGCTGAATATCATTCACTTCATGCACGACAAATACTGCTACGAACGGCTGGAAATGGCATTGCACGATCGCGATGTTTACCGGACGATGGCCTGCGGAATTGCCGGACTTTCTGTAGTGGCGGATTCCCTTTCAGCAATCAAATACGCCAAAGTTAAAGTCCTGCGCGACGAGCGAGGTTTAGCAATAGATTACGTGACGGAAGGCGAATATCCCAAGTACGGCAACAATGACGATCGAGTTGATAGCTTGGCCGTGGAACTTGTGGAAAGTTTCATGAACGAAATTCGCAAACACAAAACCTATCGCGATGCCGTAGCGACTCAATCGGTACTGACAATTACCTCTAACGTAGTGTACGGCAAAAAAACTGGCAGCACGCCGGACGGACGCAAAGCTGGGGAAGCTTTTGCTCCCGGTGCTAATCCGATGCACGGGCGAGATGCCTCCGGGGCGATCGCATCATTATCTTCGGTCGCAAAACTGCCTTACAAAGATTGTCAAGATGGCATCTCGAATACTTTTCAATTCTACCCGAAGCTTTGGGCAGAATTGAGGACGATCGAACCAACAATCTAGTTAGTTTGCTAGACGGCTACTTCCAAGATGGCGGCCATCACATGAATGTTAACGCGCTCGATCGGCAAACATTATTAGATGCGATGGAACATCCCGAAAACTACCCGCAGCTAACTATTCGCGTCTCCGGTTATGCAGTTAATTTCATCAAGCTTACCCGCGAACAGCAATTAGATGTGATTAAACGGACTTTCCACGAACGTGTCTAAATTTTAGCAGTTGTGAGGCTGATTGTATCACTACTCGATGGGTAAGGGAACCGCAGATAAAGACAGATTAACGCAAATTAACGCAGATGATTTATTGGGGATTATCTCATCGATCCTTTGGTAATACAACCCCAAAAGAGTGAATTAAATGTCGGAAATTGGTCGCATTCATTCTATCGAAACATTCGGTACTGTAGATGGTCCGGGAATTCGGTTTATCATCTTTACTCAGGGCTGTCCGTTACGCTGTCTTTACTGTCACAATCCTGATTGTCGCAATTTTCATGATGGCAAAGAAGTAACCATCGATTATTTAATCGAGCAAATTCAAAAGTACAAATCTTACTTGCGCAAAGGAGGCGTTACTGTCAGCGGCGGCGAACCTTTGATGCAGCCGGAATTTGTGCGGGAAATCTTCGATCGCTGCCATCAAATCGGCTTGCATACAGCCCTAGATACGTCAGGATTCTGCCCCTTAGAAGTTGCTAAACCTGTTTTGGAAATGACGGATTTAGTGTTATTAGATATCAAATCCTACATTCCCGAACTGTATTACAAAGTTACCAATGTTTCGATCGAGCCTACTTTAGCAATGGCAAAATATCTTAGCGAAATTGGCAAGCCGACATGGATTCGATTTGTTCTAGTTCCTCACCTCACGGATGTCAGTGAAAATATAGAAAAACTAGCGGATTTTATTGTCGGTTTGACCAATGTGGAAAAAGTAGAAGTATTGCCATTTCATAAAATGGGAGAATACAAATGGAAAGATTTTCAACTCGATTACCAACTCCAAGATACACCTGCTGCTTCGCCGGAACTCGTGCAACAAACAGTCGATATTTTTCGCAGCCGCGGAGTAAGTGCGATCGGATCTAGCACCCTGTAATTTGAGCAGGAATAAGGAAGTTCGGCAACGCGCAATGTACGGGATGTAACGGATGTAACGGATGTAAAGGATGTAAAGAATGTAAAGAAAGAAGTACAGTCCCCGACACAACGGGCACAATTAGTAGGGTGCATCATGCCATTGGAGATTGGCGATTTAAAATTTAAAATCTCACATCCCAAATCTCACATCTACTATTGGCAGGAGTGCCATACAGCACCGTTAAAGAGTCGCAAGTTCATAAGTTACGAAAAAAAAACAATATCAGGAAAACCCCATGAAAGTTACCAGTTTAGATGAATTAGAAGTTCTAATTCAAAAAGTGAAAGCAGCCCAAGCTGAATTTGCCAGCTACACTCAAGAACAGGTCGATCGCATCTTCAAACAAGCAGCTTTAGCAGCCAATGCCGCCCGCATTCCCCTAGCTAAAGCAGCAGTCAAAGAATCGGGTATGGGAGTCATCGAAGATAAGGCAATCAAAAATCATTTTGCCTCAGAAATGATTTACAACAATACAAAAACGACAAGACTTGCGGCATCATCGAATCCGACAAGCATTTCGGCTACGAACGCATTGCCGAACCCGTGGGATTGCTAGCAGGAATCGTACCCGTAACTAACCCGACTTCCACCACAGTTTTCAAATCTTTAATCGCCCTCAAAACGCGCAACGGCATCATTTTTTCCCCCCATCCCCGCGCCAAATCCTGTTCCGCAACAGCAGCAAAAATCGTCCTCGATGCCGCGGTAGCTGCGGGAGCACCGCCCGATATTATTGGCTGGATTGACGAACCCACCGTGCCGCTTTCCCAAGCATTGATGCAGCACCACGATATCAAATTAATCTTGGCAACTGGCGGGCCGGGAATGGTAAAAGCAGCCTATTCTTCAGGACACGCCTCCCTCGGTGTCGGCGCGGGAAATACCCCCGCCATCATCGATGAAACCGCCCACATTCAAATGGCTGTCAGCTCGATTTTGCTCAGCAAAACCTTCGACAACGGCACGATTTGCGCTTCGGAACAATCGGTAATTGTTGTCAGTGAAGTGTACGATGCAGTGCAACTGGAATTTATCAAGCGCGGTGCTTATTTCCTCAATCCCGAAGAACGGGAAAAAGTGCGGCAGGTAATCTTAATTGACGGTCGCTTGAATGCCGAAATAGTCGGACAATCCGTGCAAAAAGTAGCAGAAATTGCAGGTTTTTCAGTGCCGGCAAATACTAGGGTTTTAATTGGAGAAGTAGAGACCATCGGCAAAGAAGAACCATTTGCTTGCGAAAAACTGTCGCCGATCCTGGCAATGTACCGCGCCAATGACTTTGCTGACGCCGTAGCAAAAGCCGCAGCGTTGGTAATTTTTGGCGGCCACGGACATACTTCCGTACTCTACACAGCCCCCCACAATCAAAGCCACATCCGCTATTTTGAAAGCAAATTAGAGACTTCGCGGGTGTTGATTAATACCCCTTCTTCTCAAGGCGCGATCGGCGATTTGTACAACTTCCGCCTCGATCCCTCCCTCACACTCGGCTGCGGTAGCTGGGGCGATAATTCAATTTCGGAAAACGTGACACCGCACCACTTGCTTAATATCAAAACAGTAGCAGAACGGCGCGAAAATATGCTGTGGTTCCGCATCCCTCCCAAGATTTATTTTAAGTCTGGTTGTCTGCCTGTAGCTTTGAGGGATTTGGCAGGAAAAGGGCGCGCCTTAATCGTGACGGACAAACCTTTGTTTGAGTTGGGATTGATTCGGGAAGTCACGGATAGTTTGGAAGAAATCGGCATCGCTCACTATACATTTTACGATGTAGAACCCGATCCTTCCCTAGCTACAGTGCACAAAGGTTTGGAAATTTGCAACAGCTTTCATCCCGATGTAATTATTGCTTTTGGTGGCGGTTCGCCGATGGATGCTGCTAAAGTAATGTGGCTGATGTACGAACATCCAGAAATTGAGTTTGAAGGATTGGCGATGCGGTTTATGGATATTCGCAAGCGGGTATACGAACTGCCGCCTTTGGGAGCAAAAGCAATGATGGTGGCAATTCCGACTACTTCAGGAACGGGTTCGGAAGTCACGCCTTTTGCAGTTGTTACCGACGAGCGATCGGGATTTAAATATCCGCTGGCCGATTACGCTTTGACTCCAAATATGGCGATCGTCGATCCAGAACTTACGCTGCATATGCCGAAGAAACTGACAGCTTACGGCGGAATTGACGCGCTAACTCACGCTTTAGAAGCTTACGTTTCGGTGTTAGCTTCCGAGTATACCAACGGTTTAGCTTTAGAAGCAATTCGACTGCTGTTTAAATACTTACCCAGCGCTTACAAAAATGGTGCTGGCGATCCGAAAGCGCGGGAAAAAGTACATTATGCCGCCACGATCGCGGGTATGGCATTTGCGAATGCTTTTCTGGGAGTTTGTCACTCGATCGCCCACCAATTAGGCGCGACTTGCCACGTACCTCACGGTTTGGCAAACGCGCTGATGATTTCCCACGTAATTCGCTACAATGCTACGGATGTTCCGTTCAAACAAGCGATTTTTTCTCAGAACAAATATCCTAACAGCAAGTGGCGCTACGCTCGCATTGCCGATTATCTGAATTTGGGCGGCGATACTGAAGAGGAAAAAGTTGAAAAATTGATTGCCGCCGTGGAAGAATTGAAGCGTCAAGTAGATATTCCCAGCACGATTCAGGAAGCAATTGCCGGTCAGGGAATGAGCGATGATTTCTTTTTTGCTCGGGTAGAAGATATGGCGGAGCGCGCTTTTGACGATCAATGTACGGGGGCGAATCCTCGCTATCCGCTGATTGCAGATTTGAAGCAGCTTTTGCTGCAAGCTTATTCTACAAGCGATAGTTCGCAAGTCGATCGAGAGTTAACTTTAGTCTGATATCCTATTAGCTAAATGCACGATCGAAACAGTTCGCAGAAAAAGTAGGTTGGGTTGAACGCAGAGAAACTCAACATTAGATGTCTTCCAAAAAGAATCTCAACTACGATCGGACTGGCACCCCTGGGGCGAAAACTGCGATCGCCCCAGCCAGTACCCGCCATCTGAGTCGCGCGCTACAGTGCCAGAGTAGGGTTCGATCGTCAACCTGGCAGCCGATCGAAATTCCCAGTAGCTGTTAAAAAATTGTGAAATTGTGTTATAGTGGAATTGGTAACTCTTTTACAATTTGTAGTTTCAGTGGCTGTTCGCGCGATGACCTCTTCACCAACCATAGCTCCCGATCGGTCGAGTCAAGTTACCCGCAAGCCTTATCCCAATTATCGGGTGATTGTTCTCAACGACGATTTCAACACCTTTCAGCACGTAGCTGAATGTTTGGTAAAATACATTCCCGGAATGACGAGCGATCGGGCGTGGAAGCTCACCAACCAAGTTCACCACGAAGGGCAAGCTACCGTGTGGGTAGGCCCGCAAGAACAAGCAGAACTCTATCATATGCAGTTAAGCCGCGCCGGTCTGACAATGGCTCCGCTAGAGTCCACTTAAAGTTATTTTGCGAGATTCATTTTGTGAAATTCATTTTGCGAGATTCATTTCGATCGAACGTAGATGGGCAAGGACACAGCAATTGTCTCTAAATTAATATTGCGATTCAACTAACTATCACCTGCATCAAAATCATCTGCCTCGGGATCGATACCCATTGCTCGCAGTCGCGCTACAAGTTGCGCCGCTTTTCGTTCGGCCATTTCAGCGCGCTGGCGTTCGAGTTCGGCTTTTTGAGATTCCTGTTCGGCGCGCTGGCGTTCGAGTTCGGCTCTTTGAGATTCCTGTTCGGCACGCTGACGTTCTTGTTCCGTTCTGAGTTTTTCAAGCTCAGCTCTTTCGTCGCCGGTTAATAACAAATTACCCTCACTATCCCACCACCGCAACCAAACTTGCGTTTGATTTTGATAGCTGCCCTGCCACAGTCCCAACTCAACTCCTAAGGGGTCAATTGGATAGTGACCCCGTTGGTTGGGTGCCATTTTTGATAAGTTAAATCTCTCAAATGATAGACTTCTAACTTATCATTTTTAATTTCATAAATTCCGTAGTAAGGAATGCGAACGATTTGCTCGTAAACCCAAAACTTACCGGGTTTTTGCACTTCTCCTGTATCGGTTATTTCTAGAGGAGTTGCATCCCGTTCTTCCCTACCGTTACCGCTAGCAAATTCCAAAGCAATTAAAGGTGCCAGGAGTTCCCGCCACAGCACGTAAGAGCGGCGGTATTTTCCTTGTTCCGGGCGTGCTGAAACGTTCGGTACGTAAAACCAATCGGGTGCCTCTGCCCCTTCTTCCGGCGGCTCGGTTTCGCGCCAATAAATACCGCTATCTTGACCGATGCAGTAGCGTCCGTCGGGATGTTTCTGTTGCAAGATAGGTCCGATCGAATCGGTCAGAATTATACTTTGAGGATGCTCCTGAAAATTTTTCACGAAAGTACCGTCAGACTCTGGGAGTTGCGTGTGGTCTGGAAATGCGGGAGGCAGATCTCTGTCAATTTCTTCGTCAATTTCTTTGTCAATTAATGTTTCCGACATAATGTTTGCGGACTAATTTTACCGCGATTCGGAGCTATTGTTGGTAATTTTAGCATATTTAAACAGATTCTATAGCAAAGTTATAGAACCCGTGCCGACAGAAAGAGATGCGGAAAGCGAAACAAACGTTTGCTAGTGACTGTATACAAATCCAGTCCAACGATGGCGGTATTTGACCGATCGATCTGAATCATCAGCACTTCTCCATCTTTATCGGTTTGTTGGTTCTAACTTAAACTAATAATATCATATCCGATCTGTTGACCGCGATTGGATAGATCGAGCGTGCGGACTTCAGTTCGAGAAGAGCGGACTGAAGTCCGCACTACGAACCTTATTTTATTACTGGTAATCGAGAGGACTCGATCTAACTAATGGTAAAATGCGTCGCTCTTGAATTTTGGCAAAAGCCAAAGAATTATCTCAGCGACGCACTCTACTCTAACTAATGACTAATGACTAATGACTGATGACTGATGACTAATGACTAATGACTAATGACTAATGAGGGCGGGCACGGGGGCACCGCCCCTACTGACTAATGACTGATGGCTACTTCCAATTTGCCCAATTGCTGTTGAAAATAGAAGTACCCGGAAATGCGATCGGATTGGCACTTTCCTGCAAGCGCAATTGCAAAGCTTCCAAGTTCGGTTCGCGAGACGGCAATTCATCGACCAATTCGTAAGGAACGAGATTATTTTCTAATGCAAAAACCGCCGTAATTCCCGCCGCCGCCCCAGCAGACCATTCAAAAGAATGCACTCGATAAGCAGCAGCAGCCGTGTGACTCGTCGCAATACTTTTACCCGCCACCAACATATTGTCAATCTTCTGCGGAATCATCGCCCGCAGCGGAATTTGGAACGGATAAGCTTGTCCTTGACCTTTGCGAGTACCTTCGCGTTCGGTATTTCCCGGTGCTTCCGGCGGGCTGTTAGCCATGCAGGGGTGAAAGTCGATCGCGTAATGACCGATACCAACAGAATCAGGATAAATTGTAGCGCGCG
The DNA here is from genome assembly GCA_012034575.1 of Richelia sp. CSU_2_1. Taxonomy (GTDB): domain Bacteria; phylum Cyanobacteriota; class Cyanobacteriia; order Cyanobacteriales; family Microcoleaceae; genus Microcoleus. The sequence continues at coordinate 47,182 of JAAUPF010000005.1, read as the reverse complement.
ATCGAGCCTTTGTATCCTCCACCGATTGAGCTCCCACGGCCAAAGCCGGCGCATTCAAGCCACCCAAAGCCAGCCACATATTCCGATACTCTTGTTCCGACAAATTCTGGCGGTAAAAATCAGTCCGAAAATTATTCCGAGACATATCGATTTCCCACACCATAAACCCTTGAGGGTGATTGAAACTCGGCCGCCCGATAATTCGCCTTCCTTCCCGCATATAAGGATATTTAGAAAGTCCGTGAACCGTTCCCATCGGCGAATTCAAGCCGCTTAAAAATCGATTGTTAGGATAAGGTTTTTTCACATTATTTCCCAATTGCGAATCTGTAGTTCCCGTTACCAGCCAGTAGAAATATCCCTTAGCGTGTTCTTCGCCCCGGCGCAAAGTTTCGGTTCGCAAACCGCCCATCCAGCCGCCCGGTTGCAGTTGACCAGAGGCTTGCAACTGTTCCCGAGTAAAAATTAAATTATCCCGTTCCGTACCGGGGCGGTAGTCATTGCCCCAAGTCCAGTTTTGCATGGAAATATCCCCCGGATAAATCGGGAATTTCTTCGGGTCGGAAGGTCGTCTTTCATCCGGTCTCATTGTTCTAATTTGGCGGTAGCTGAAAACTAGGGGAAAGCTAGCCAATCGCGGCAATTCGTAACTGTAGTAAGGCGCGTATTGCTGGTAGAAAGATGGCACTTGATGCTGTTGCGGTTCCTTCGTTGCTTCCATTGCAAACGTGTAGGTAAAACCTTGAGTGCAGTAAGGATCGCCGTTAGGGCTGGCTGAAGAAGGTTCCAAGGGCGATCGCGGGTCAATTCCCAGGCGGTAGGGAACGTCGGCGAGTCCGATTAATTCGCCTGTTTCAGTGGCATCAACGACGTACCAGTTGATACCCTTAGCCGCCCCTTGTAGAGGGGGAGAACCTCCTGTCCCCCCCCTTACTAAGGGGGGGTTAGGGGGGGTCGAAGATTTAGGAATAAAGCGAATAATAGTTTTATTAAATCGCGCAGAATTTTCGTAGCGATAGGCATCTTCGATAACTTGAGAAAGAGTTTCGGTGTTGATTGGCGGGGTATTTGCTGCTGGTTTGTGTTGGATGGCGATCGCACTTTTAATTTGCTGCCCTCCTGTCGCATTTGCCGCTACAGCCGGAGTAATTGCCAGTTCTTTAATAACAGTATTCGGATACCATTTAAGAGTGCCGTTTCCTCTGCTAGCAGCCGATTGCAACATTTCAAATAACAGTTTGTGACCGTTGTAAGGCATGAAACAGGAATAGCTAACCCAACAGCCGCCGGGATTTAAACGACCGTAATGTTCCTCGATTCTGCGTCGCAATTCCAGATAGCCGCGGGGGAAGAATAAGCGAGATCGTTGAGTATCTCTTTCGTCGAGGGCGGAGGTTCCTTGAGCGGAAATTTGGCCGCCTACCCAGTCAGTAATTTCGGTAACGCAAACAGTGCGACCGGCCAGCAAACCTTCGTAGGCGGTAGCTGCACCCGCCAGCCCGCCACCTGCTACGAGAATGTCGCAAGTTTCCTCTTTGTCGGGATTGCGAGGAGGCGCGGCAAAGGCTGGCGAAATGCTCGATAGCAAACCAATTATACCGAGGGTGAGGGTGGCGAGCGATCGAGCTTTGAGGCAAAATATCTGTTTCGGAAGTTTCATCGGAGATTGTCGCTTGAATTTGGCGATCGGTAAAGACACTTGCAGCGTCCCAATGTTTATTTTCTAATATACTGGGATTGTGGGTGCAGTCAGGCGATTTGAGATTTGAGATTTGAGATTTCGATGCCCGTAAATCTGCTTGCAGCTAGGTCAGGATTAACCCCATGAACAGCCTCATCAAATTTTACAGATTTTTACTACCTTTTGAGAGTTTAGCAATTACCACAAATTTAACTTTTCCGGAAGTCTTGCAAAAGTTGGATGAAATTGTCGAGCCTCCCAAAACTTGGAGAATGCCGCTGCGGTTCCAAAAATCTCATAAACCTTACGGGGGAACAATTACAGGCAACACTTTCAAGCTCCGCCGCAATATCAATTACAGAAATTCGTTTTTACCTATTATTACAGGGGAAATCCACCCGCAACCATCCGGCTGTTACGTAAAAATTAACATGAATTTAAATATGGTTGTGATGGTATTTATGATTTTTTGGCTGTGGACGCCAGGGAGTATTGGGGTATTAGCCTTATTAGCTTGGTCGGTCGATCGATCGGTAGGAGCAATTTTTCTACCGCTTTTTGGAATGTGTATTTTTGGATGGGCGTTGTGCCTGTTTGGTTTTAAAATAGAAGCAAAAAAAAGCAAAGACTTTTTTGCAAGATTCTTTAATTAACAATGTTACAATAATCGATTTTAGATTGTAGGATTGGGAAATTGGGGGATTTTAGATTTTAGATTTTAGATTGTAGGATTGGGAGATTGGGAGATTATGGGATTGGAAGATCGCGCGATCGGGAGAATCACCACTTATATCATGTCCGGTCGATTACCCTTAATAAAAAACTCTGAAAATATTGTTATGAAGGGATCGCGATCGCGGTCAACCGGTAGGACGTGATATTACCGATTACCAATTACCAATTACCAATTACCAACTGTCAACCGTCAACTGTCAACTGTCAACTGTCAACTGTCAACTCTCTTTAATTCATGCCTCAAAACCAACTCAAACAAAAACTCCAGCAAGGCGAAACAGTTCTCGGCTTATTTATGAACTGCAGCTATCCAGCATTTATCGAAATCTGCGGTCACGCCGGATTTGATTTTGCAGTTATCGATATGGAACACGGCCCCTTGCATCCGCTAGCAGCCGAAGACTTGTGTCGCGCCGCCGATTGCGCGGGAATTGCGCCGGTCGTTCGCGTCCGCAAAAACGACGGGCCGCAAATTCAGCGAGCTCTAGATATCGGCAGCGCCGGAGTTCAAATACCGCAAATAGAAAGCAAAATCGATGCAGAAATGGCCGTTAAAAGCTCTAAATACAGCCCCTTGGGCGCGCGCGGCCTTTCCTTCGCCACCCGGGCCGGACGTTACACTGCAGCAGGCACAGATATTACCAACAAACTCAACGAAGAATCTTTAGTGGTGATTCACGTCGAAGGCAAAATCGGCATCGACAATCTCGCAGAAATTGTTACCGTACCGCACGTTGACGTAATTTTTCTCGGTCCCTACGACCTTTCGCAATCTCTGGGGATTCCCGGCCAAGTCCGCGACCCGCGAGTCACCAAAATGATGCAAGAAGCCGTGCAAACCATCCGCAATGCAGGCAAAGCTGCAGGAACTTTTGTCGAACACCCCGAAATTGCCAAGCAGTGGATTGATGCGGGAGTTCAGTACATCGGGCTTGGGGTGGATGTTGCCGTCTTCCTGCGGGGCTGTCAGTCGCTGGTGAAAGCGGTGCGGAATCGATGATCGGTTCGATCGCAATTGCAGTCGATCGATCGAACACTATTACATATAGCAACCGCCAAGACGGTTAGGACATTTTAGATCGCCCAAAGCGTTACTATGAGTTCCTCGGACTTCTGCCTTCTGCCATTTTCCTTCTGCCTTCGACTATAAATTACCAACCCAGAGCCGAATAAAACTCGCTACCAGTAGCCTTATCCCCTGCTGCTTCAGGGGCTGCATCCCCCTCCGGTGCAATCCGAACTTCCGTACAAAAAGTCGCAGTGCTCGGGCCGCCAAAGCGTTTTACCGTACTCGTCCGCATCCGCACGTTAGGATTGGCAAACCAAAAACGTTCGATCGAACTCATCGTCTCGTATTCGGTAATCAGCAGCAATGCGTCGTCCTCATCCATCTCAAAACGCCCCGCCACGGGTGCTGTTTCCGCATAGCCGCGTTCCCGCAACATTAAGCCTTGGCGCGGATTTTCAGGATCGGGGACGATCGCGAATACCGTAGAACCTTTGTGATTCTCATCTTCCTTATCCCAGGACATCGATCCGTGCCAAGTCACAAAGGCCCCTCCCGCCGCGCGACTCGGATCGACGGAGTGGATCTGGCAAATCTCGGCCACTCGTTCGTCACCGGCAGCTAGCGCCGTCACCTGAATATTTGAATCCCCGATTTCCGCTTGCCGAAAAGCTAGGTGGTGAGTGGTGCGCTGCGATCGCCACTCCCCAGCACTGCTTTGAAAAAACTCCATTGCATCCATAATTAATAACTCCTTTGGCTTAGGCTTCCCGGTTTTTCTCTTTTTTATGATATCGGGCTCCCCACTTAGATGTACTTTTGCGACAAAGATGAGTCCGAAAATGTACACCTTGGACAGATTGTCAAGACAATGTTATGATAGTTTACAATATAGGGAAACAACCAATCCCACTGAACGTCATTCCGATCTATCAGACCTAGATCGACCTCACGTAGCAAACTGGAGGAGCAATTTTATGGATATGCCTACAAGTCTCAGCATGGAGCAGCAGTTCAAATTGCAAGTGTTGCGCGAACAAGTAAAAAGCTTGACCCTAGACCAAGCTCAAGAATACTTAGTCGAAGTCATGCGCCAAAACATGGTGAAAGAAAACATCCTAAAGCACTGGATGAAGAAAATGTAATATTTCGATCGACCGCTCTATTCGACCCAGAAAATTTAAATTTGGCAATAATTTATCCCCGCACCTACTCGCCAAGCAGGTGCGGGGATATTAATATAGTTATCCAAAACTTTGACATTGGTAATTGGTAATTGGTAATTGGTAATTGGTAATTGGTAATTGGTAATCGATTGAGCTTGTACCTCACTTACCGGAGAATGGCTATAGTTACAATGCGGTTGATTGTACTCACTTAGGGAGACAGGACTAAAGTCCTCACTACCAACCGTATGAAATTTTAAGGTTACGTGCAATTAATTTTAATGATTCAGAAAAACGCTCTAATTGCTCGAATTTCTGGTATTTCCGCGATCGCCTCGCCACCGCCTGCGGATTATTTGTCCTCAAAAAATCCGTGCAATCTGCGCCCCCAAAACCCGCACCTGCAGAAATTGTACTAGCTGGTGAAGTGCGATCGCTCCCCGGACAACTCGACAACATCCCCCTGTTCAATAGCGACAGTCCCGAATGGGTAAAAAAGGAAGGGATTTTACTTTCAACTTTGCCTCCTGAGGGTAAAAAAGTCCCCGCCGCTCACCTCAATTTTGCCTTTCAAGGGCAATTTAATTTGTTCGCCCACCATTTTTCTCACACTCCCGCGCAGTTGCAAACATTGTATATCGGAGCACTGCTGTACAATCCCGGCCCGCAGCCCGTCACCGTGCAAGTATTGCAGGCCGCGAGTTACCTGATGGAACCCGACGCGCCCTTCAAGCAAAAACCCGAACAAAGTGAGGATCCAAAGGGCGAAGTATATTCCGGGCCGGGAATTCGCGCGGTAGATAGCGTGTTGCGGGGCATCCGACAGCCGGATTTTCCTGAAAAATTAACAATCGCGCCCGGAAAAAGCGCGCTGCTGATGAATCGCCCGATTCCGGTGCGGGGGCTGGAAAAGCCGATTAACGGACGTTCTACCTTCGTGCGGTTGAATGCTACGGGCAAGGTTTATGCAGCGACTTTGGCAATGTACGCCAAGCAAAACGCCGATCGGACCGATCGCCCTCCAACCTTGCAAGAATGGCAGGATTTGCTGCAAAATGGCGGTTTGGCGGGCCCGCGCGACAAAACCCCAACCCCTCCGGGCGCTGCTGGAAATTTGGTTTACGGGCGCGTTGCGGGGGTGCAGCGTGGTTCTTTGTGGCGGGCTGTGTTGGCCGATCGGGGTACGGCGGATCTCAAACTTCCTGAAAGTGGCAAAGCTATATCCTACGCGCTATCTACCTTACGCGGCGGGACTTTCGGTACCGCCCAAGTGCAAGCAGCCCCATTGTTGGCGCGCTATCCCGACACCGCCTACGAAGCGCACGGCAATTACGGCGTTCGCTACGATTTGACTTTGCCGCTGTACAATAGCGCCAGCAAACCGCAAACGGTAGCGGTGAGTTTGGAAACGCCTTTAAAAGAAGAAAAACTCTCTAAAAATGGCTTGCGATTCCGCAAACCGCCGCTGGATTTTCCCTATTTTCGAGGTACGGTAAGGCTGCGCTACAAGGACGATCGCGATTTGGATGTAATTCGTTACGTACATTTGTGGCATCGCGTCGGTCAAGTTGTGGAACCGATGGTAAAGTTGAAGCTAGCAGCGGGGAAAAGGCGATCGGTAAAAATTGATTTTATCTATCCTCCCGATGCGACAGCACCGCAAGTTTTGACAGTGAAAACTATGGAACATAGTATTTCTGGCGCTAGGAATTGGTAATTGATAATTGGTAATTGGTAATTGGTAATCAATGGACTATCAACTATCAACTATCAACTGTCAACTATCAACTGTCAACTATCAACTATCAACTGTTAACTATCAACTGTTGAAAATTATGTCTTCATCACAACCCCCGTCAAGGGAAAAGAAACCTTTAGGATTTGATGAATTGATTGCGATCGTCATTGCCTTCGGTGCGATCGGCGCAATTTTCTTCTGGGTGACTGGCAGAAATCCCGATCGATTCCGCACCGGAAATTTGCAGTTTCCAGCAGTTTTCTCCCAACCCGCTACAACGACGCAAAGTCCCACAATTTTAACACCATTTGCGCCGAATTCAGAAGTGCGATCGCCGGCCGCAGCTCCTCTTCCCTCTCCATTTCCTGCTGCACCTTTAGGAGAAGCGATTCCTCCTGTTTTGCCAGTGATTCCTCCGGTTAATGTTAATCCCGAACAACCTGTTACTACTCGATCTCCTGCTATTGTAGGGCCAAAAACTGTAGGTCCAAAAACTGTAGGTCCAAAAACTGTAGGTCCCAAATCTGAAGCCGAAAAACCCGCTGCCCTCCCCAAAGGTCGATCGGAAAATGCTCTCCAACCTAACGCCAAACCTCAAGCAGATAAAGCCCAAGTCGGTCCTGTCAAATTCACCGATGTTTCTAACAAATATTGGGCATATCCATTCATTGTCGCTTTAGCCGATCGCAAAATTTTTACTGATTTTACGGATAACAAATTCCGCCCCGATGAACCGCTGACGCGCGCGGAATTAGCGAAGTTGATTCAGCGAATGTCGGAGGGCGAACCGCGCAGGAAACCTCTTGATTTTAAAGATGTCAAAGATGGAACTCCGACAGCTAAGGCGATCGATCGCAGCGTCCAAACTGGATATCTCAGAGGATACCCGGATCGGGCATTTCGTCCCGATAAAGAGGTTCCTAGGGTTGAGGCGATCGCAGCTTTAGCCAGCGGTTTGAATCTGAAACCTTCCGCGAAAGCCAGCCAAATTTTAGGGTCTTATACAGACAGCAAAAAAGTGCCGAAATGGGCTGTTGACAAAGTAGCTGCTGCTACGGAAGCTGGGATTGTTGTCAATCACCCGAATCCCAAACTTTTGCAGCCGAATCAAACAGCAACTCGGGCGGAAGTAGCGGCGATGGTTTATCAAGCTATGGCGAAAAAGGGAAAAGTTCCGGCGAAGGATTCTAAGTATGTTTTGAGTCCTTAAATGGTGTCGGAATATTTTCGGGGCGGGCTGGAAAACTGCCCCGAACATAAATTGAATTATTTGAGGCTGGCGCGAGTACACTATAAATAGTTTGCTCGCGCAATTTATAAGAAGAAGGAAGAAGGAAGAAGGAAGAAGGAAGAAGGAAGAAGGAAGAAGGAAGGAAGAAGAAGGAAGGAAGAAGAAAAGCGAACCAGTAAGCTTTTGGTAGATCGGGCTTTTGCATTTAATTTGGTTGACTTACTTAAATGCTTCACCCAGGCGCGAGTCCGACAGATACAACCGGACACGATATGAGGACTTTAGTCCTGAAAATCTTAAATAGAAAAGAAAGGACTGAAGTCCTTACTACAAACAAAATTCTTCAATCTTGAAATACCATAATGCTGCCCGAATAACAAGCTACCCAAACTCGATCGGTTTGCGGATCGTAAGTAATTCCGATCGGACTTGCATTCACCCTCACAGTATCCCGCACTTTCATGTCGCTGGTGCGCACTTTACTCACAGTATTTGAGAAATAATTGACAACGTAAATATGCTTCCCATCATCAGAAATTGTCATGCTGCGAGGTGCTTCGCCCGTAGTAACTTTGTCTACTACTTTGCCCGTTGCTATGTCGATTTTGGCGACATTTCCTTCACCGTTTAAAGTAGCGTAAAGATATTTGCCGTTAGGATCGATCGTCAAATGTCGCGGCGCATTGCCAACATTTCTCAGCCATTTTACCGAATAATCTTTGAGGTTAACTCTGGCAATATTAGCAGAACCCATAACAGCAACGTAGGCAGCTTTTGAATCGGGAGTAACCACAATTCCGCGCGGATACGCACCCAATTTCACTCGCTTGATTTCGCGGTTTTCCCCGGCATCTATTACGCTCAAATCCCAAGTGCACCAATTGGTAGCCAGCACTAAACGGTTGTCGGGCGAAACAGCATTGAATTTGGGAACGGCACCTACTTCAATTACTTTGTCAATTTTCAAAGTTTCGGTATTAATTCGATACATGAAACTTTCGTCGTGTTTTCCCCTCGGAGAACACCTGTCGCTTCCCGGATTGTCAAAGCCAGCACCGTACATTTGATAGTTGGATATATAGGCGTATTTGCCATCTGTAGAAAAAGCTGCTTCCACGGGCGCGCCTCGATAATTTCCCTTGAATTTAGAAAAGCCGTAGTTTGCTAATTTTACTGTATCGGGAATGGTTTTAACTAAGTTAAAATTTCTGTCGTAAACTGTGACAGTATGGCTGTACATCATGTTTTGGGCGAAAAACAAACCGTCTCCCGAATAAACTATTGATTTCGGCGATATGTTCCCGGAAATAGTTTTGACCAGCTTCATCTCGCGATCGTTAATTTCCGGTGAATTGACCAGTCTTCTCGGGCGTTTTCGATCGCTATTGTCTGCTGTTTCCGGGGAGTTGAGATTTTGAAATAGCGGCTTTTCGGGAGTTTCCTTGTCGGTGTCTTTGATGCGATCGGGCTTTTCAGTTGCTGCCGGAAACGGAATATTGCTATCTTGTAAATCGGGAATTTTTGCCTGTTCTGGCTCTGTATTTTTTACCGGATCTGGCTTGTTTGATGCTGTAGAAGGTGAAGCAGCTCGATCGACCTTTTGCGATATGTTAGCATCGACTTCCGATTTGGCATTTTCCGGCCCAATTTTCAGGGCTGATAAGGTTTGAGGGCCGACAATTCCGTCAACTTTTAGATTGTTGTCTGCTTGAAACTTCCTCACCGCAGCAGCAGTGAGGGAACCGTAAAATCCCGATACCCGCTTGGAAAAATATCCTGCTTCTTTCAGGCTTTTCTGGAGTTTGGCGACTTCGGGGCCCGCATCGCCTCTTTTAAGGGCGAAGGCGGGAATTGCTGAATTAATAATTATGAGAGCGATCGTCAAGAAAAGTAAAGGAGCAGAAGCGAAATAATTTAAATGATGTTTCCAGTTAAGCATTGGATTGCGATCTGCAGGAGTTTCCCAAGTTTCAGCTAAATGCAGGTATGCCAGTCCGTCCATAATTTTCCCCCGATAGTTTTGGTTTTATGATACACCAGCCAACACAATTTTAGATTTTAGATTTTAGATTTTAGATTAAAGAATTGTGAATGATTGTTAACGATCGATAACTTACGATTTGGGCTGCTTGCTTGCGGTTGGATTATTTCTCATAACTTCCGCATTGTTTTGGTTTTTACACGATCGCCGAGAGTAAAGTACGGCACAAGCATTACCTGTAGATGTGCGTAAGTCCTGTTTTTTTTAACTTTTCTTAGCTTTTAAACTGATATCGGGTTGATGAAATGGAAAATTTTATTATGATTTCGGGTAAAATCTCCGATAGGTTTCGATCGGTGTGAGTACAGAGGAGTGAATTACAATGTTGAGCGAAGACAAGAAGCCCGCAGAAACGGCAACAAAAGAAAGCCGTCAAACATTGTTGGGCGGTTACGAGGGATTGTGCGATCGGGCTTGGGTGGAAATCGATTTAGCAGCTTTAGATAACAATGTAAAACAGGTTAAAAGCATCTTATCTTCTCAAACACAATTGATGGCAGTTGTCAAGGCCGATGCTTACGGACACGGTGCGGTTGCTGTCAGTCAAACTGCTTTAGAAGCGGGTGCAAGTTGGCTGGGAGTGGCAACAATTCCCGAAGGAATTGAACTGCGGAAAGCAGGCATTGAAGCACCGATTTTGCTGTTGGGGGCGACGCATACAGCGGAACAAGTAAAAGCGATCGCACACTGGCAATTACAGCCGACTATTTGCACTCCAAAACAAGCTCTAGTTTTTGCAGAAGTTCTGGGGGATTTAGATCGATCTTTGCCAGTTCACGCTAAGTTAGATACGGGGATGTCTCGATTGGGAACGCCCTGGCAAGAAGCAACAGAATTCGTGCGTTTGGTCAAGCGATTGCCGAATTTAAAATTAGCCAGCATTTACTCTCATTTTGCAACAGCAGACAATCTCGATCGCACCGTAATGCAAGAGCAACACGCTCGGTTTGAACGGACGATCGGGCAAATTAAACTAGCAGGAATTAACCCGCCGCGCCTGCATTTAGCTAATTCGGCCGCCGCCCTCACCGATAACAATTTGCATTACGATTTAGTGCGAGTTGGTTTGGCTACCTACGGTCTTTATCCAGCACCTCATTTGCGGTCGATCGTCCGTTTAAAACCCGCAATGCAGGTTAAAGCAAGGGTGACTCAAGTGAAAACAATTGCAGCGGGAACTGGTGTCAGTTACAACTATCAATTTATTGCCAAAAAGCCAACGCAAATAGCTGTAGTTGGCATCGGCTATGCTGATGGAATTCCGCGCAATCTTTCCAATAAAATGCAAGTTTTAGTTCGGGGAAAATTCGTGCCGCAAGTAGGCGCTGTGACGATGGATCAATTGATGTTAGATGTATCTGCTATTCCCGATTTAGAAATTGGGGAAGTAGTAACTCTGTTGGGAAATGATGGAAAAAATCAAATTACTGCTGACGATTGGGCTGAGACTTTAGGAACTATTTCGTGGGAAATTCTTTGCGGTTTCAAACATCGATTGCCAGGGTAGCTGTAAATAGTTGACAGTTGACATTTGATAGTTGACAGTTGATAGTTGACAGTTGACAGTTAACAGGTAGGGTTCGCGATCTTACTCGAATATGCTACGCTCGTTATTCGAGTAAGAGGTCGAAAGCGGTTCCCGTACCCGCCCTCACTCTTTTAAGATACAAGGGGCGGGTTTTTCAACAATATCTACCAATGATCGACAATCTACAAAAAATGCCTCATCCAACATTAGATTGCAATCTACCTCTGTTACCCTAGGATAAAACATACAATCTTTATGCAGATTATTCTCACAAGTCTTATTACTAAACACTGTGGAAGATGTGACTTAAAACAGCAAATTTGCATTACATTATTATTGCAAACTTATAAAGCCAGATGAGTGTTAAAATAATGTCAGTTAACTTGCTAGGTTTACAGAAATGTCAGTGCAAAGATCGATGCAAATAAAGTTGTTTGGAATTTTATGGTTAACGGGCATGGCTGGTGTTGTCTCCCTATTGGGGATAAACTTACCCATTCCTGAAGAAATAAAACTTCAATTTCCCGTTTGGGCGATTAAGCTGCTCATTTTAATTCAGCCAACCTTACTTTTAACTATTTCAGTATCGATCGGAGTTTTTCTCGCTCGTAAAGTAACATTGTCCGCACCCTTGGCGGAGGCGATATCTAGTGGAAACGCGCTCGATCGAGCTATTAAGCCCCAATTAGTCCCCGGTATTATTGGTGGCTTGGTGGGCGGTATTTTGCTGGTTGCTATCCAGTTATCAGCGCAACTATTTCTGCCATCAGATTTTACGGTAAAAGCAGCAGAAATGTCCCGCAACACTTCATTTTTAACTCGTATTTTGTATGGAGGAATTACCGAAGAGTTATTGCTGAGATGGGGAATGATGACTCTTTTTGTATGGATAGGTTGGCGGATATTTGGCAAAGGACAAGGTAAACCACCTGCATTCTGCTTTGTAGGGGCGATCGTACTTTCAGCCGTTCTGTTTGGTTTGGGTCATTTGCCACTTGCTTTTGCATTAGGAACGCCAGTCAATAATTTAACGATCGCTTATATAATTGTAGCTAATTCAGTTTTTGGTTTAATTGCAGGCTATCTCTACTGGCAGAAAGGACTGGAAGCAGCAATGATTTCTCATGTCCTGGTTCATCTGGTGATGGTAACAGCCATCCGTTAAGGAATTGGAGTTACCTGTAAAAGCTAGGTGTTTAGCGATGGTGTTAGCGAGCATTAACCAACTGTCAAACCAACGATCGGCTCAGGTCAAACTATCAACTATCAACTATCAACTATCATGACAACGATCGGCAGACTTCTACTAATAGCTCAAACCTTACCACTGCAACTAGATGCAGAAAGAATCCAAGCATTGCAAGTAGCCCAAAACTTCTCCACAAAAATGGTAGAATTGGGATTTAAAATTGTACCTCAACTGCTGTGGGCGATCGGCATTTTATTAATTACCAGATTTGCGATCGGCTTTGCGGGAGGCGTGACTCGCCGAGCTCTCAGTCGCACCGAAGCAACGCTGCGAAAATTTTTAGTTCAAGCTGCTGAAATTGCAATTTTAATAGTGGGAGTAGTCGCCGCTTTAAGTCAGTTGGGAATTCAAACTACCAGCGTAGTAGCAGTGGTAGGTGCGGCCGGTTTAGCAATTGGTTTGGCTTGGCAAAATACACTATCGCACTTTGCGGCTGGAGTCATGTTGATTAGTTTGCGGCCGTTTGAAGTGGGAGATACAATAGAAGCAGCAGAAGTCAAAGGAGTGGTGGACAGCATCGGCATTTTTTCCACAACCGTATTGACGGACGATCGAGTTAAAATTATCGTACCTAACAATCAGCTATTTAATGGTACGCTGAAAAATACTACGGCAATGGGGACGCGGCGGGTGGATTTAAGGATCGATATCGGCAATCGGGCGATCGCACCAACTGTAGCCGAGTTTTTGGAAATTGCCAAATCTCACCCCCTAGTTTTAGATGAACCCGCGCCTACTTGTTTGGTGTTGGAAATTACCCCAGATTCAACTATTTTATCCCTCCGCCCCTGGTGCGCGTCAGTAGCTTACGAACAAGTGCGATCGCAAGTTCAACAACACGTTAAAGAAGCAATGGATGGTCAAGCAGTTGATAGTTGATAGTTGACAGTTGACCGATGACCGATTGCCAATCTTCAATCTAAAATCTAGAATTCCATTACCAATTACCAATTACCAATTACCAATTACCAATTACCAATCTAAAATATAAAATCTCATGACTAAATGGTACCCGCAGCAAATTTTGCAAGAAGCAGGCCTCAGGATTTCCGAAGCCCAAAAAGCAACAATTCTCAGCAAATTTCCGCCCCCCGATGAAAGCGGTCAAATTTACGCCGATGGCGTTTTTGAAGGTGGAGGAGTGCGGGGAGTTGCATTTTTAGGAGCACTCCGCTGCTGCAGCGATTTGGGCATCCAATGGCGAAAATTGGCAGGCACTTCCGCAGGTGCAATTACTGCCGCCGTACTCGCAACAGATTTGTCGATTGATGATTTGGAAGAATTGTTAGGACAGCTCGATTACAGTATATTTTTAACCAAAAAAAACAGCCCTCTAATTTTAAACGGCGACCCCGCTGATGACTTGCAATCTCCGGTTTGGACGCTACTTTTTCTAACAGTCAGCCGCCAGATGGGAGAATATTCTTCAGTGCCTTTCCGCCTGTGGCTGGAAGAGACTCTGAGTCAGGGGAAATTGCGAACTTTTGCCGATGTTAAAAAAATCTTAAAAGATCGAGAATTAAAAGTAGTCATCTCAAATTTAAGCCGAGGTGAAATGTTAGTCATTCCCGACGATTTGCACCGCCGAGAATCTGCAGATTCCCCGGCTATGCACGAAGAGTTAGGGTACAGAAACGCCGAAGATTTTAGCGTAGCTGAAGCGGTACGGTTGTCGATGAGCATTCCGCTGTTTTTTGAGCCGGGAAAACTGGGCGAAGATTTGATTGTCGATGGGGGAATTCTCAGCAATTTTCCGCTGTGGATTTACGACAGACAATCCGGTTCTACGCCCATCCCGCCCCGGTGGTTTACTTTTGGCTTTCGCTTGGTGGATACTGGAATTGAAAGTCAAATTAAGATTCAACATCCAGTATCGATACTGTCGGCAATGTTTACTACGATGATGAGAGCGAGAGACCGCTATCACCAGCGGGAGATGGATAAAGGTAGGGTGATTAATATTGACGTGACTGAAGCTGGGGTGACGACGACGGATTTTAACCTCGATTCCCAGCAAAAAGCTCAACTTTACCGGCTGGGATATTTGCAAACTAAAAGATTCTTCTTGAGTCCAAATTTCAGTTGGGAAAAACATCTGAAAGCGAGGGGTTTTGGGGGAGAATCGAGCAGTTGATAGTTGGTAAGGAGTTTTGAGTTTTGAATGCGTGAGTTTTGAGTATTGACAGTTCTTAATTCAAAACTCAAAACTTAAAACTTAAAACTCTCCCTCTCTCCCTCTCCCCCTCTCCCCCTGGTGAATGCTATATCTGGTATGGGGTTGAGGATTTTTTGGTGTAAGGGTTTACAAATGCCGGGAGTGCGTGCTAGTATAAGATACTGTCATCTTGGAGAGGTGGCTGAGTGGTCGAAAGCGGCAGATTGCTAATCTGTTAGGGGTGTTAACATCCCTCGAGGGTTCAAATCCCTCCCTCTCCGTTAATATAATAAAAATAGTTAGTAGTGCGGACTTAAGTCCGCAAAAGTTAGTAGCGCGGACTTAAGTCCGCAACATCGGAGTGAAAGCGAATCCGCACTACTAGCTAATTACTAACTAATATTATTGCTGTCGATCGACCCAACAGCATATCAACTATCGACTATCAGGGCCCGCATGGGGGCAGTGTCTCTACCAAATATCAACTCTCAATTCTCAACTCTCAATTCTCAACTCTCAACTCTCAATTCTCAACTCTCAACTGTGATATTCCTCATGTTATATTTAGCCCAAGTACAAAAACAGGAATTTTCAGGCGAAGTAAGCCTGCTATTGCTGTCTGGTAAAAATTCTGATGGCACTTGGGCGATGCTTTCTGGAGCAACAGTTGCTATTTTACCGACAAATGATGTTAGCGATCGACCTAATCTTGCAACTAATATTTTAGCAACTAATATTTTAAATGAAGGGGTGTTAGTGCTAGCAGAAGTTGGCGAAAATGACCAGATTTTGCACGTACAAACAGCCACAAACTGGGTACTAGAATTAGTGGAGAAATATTTAACAACAGGCTTTACTCCCAATTTTTTGCAGGAGGAAGCCCAGAAAGCAGAAGAGTGGCGGCAATCTTTGGCTTTGCAAAGTCAAGAATTGTCTCGCCGGTCGATCGAAGTTGAAGCCCGCAGAGAACAAATTCAAAATTTAGAAGCAAAACTCCAGCAAGAAAAGCAATTGCTAGAAAGTACGATCGCCCAATTCAAAACAGACAATTGAAAGACGGTTGCTATAGCAGGCAACAGGCAACAGGAAAGAGGCAATAGGCAACAGGCAACAGGCAACAGGAAAGAGGCAATAGGCAACTGCGAAGAAAATAGTTTTCTTAATAATTTCATCAGCTCGATCGCAGCCCAATCGCTTTGGCTTCTGCTATAACATCACTGTATGAGTTGAGAAATCGCAACTAAAGCTGATGTCAAATTCACAGCCAAATCCCCAATCTCTGACAACCAAAATCACTCTATTGTTGGCCAGCAGTCTCACCGTAATGGCAGGTGCGACAGTTTCTCCCGCACTACCTGCCACGAAACAATATTTTGCCAGCGCGATCGCCGATGTCGATACTCTCACCACTTTAGTTAAACTCATCATCACTCTGCCTGCCCTATTTATTGCGATCGGTTCGCCGATTGCAGGATTAATTGTCGATCGTTTTGGGCGCAAACCTTTGTTGCTTGTCAGCAGCCTGTTGTACGGACTAGCAGGCAGTTCGGGATTATATTTGGATAGCTTGACAGCAATTCTAGCGGGGCGCGCGCTGCTGGGATTAGCCGTAGCGGGCGTGATGGTGAGTGCCACTACCTTAATCGCCGACTACTACAGCGGACCCGCCCGCGCGGCATTTATGGGATTGCAAGCGGGATTTATGGGTTTGGGCGGCGTGGTGTTTCTGACGTTAGGGGGAATATTCGCCCAGCAAAACTGGCGCTATCCTTTTGGGATTTACCTGTTTGCCTGGTCGATCGTACCGCTAATCCTAGCGTTTATTTTAGAGCCCGATCGCAGTGTCCTTAGCCTGCCAAAAGAAGCAGCATCAGCCTCAGATACACTGCCTCAATCGATGCCTTTAGGGATTTTGGCAATTGTTTACGGCTTGACAACAATAAGTCAAATTGCTTTTTATTTGATTCCCGTTCAATTGCCCTTTTTCTTAGAAGCTTTGGTACAGGCTGTCCCCTCGCAAAGCGGAATGGCGATCGCAATTTGTACGTTATGCAGCGCGATCGCATCTGTCACCTATGGCAAACTGAAACAGCGGATGGAATTTGTGGCGTTTCTGCCCTTAATTTTTGGCTTGATGGGCGTCGGCTACCTGTTAATCGGTCAATCCGCTAACTGGGCACAGGTATTGGTTGGGTTGGCGATTTCCGGTTTGGGATTGGGAATTTTGATGCCTAACATGACGGTATGGTTGAGTAGCGCTGTACCGGAAGCAATGAGGGGACGCGCGCTGGGAGGTTTGTCTGCTGCGATGTTTCTGGGACAATTTTTATCCCCGATCGTCACTCAACCATTTGTAAAAGTAGCAGGTTTGGGTGCAGTTTATGCTATTACCGGAGGGTTTTTAGCGATCGTCGCGATCGGATTTGCCGTATTTAAAGCTCAAATCCGCCGTCTGACTCGCAGCACTGCATCGAGTCCTGGGTGACACCGAGTATTGGTACAAAGGGGATGTCATCATGGGCAATCCCCAGGACTCAATCTAACAACCAACTGTCAACTGTCAACTGTCAACTGTCAACTGTCAACTGTCAATTACAGCATTTTTGACTTCAGCCAAGAGGCGGGGAGGCACAGCAGTTTCTGAGAATTCGTAACGTAAGCCCGCTTCTGAAAAACATCGTACTGATTGCGCTCGATCGCATTTAAAATTTTGCTGTACAGCATCGTCGCAGCCCAAACAGTCCAGCGAATGTCAGGACTCAAAACTTTGATTCCGGGCTCGGCACTGGCGTATAATTTGCGAGCTCGCTGAATTTGAAACTTCATCAATTCCCGCCAGCGATTGTCAATTACACCGTTGAACAAATCTTTTTCGGTATAGTTAAACAGCGCTAAGTCCTCTAAGGGAATGTAAATGCGACCGCGGCGGGCATCCTCTCCGACATCCCGCAAAATATTAGTTAACTGCTTGGCAATACCGAGGGCGACAGCTTCTTCCTTGGGGATTTTATTGCCCCAATGCCAATTCCAGTTAGCAGCAGGGTTGGATTCGTCCACGCCCATCACAGACATCGACATCAGCCCTACAGTACCCGCTACTCGATAACAGTAAAGATTGAGCTCTTCAAAAGTTTCGTAGCGGCTGCGGTACAAATCCATCTGCTGGCCCGCAATCATCTCGCGAAACGGCCCAATCTCGATCGGGAAGCGGGACAGGGTATCCACCAAAGCGACATCGTAATCGTCGTGGGGGTGGCCGGCAAACACCGATTCCAGGCGTTTTTCCCACAAATTGAGGGTTTCAGGGGTCGTGGCCTCAGAACCCGGTCCGTCTACGAGTTCGTCGGTGCGGCGGCACCAGACGTAAATCGCCCAGATAGCCCGACGCTTGGCTTCGGGCATGAGTTGAGTGCCTAAATAAAAATTTTTGGCATAACTCGCCGTGACTTGGCGGCACAGTTCGTAGGAGTCATCTACAGAAGCCAGAGTTCTCATGCACTGGAGTTTTGACAGTTGCAGCATCCGAGAATAAGAAATTTAAAGATTAGAACTGACATTCCCCCGTTGGGATAACGGGAGATTCTTTTAAGTCTTTATGAAAAATGCTCAATTTTTCATTTTTTACTGGCGCTTGAAATAGCCTGCGCTGTCAGCTTACCAGAAAGCACGGCACCTTCCATACTGGCAAGATAACGCTGCATTGTATAATCCCCCGTTAGATAGAAATTGCTAATGGGAGTGGTTTGCGAGGGACGGCACTGCTGGCGTCCGGGAGTGGCTTTGTAGACGGAACGGGGGGTTTTGACTACGTGATATTTGAGCAGTTTGGCGGGTTCTGGAATTTGGTCGGGAAAGAGTTTTTCTAACTCGGCCATTGTGGCTGCGACGATATCTGCGTCAGATTTGCCGATCCAGTCTTTGGCGGGTGCGAGTACCAGTTCCAGCATGGATTTGTCTGGGTTGGCGTATTCGCGACAAGTGTTGCTCATATCGGCGTAGACGCTTAGCAAGGACGATCGCGAGAATAGCAAATGGTCGATATCTGTTAATTTGCGATCGAACCACAAGTGTACGTTAATGACAGGCACTCCTTCCAATCCTTCGAGCTGTTTGAAATAATCCATTTCGCCCCAAGGTTTCGGCATCATTAACTTCAGCGGGTCTACCGGCATTGCGGAAACGTAAATATCGGCCGTCAGAATTTCTGACTCAGCCCCTTTAACGCCCCGAATCTGAAACCCGTGAACGGTGTTGTCATCGTTGAGCAAAAACTCGCCGATGGGTGCATTCAGCCGGACTTCGCCACCGCGCTCCGTTATGTAGTCTACCATCGGCTGGCACAACCTCTCTGTAGGGGAACCGTCTAAAAAAGCCATTTTCGAGCCGTTTTTCTCTTGCAGGAAGCGGTTGAGGGCTGTCAGCAGGATGGTGGCGGATATTTCGTGGGGGTCGATGAAGTTGAGGGCCTTGGACATGGCGATGAATACTTCTTTTTCGACTCTGGGAGGGACGTTTTGCTTTTTCAGCCAGTCGGAAAAGGAGTATTTGTCCATGTCTTCGACATATTTTTGACCCTGAAGCATCGCGGGAATCAAACCGATGCCGAAGGTAATTTTTTCCGGCCAAGTGAGCATATCGTTGTTTCTCAGGATGGCCGCGACGCCGTTGAAGGGGGCGGGAATGTCGGGAAAGTCAAAGCGGGAATAAGTTCCGGGGGTTTCTGGCTGATTGAAAATCATCGAGTGTTCTTTCCATTGCAGCCTGTCTTCAATGTCGAGCTCTTTGAAGAGTTGGAGCATATTTGGGTATGCACCGAAGAAAATGTGCAGGCCGGTTTCGTACCAATCGCCGTCTGCATCTTTCCAGGCGGCGACTTTGCCGCCGAGTACGTCTCGACTTTCTAGGACTATGGGGGTGTGGCCCGCGTCGGTGAGATATTTTGCGCAGGATAGTCCTGCTAAGCCTGCTCCGGCGATCGCAACTCGCATTTGGTTAATACTGCCCTCTGTTTGCTTCGGTTTTAATTGTAGTTTACAACTCGTTACATTTTTCGGGCAATCTTTAAGGATGTGGCAGTGTCCAGGAGGTGTCTGCTTAGTCCGCAGGTCCGACAGGGACTCAAAGTCCCTGTCTCATAGCGCAAGTCCTCTGGAAGAGGACTGAAGAATTTATTATCCGGAGGTCTGGTAGGGACTTTCAGTCCCTGTCTCATAGCGCAAGTCCGCAGCGAGAGAGGACTGAAGAATTTATTATCCGGAGGTCTGGTAGGGATTGAAAGTCTTTGTCTCATAGCGCAAGTCCACAGCGAGAGAGGACTGAAGAATTTATTAGACATTTCGCTCTTATTAAGTTTTTGTCGAAATAGGGCAAGGCTTTCATCACCTTTTTACCAGATGTCTATTAGTCCTCTTTCAGAGGACTTTTGCTTTGAGGCAGGGGTTTAAACCCCTGCCGGACTGCGGGTGTTGCCCTTATTCAGCAATACCCTGTTTTTACAAGCTCAATTATTTAAGGTTTTTAACGTAATTTAAGCAAGTTTTGCTATTATGAATTAAGAAAATATTTGATAAATTGTTTGAGGTTATGGTACAAAATATTCAAGGGAGAAATGTTGCGCTGAACGATTTGGAAAGCCAATTCAAAATAGAGTGGGTTGAGGACGAGCGATTTTTTCGCGAATGGCAATGAGAGTATACCTAGCAATTCAGTCATTGTCTTGTAAAAAAATTGTTAAAAGCTACTGGCATCCCACTTCAACATCTTAAAGCGCGATCGCTCTCTCCTTCCCCAGTAGCTAAACTTATGTCTCTATCTCCCAATCTTCCAAACGCAAACCTTCAACGCGGCTAAACTCGCGGGTATTGTGAGTTACCAGAATTAGATTGTTTGCAAGAGCGATCGAGGCAATTAAGAGGTCATTAGGACCGATCGGGGTTCCAGATGCAGCTAGTTGAGCGCGAATTTGACCGTAAATTATGGCAGATTCGTCATCAAAAGGCAAGCTGACAAATTCACTGAAAAAGCGTTCTAGTCGAGCTAAATTGCTATCTCGACGCGAACTTCTAAAAGCCCCCCAATAAAGTTCTGCTTGAACGACAGAACATAATGTTACGTCATCTGACTGCATCATTGCTAGTCGGCGAGATACCGATGAGTTGCGATCGGGATTTAACAAACGAATGCAAGTATTGGTGTCTAAAAGATAAATCACAGCAATTCCTCCCGAATTTCATATTCCAACTGTTCGGGACGAACAAGAGGTTCTCCCTCCCAACTTCCTATTACTGTCTCAAAAAAACCGGGCGACCAGCCTAATTCTTCCGGCGTTTTAGCCTGAGTTGCGGGTGCTACGGGCTGGAAAACAACAACAACTTCCAAATCTGTATCTTTGATACCGCCGGGGATTTGCAAATGCAACATTCCGTCGGAATCTACGCGCGATCGAACTTTAATAGTTTGCATAATTCTAACCTCCTTGAGTTTGTATTGTAATTCAATTTTGTCATGCCTTACTCATCTCTGCCCGAGAAACCGGGTTTTTCCCAAGCCTGTAGGTGAATGCCAAAGATTGTCGAAAAAACCCGGTTTCTGACCTCTCGTGCAGAATTCATACTTACAATAACCTCAATCTTCATCAAATTCATGTTGAATGGCTTCCCATTCCAGCCAACCAGCTTTTTCGGGATTCCCCCCTGCAGCTTTTAATTCCTTCTAACTTAAGTATATAGCAAGTTTAAATCTACAATCTCTCTCTTACTCCCTTCCCTTAGTAAGGGAAGCCACTGGGATCTTGGGGTCCCCCCAAGTCGAGGAAGTGGCGTGAGGGATGGGGTGGGGTGAAAAATTTACTACTCATTTAGACTAGCTATAGATGTACGATATCAATTTTGCAGGCGCACTCGATCGACTCCAAAACCAATCAATCGCGCTAGCAATTTGCGGACAATTGGTAATTTTAAAACAGGTGGCGGTGTAAACTGTCGATCGATATCTAACGCTCCTTTAATAATTTGTTCCTGCACTAAAGATTGAAATGTTTGAATGATGCGTGTAGGCCATTCCCGCTGTCGCTGCACCTCTGCTAAATCCCACAAATGCAAATGATGTTTTTTCAAGGGTGTGCTGAGTACATTTGCCGCAACTACAGCATCTTGAATCGCATAATTAATTCCCACGCCACCGACGGGCGACATGACGTGAGCCGCATCTCCAATTAACAACAAACCGGGGCGATACCAGCGCGGCAGGCGACTCGATTCTACCGAGAGAAATGATATTTGCGACCAGTCTTTTAATTGCTCGATTCGATCGCCAAATTCCGGCGCTATTTTGACAATCGATTTTTGCAAATTTTCGATACCTAAATCGCGCAATTTTTGATAGCTACCTTTGAGAATTACATAACCGATTTGCCAGTAATCCAAGCGATCGATCTGCACGAATAAATGACCGCCAGCCGCTCGCCCCGCCACACCTAAATCTTTGACATCGCCGGGATTGCGCGACAAACGGAACCACAAAACATCCATCGGCGGGGAAGTTTTAATCGGTTCAAAACCTGCTAGTTGGCGCAGGCGAGAAAAGCGACCGTCGGCACCGATAGTTAGGGTCGATCGAACTTCATGCCATCCCCCATGTCCTCGATATCGAATGCCGCAAATCTCCCCATTTTCTTGAATCAATTCTTGCGCGTTTGCTCCCATTACGAGCTGAAAATTTGGGTAGCGCTGCGCTTCGGCGGTGATGAATTCCAGAAACTTGACTTGCGGAAGGATAGTAATGTAAGGATATTTGGTTTTGAGACAGGTCAAATCTACGAGAGTGTTTGTATTCCCAGCAGCTTGGATCGAGAGTTTGTGCATTTTTGTATGGGGCAATTCTAGCAATTTTTCGGCTATTCCCAATTGCTCCATAATTTCCATGACTGACGGATGCAGTGTATCGCCACGAAATTCTCGATCAAAATCTTTGTGCGTTTCTAGCAGCATCACCGGAATATTTTCTCGCGCTAACAGCAATGCTAAAACAGCGCCAGCAGGTCCGCCTCCCACGATGCAGCAGTTTGTTTCTTGCGAGTCGATGACAGGATGAATTTGAGTTAATTCAGAATGCTCGATCGAGTTGACAGCCATAATTTTCGGCTCCCGCTTGATAAATAAATTTGCTAAGTAGAAGGAAGAGTCGATCGTTGTAGTGCGAGCGTCCCCGCTCGCGATCGTCTGTCAGTTGTCATCAGAAAGAAAGAAGAAAGAGGTAGTCGATAGATTGTGAGTCATCAGTTGTCAGTTGTCATCAGAAAGAAGGAAGAAAAAGGTAATGGGTGGAATGATGTTTTTTTGTTGTAGGTGGCACGAAAAAACCTCAACCCTCAAACCGAACACCTAATAATAAGGACTCAAAACCTATGCGATTGCTTCGCTCCACTTTGTTACGCTCTCTTCGGAAACACTTATGTATTTTTCCACTCACCTACTTACCTACTACCTACTACCTACCACCTAACACCTAACACCTAATTACTTACATTGTATGGCTTTGTTAGGGAATCAGAGTTAAATTGATGCTACCGCGATCGCGCCCATCCGCATACAACCTCAGCCTCGAGTGAGGCAACCCCCCCACAGCCCTGCAGCTCGACAAGGTACAATAAATTCGATCGCCCTCAACGCTTATATATTGAAAAAGTTACACAACGCCACAGGAGAAAACTGACGCATGGGCAAAGTAGTTGGCATTGACCTCGGAACGACAAACTCAGTAGTAGCCGTCATGGAAGGTGGCAAGCCGGTTGTGATTGCCAACTCGGAAGGGCTGCGCACGACTCCCTCGGTGGTTGGTTTTACCAAAGAAGGAGAACGCCTTGTGGGAGAAATGGCGAGGCGTCAAACAGTCCTCAACCCGCAAAATACGTTTTACGCCGTCAAGCGGTATATCGGACGCAAATATAACGAACTGACTCCAGAATCGAAGCGAGTCGCTTACACAGTCGGGCGTGACGATATCGGCAATATCAAAATCAAGTGTCCTCGATTGAAAAAAAACTTCGCCCCAGAAGAACTTTCGGCGATGATTTTGCGAAAATTGGCCGATGAAGCCAGTCGCTATTTGGGACAGGAAGTGACGGGGGCTGTAATTACTGTTCCGGCTTATTTTAACGACTCGCAACGCCAAGCAACGCGAGATGCGGGACGCATTGCGGGACTCGATGTCAAGCGGATTTTAAATGAACCGACGGCGGCTTCTTTGGCTTACGGTTTGGATAGAAAGGAAAGTCAAACTATTTTAGTTTTTGACTTGGGCGGCGGTACTTTTGACGTGTCAATTCTCGAAGTTGGGGATGGCGTTTTTGAAGTTAAAGCTACCAGCGGCGATACTCAATTGGGCGGCAATGATTTCGACCAGAAAATAGTTGATTGGCTGGCAGAACAATTTTTAGAAAAAGAAGGAGTTGATTTGCGCCGCAACCGCCAAGCTTTGCAGCGTTTGATGGAAGCGGCGGAAAAAGCGAAAAGAGAACTTTCTGGTGTTGGCGTTACTGAAATTAATTTGCCGTTTATCGATGCGAATGAAGACGGTCCTTTGCATTTAGAAACTCGCTTGACTCGCGGTCAGTTTGAGGGTTTGTGCGGCGATTTGGTGCAGCGGTTGCGCCGTCCGGTAAAACAAGCTTTGGCCGATGCAAATATGAGTCCGTCTCGGATTGATGAAGTTGTGTTGGTGGGCGGTTCGAGCCGGATTCCTTTGGTGCAGGAAATCGTGCGCAGTTTGATCGATCGAGATCCCAATCAAAATGTCAATCCTGATGAAGTTGTGGCTGTTGGTGCGGCAATTCAAGCGGGAATTTTGGGCGGTGACGTGCGCGATGTTTTGCTGTTGGACGTAACGCCTCTATCCCTGGGATTGGAAACGATCGGGGGCGTGATGAAAAAACTGATTCCCCGCAATACTACCATTCCGGTGCGGCGATCGGACATTTTTTCGACTGCGGAAAACAACCAAACTGTGGTAGAAGTTCACATCGTCCAAGGCGAACGGGAATTAGCTAAAGATAACAAATCTTTGGGGCGGTTTAAACTGAGTGGAATTCCGCCAGCCCCTCGGGGAATTCCGCAAGTACAAGTAGCTTTTGATATTGATGCAAATGGAATGCTGTTGGTGACTGCTTTGGACAAAACTACGGGCAGAGAACAAAGCATTACCGTCCAAGGTGCTTCGACTTTAACTCAGGAAGAAGTGAATCAAATGATTCGCGATGCCGAACAGTATTCTCAAGCAGATCGATTACAGCGGGAAAGAGTGGAAAAACGCAATCGCGCTGAAGCTTTAGCTTATCAAGCCGAGCGACAATTGCGGGAAGTTGCGCTCGATCGGGGGATGCAATTCGCTCAAAGAAGCCGCCAGCGGATCGAAAATTTAATCCGCGAATTGCGCGATAGTTTGGAACGCAATGATGAGCGAGGAGTTGACCAAGCCGGATCGGATTTGCAGGATGCTCTTTACGATTTGAATCGGGAAATTGCAGCCTTCGCAATGGATGATGAAGATGATGATTTCTTTGAATCAGTGAAGCGAACTTTTAGCGGGGATAATAACAAACGGCGCAGCGATGATAGCGGATACTATCAAAATCCTAAACCCTACCGCCGATCGACCGTCGATCGCCAGCCAGATCCCTACGATCGCTCCAACGATCGCCCCTACGATCGCACCTCCGATCGGCGAAATAACAGCGGGCGATCGACTCGCCCCTATCAAAGTCAAAGCGATGATTGGGACGACGATGATGATTGGCTGTAATTGAAGGAAGAAGGCAGAAGGCAGAAGGCAGAAGGTAGAGAAGGGACGAAAGAAGGAACAAGGAAAAGAAGGGAAAGAAAAAGGAAGAAGGAAAAGAGCTAATTTTTATTGTAAAATTCACTAGGGCTCTTTTCCTGAAACTTCTTACTCAAGGCTTTTAATTTCCTATTTGTGGAGAGGGTAAAATTCTGTAAGTTAGATATGAGATGCTGTAGGATCGAGGAGAAAAATATGTTTAATGAGTCATAGAGAACAATACATCTGGCAGCGAGGAATTTATCTTTGTCAAATATGCTACGAATTGACCAAATCATTTCATTCATCTGAAATTTACGGTCTTACCAGTCAAATTAGGCGTGCATCTGTATCAGTACCAGCTAATATTGCTGAGGGATACGGACGCGGTAGCAGACAAGAATATATTCGATATTTGCAAATAGCACTCGGTTCCCTCAGAGAACTGGATACTCATCTAGTGATATCTGAAAAAGTGGGATTAGCAACACCAGAAAAAATCTCACCCGTTATCCGAGAAGTAGATGAACTTACGCGACTAATTGTCAGTACAATCAAAAAACTGCAACAATAAAACCTCATTCTAATTCGTCATACTTCCTTCTTCTTCCTTTCTTGTTCCGTCATTTTTCTGATCTTACCTTGACTTCTTCCTTTTTCCTCATCCTTCTTCCTTCCTTCTGCCTTCTTCCTCCCTCATCCTTCTGCCTTCTGCCTTCTTCCTTCTTCCTTCTTTAAATTATGCAGAACTTTCGCAATTACTATCAAATTCTCGGAGTTTCTAGAGACGCTACAACTGATGAGATAAAAAAAGCCTACCGCCGATTGGCCAGGCAGTTGCACCCCGATGTCAATCCGGGTGATAAAGCTGCTGAAGATAGGTTTAAAGATATTAACGAAGCTTACGATGTGCTGTCGGATATCGACAAGCGCACTCAATACGACCAGTTTAGTAAATTCTGGAAGCAAAAGGGATTTCAAGGCAAGCAAGGGGTAAAACTTCCCAATTTTGGATCTTGGGGAAATGGTAAGTCTAGCGGCAGAAAAACAGCCGATAACGTTGATTTTAGCGATTACTCTGATTTTGATAAATTTTTCGATCAAGTGCTGGGCAGGCGTCGAGAAGTGAGGATAGCGACACCAAACGATGCACCCCTGGATGCTCCCGAACCTTGGAATACTGCGCCCAAGAAATCGAGTTATGTAGCTAATTCTCGCGATGGGAGAAGGGAAAATCTCGATCGAGAAATCAGAAGGGAAGCTAGGGAATTTGACGATCGAGAAATCAGAAGGGAAGCTAGGGAATTTGACGATCGAGAAATCAGAAGGGAACCGAGAGAATATGAAGAGCGAGAAGTTAGAAAGGATATTGAGGCCCGCTTAACTTTGCGTTTGGAAAGAGCTTATTCGGGAGGAATTGAAAGAATTCGTTTGGAAGACGGGCGATCGATCGAGGTAGAAATGCCTCCAGCAATGGTATCCGGGCAGCGAATTCGCTTGCGAAATCAAGGAATTGGCGGCGGCGATTTGTATTTGAAAATTACTGTTTCTCCCCATCCATTTTTTAGGTTGGAAGGGGCGGATATTTGTTGCGAATTGCCGCTGACTCCCTGCGAAGCTGTCTTGGGCGGTGATGTGGAAGTGCCGACGCTAGATGGCTTGGTAAAAATGAAATTGCCGCCGGGAGTTCCCTCGGGAAAGCGGTTGCGCTTGGCTAATAAAGGCTATCCCACAGGCAAGGGCGATCGGGGAGATCAGTTAGTAGAAATTAGTGTAGAAATTCCTAAAGAAATTAGCGATGAGGAACGGGAATTATATGAGAAATTGCGGCAAATTGCAACTTTTAAACCGCGTCAAAATTTGTTGGATTAATTCTGTTTTTTTGTCAGAGGTGTCGATCGCGAAATTTTCTCTGCGATCCGAAGATGTTGGTGGTGGCGCATCCGAAAGCATAAAGAAAAGTCGATCGCCCGTATTACAATTCACTGATGGTTGATGACTGATGCCTAATTTTTAAACAGCGGTTTTTGATAAAGCGGCACAGTAAAAGTAACGGTAGATCCGAGTCCTTCCCCCATGCTGTAAAAATTTACCGTACCTCCCATAGCTTCCACCAGTTTTTGAGAGATAGCCAATCCCAAACCAGTGCCGCCATATTGCCTGGTCCGATCGCCATCAACTTGAAAAAATGACTCAAATAATTTGTCTTGCTTGTCCAGAGAAACCCCAATCCCCGTATCGGCAACTCGGATTTTGACCGTTCCGGGAAGTTGGCAGTTATGAACTGTTACTTTTTTCTCGATGATTTCGGCACTGATGCGAATTCCGCCTTCGCTGGTAAATTTAATCGCATTGCCCACCAGATTCAACATCACCTGAAGCAATCGCTGGTAGTTTCCGTACAAAATAATCTCGTCTTCGGTGGCAGGTTTTTGGATTTGAAATTGCAATCCTTTTTGCTTTTGCTGAATTTGAGCCCGCGTAAAATTTTCCACTTGCTGGAACAATTCGCCGAGTTTGACGGGAGCAAGATCTAACTGCATTTTGCCAGCTTCGATTTTAGCCACATCCAAAATATCGTTAATCAAACTGAACAAATGTACTGCCGAGTCGTAAGCTTCCTCGATAAATTGACGCGCTTCTTCGGGATCGTCTGCCATGCCGTCCAAAATCAATTTGAGAAAGCCGATAATGCCGTTGAGAGGAGTGCGGAGTTCGTGGGAAGTATTGGCGAGAAACTGACTTTTGAGTTCGGAAAGGGCAACAGCGGCGGCGCGGGCCTGTTCTACTTCTTGATAGAGGGTAGCATGGGCGATCGCGCTGCCGACTTGAGCGACTAACCTGCGGGCGAATTCGAGTTCGCCCTCAGTCCACTCCGGAGCATCGCCGCAGCGGTGCAAACAGATCAGCGCGTTAGGTTGGTTTTGATAGGAGGTAGCCGCTACGAGGACTGAATTCCGATCGAAGGGATCGCGGACGATCGGGCTGTAATCAACTGCTACTGGCTCTAAAGTAGTTAAAGTTTGAATCCACCCCGGCTGTTCGGCGGCGCGCAATTCCAATCCCAGCATCGAAGAGTAAGGTGCTTGGCAGTATTCGGCTACTACTTTCAGGGTTTGCGATTCGAGGTTGGCGATTTCCGGGGGGAGGGCAGTTCGATCGTTGGCAAGCTGGAATTTTGTTGATTTTCTGAGGCTGGCAGCCCAGAGGAATCTAGTTCTTTGCTGGCTTGTTTATAGGAACAGATGATGCAGCGGCTGGCGTTTAAAACTTCACCCAAACTGTTAGCTGTTTGCTGCCAAATTGTTTCTAAATCTAGAGTTCTGTGGAGGTTTTGAGCGATTTGAGAGATAATTTCGCGATCGATTTCCGAGTAAGGAGGTAGCGCTCTGCCGGGAATGCGGAGGGCTGCCAGCGGCATTTTTGGCAGATCGTCCGATCGAGGTACTAAGGCAGGATAAGGGATTAATTCACCCGAGTCTGGGGCGCACCAATCTGTTGCTCTATCTTCCAGCAGCCTCCCCATAACTAAAACTTTTTCAGCTTTGCCGTTTGAGGCCAAAACTGGAGCTGCCGTCAGGTCGAAAATAAAATGTTTGCCTGCATAGTAAAATTGATAGCTGAAGCGCTCGGGCACGAGGGTGTCGAAAATGCGACGCAGGCGGGCGAGGTACAGTCCGGGAGCAATGGGTTGCAGGGTTTCACTCGCGGGGCCATCGGCGATTTGTTCTGCTGCAAGAGCGTACCGCTCGGCTTTTTCCCAGTAGAAAGATAGATATTGACCTTCGACATCTTGGGTAAATATTAGCTCTGCCCCTAACTCTTGGAAGAAGGCTGTAGAGGCGAGGCTCGATCGCCGGGAATACGTGTTAGAGTCCATCAGAGTAGCGGAGAAAATATCTATAATGGGGAGTAATCTTTTCTTTTATTACATTTGTAACAGATAAAAAATATCGCCTTTTGGTAGATTAAAATTTTAAAATTAAACAACCCTCAAATTTAATTGTGACATCCTCTGATACTAATTCTTACTAATATAGTTTTAGCCTTCTAATATTGCTATTAGACATTCCCAATTCACCCGGAGTGCAACCGCTTCGCAATCGATAGGCAGAAACCTATAGTAGCAGTAACCTATCAGTCTTTTTAAGATGGCTCGGCAATTGAGAAAAATAAAACGCTCCTGACAATGCAAATCGGAGTTTGCAGGCGAGGGGAATTGTACGCCTGCCGATTTGAATTTCCAAAAGGGCGATCGGGTTTCAATCGTTCCACTCGCCCCGAGGCGGAACGGGGGGATTGCGGCGCAGGCTCAAAGCCAGATCGTCTTCTCGGCGCTCGCCTCTGAGCCATTGCCTGATCGCAGTTTCAATCACTTTGCTCGGGTCATTTGTCAAGTGCTTGATTTGGTTTAGCAGTTCAGAATCTATATGGATAGATACTTCCACTTTCTCTGAGGAACTGTGGGAAGGTATGCTGGAATCGCTCATAATTAAAAAATCCTAACTTTATTAATGCCTAAATTTCTATTCCTTATAGGAATTTCTGGCTGTTGATTTGGCAGGAAGAATTGACTTAGAGTTGACTTACTGTATTGTACGAACTGTATTGTACGAACTGTATTGTACGAACTGTATTGTACGAACTGTATTTGCTAACCCCACGCGGGATAACCTAACTGGACTGGTATTTTGAAGTTAGAGATTTGCACCCAATTTTACTTCAACCGATTGAGAGCGTCCCGTACAATGATAGAGAGAAGTTTTTTTCCTTTTGTGCGTCTTGACTCGATCGGACGGCAATTAAGGAAAAAAGCAAACGCGAGGAGGTTGGCCTCGCTGGCTGTTCGATCGCTATCTCAGATCGCTATCTCAGATCGCTATCTCAGATCGCTATCCCAGTAACTGGTTTAAGCAAGCGCTCTACTCTTGCTTGTGCAATCATACAACAAAAGTCAATCTTTTGCCGATACCTCCTATGACAAACGTCCCTGTATCTCGCATTCGCAATTTTTCGATTATTGCTCACATCGACCACGGAAAATCGACTTTGGCCGATCGCCTGTTGCAGGCCACTGGGACAGTGCAAGCACGGGAGATGAAGGAGCAGTTTTTAGACAACATGGATCTCGAACGCGAGCGCGGAATCACGATCAAGCTGCAAGCTGCTCGGATGAATTATACTGCCAAAGACGGTCAGGAGTACGTCCTGAATCTGATCGACACTCCCGGACACGTAGACTTCTCCTACGAAGTTTCGCGATCGCTCGCTGCTTGCGAAGGTGCGCTACTGGTGGTTGACGCATCTCAAGGCGTGGAAGCACAAACCTTGGCAAATGTCTACCTAGCTCTGGCAAATGACTTAGAAATTATTACAGTTTTAAATAAAATTGACCTACCGGGGGCAGAACCAGAAAGGGTCAAAGGGGAAATCGAAGAAATTGTCGGACTCGACTGTAGTGATGCGATTCTAGCTTCTGCGAAGGAAGGTATCGGCATTGATGATATTTTGGAGGCGATCGTCGAAAAGGTGCCGCCACCCCAGGATACTGTTGATAAGCCGCTCAGGGCGCTAATTTTTGATAGTTATTACGACGCTTATCGGGGAGTAATTGTTTATTTCCGGGTGATGGATGGCAGTGTCAAAAAGGGCGATCGAGTTTTATTGATGGTTTCTGGTAAAGAATATGTCATCGATGAATTGGGAGTGCTTTCACCGACTCAAATTCCAGTAGACGAACTCCACGCGGGAGAAGTCGGTTATCTGGGCGCGGCAATTAAGGCAGTAGCTGATGCCCGCGTCGGAGATACAATTACTTTGGTGAAAAAGCCGGCACCGGAACCTTGGCCCGGTTATACCGAAGCGAAACCGATGGTTTTTTGCGGCTTGTTCCCGATCGATGCAGACCAATTTCCAGACTTGCGGGAAGCTTTGGAAAAACTAGAACTCAACGATGCGGCGCTTTCTTACGAACCGGAAACATCGAGCGCGATGGGATTTGGTTTCCGCTGCGGTTTCTTGGGTTTGCTGCACATGGAAATCGTGCAGGAAAGACTGGAAAGAGAATACAATTTAGATTTGATTGTGACGGCTCCTTCGGTGGTTTATCAAGTCACCACAATTAAAGGAGAATTGTTGACGATCGACAATCCGAGCCACTTGCCAGACCCTCAGTATCGCGATAAAATTGAGGAGCCTTACGTGCAGGTAGAAATGCTATCCCCGGAAAGTTATGTGGGGACGTTGATGGAATTGTCTCAGAGTCGGCGGGGCATTTTTAAGGATATGAAATATTTGAGTCAGGGGCGAACTACATTGATTTACGAGTTGCCTTTGGCGGAGGTGGTAACGGACTTTTTCGATCAGATGAAATCGCGATCGCGCGGTTATGCGAGCATGGAATACCATCTCATCGGCTATCGGGAAAATCCGCTGGTGAAATTGGACATTTTAATTAACGGCGATCCGGTGGATGCTTTGGCGATGATCGTACACCGAGATAAAGCTTACAATGTCGGTCGCGGCTTGACTGAAAAACTCAAGGAATTGATTCCCCGCCACCAATTTAAGGTGCCGATTCAAGCAGCAATTGGCGCAAAAGTAATTGCTTCGGAACACATTCCAGCTTTGCGAAAAGATGTTTTGGCGAAGTGTTACGGCGGGGATATTTCGCGGAAGAAAAAGCTGCTGCAAAAGCAAGCTAAGGGTAAAAAACGGATGAAGTCTGTGGGTACTGTAGACGTGCCGCAGGAGGCTTTTATGGCGGTGTTAAAGCTCGATCGAGATTCGTAATTTGGGTAAGGGCGATCGCGCGGGCGATCGTCCTGACAAAAGTTTTTAACTTATAATTATGCTAAATCTCAAGCTTCCCGAACAAAGACGCAAACTTTACATTGAAATTGCACTGCGTAGATGCCGTCCCGGTAGTGGCAGCAGTCAAGAATTTCTAAAAAAAAGAACCTGGAATCATCCCGTGACAAACATTAAAACAATTATTCAAAAGACTCTTTTTGTAGTAGTAGGAGGGATTGCTACTCGCCTCTATATGCCTGAACGAATGACCGATGACCTGGATATTTTAGTATTAACTCAGGATGCTGATAATCTTTATCGAGAATTAGAGCAATCTGGTAGCAGAAGAACGGGAGAACTTAGCATTGGCGGTAGCACTTGGGAATTGCCGGACGGCACTTATTTAGATGTAATTGAATCAAAAGATTCTTGGGTGTCAGAGGCAATTAGAAATCCCAATCCTTCCCCCGATGGGTTGCCAATTATCGGATTGCCTTATCTGGTTTTGATGAAACTACAGGCTAGTCGCGGTATCGATATAGGCGATTTAACGCGGATGTTGGGATGTGCTGACGAAACTGCTTTGGGGTTGGTAAGAAGGGCGGTACAAAATTTCCTTCCTGATGCTGTGGAAGATTTAGAAAGTTTAATCGTACTGGGAAAGTTAGAAATGGGTGAGTAAACAGTTGACAGTTGACAGTTGACAGTTGACAGCGAGGTTTGTAAGACTTAGATTTAAATCGGGCTATAAAAACAATCCGCCATCATCAGCGGGGATGGGAAACCCTGAATATTTTGTCAGGCTTAAAGCAAGTGGCAATCGCCACATTTAGGTCCACATAATTATTGCTATAATCAAAGGAATCATTGTTACTTAATTTTACTGCGATGACTGCTAAAATATTGCTGAAGCCTGCAGACAAATCAACTGACTTTTCCTTAACAGCCATTATTGAACAGGAAACAGAAGGCAAATATCAAGCGATGGTGTTGGGATTACCAGAATGTAAAGCTGAGGGAAGTAATCGGGACGAGGCGATCGCAAATCTGGGCTTTGCGATCGCAAATCGTTTAGAAAAAGCTGAACTCATTTCTTTAGAAATACCGGAACCCAAACCCAATATACCAGCCTTGACAGTTCTCATCGAACAGAAAACAGAGGGAAAATATGAAGCGATAGTTTTGGGATTATCCGAATGTAAAGCTGAGGGAAATAGCCGCGAAGAGGCTATTTCCAGTATTAGCAAAATTGCGAGAGATCGACTTGAAAAAGCTGAAGTCATTTCACTAGAAATAAAAAAAACCAAACCTGACAATCCTTGGATGAAGTTAGCTGGTAAGTACAAAGACGATCCGCAATTTGAAGCAATGCAAGCAGATATTGAAGCTTATCGTCGCGAACTAGATGCAGAGATGGAAGAGTATTACCGCAAACTGGATGCGGAGGAAGTAGCTCAATGACTTTGTGGGTGTTAGACACAGATCATTTCTCCCTTTTACAAAGAGGTTATCCGCAACTAATACAGCGCATTAATACCGTCAGTGATGAAGAAATTGCAATTACAATGGTTACTGTTGTAGAACAATTGTATGGGCGACTCAATCAGATAAAAAGCGCTAACTCAGCAAATACAATGACATTTGCTTACAAACAACTCGAAAAAACCTTGGAGGATTTCACAAATATTAACTTACTTGCTTTTGATTTGGATGCTTATAATTGTTATGCCGAACTGGTGCGTCAAAAAATTCGCATCGGTACTCAAGATTTAAGGATTGCAGCTACTGTTATTTCCAGAAAGGGCATTTTAGTGACGCGAAATAGACGGGATTTTGAGCGCGTACCCGGTTTGAATTTTGAAGATTGGACTATTTAGCAGTCTGGTAGGATCAAAGTGCGATCGCGCTTTCATATCGTGTCTGATAGCATCAGTTGCAGATACTTGTAGGGGTGAATTTGTTGGAGATATCAACTATCAACTCTCAACTGTTTAAGCTTTTTTCTGTTTGCTCGGACTTTGTACTTGCGTGTAAGATTCATTCGCAAAATAGTAATGACTGTGGGGTTCGTTCTTGGGAACCACCCCATTCACTACCATACCGAGTACGTGTTGATTGGATTTCTTTAACAAATCTTTAGCAAAAGCCACGCTGCCAGAATACAGTACGCCCGGCCGCGCTACCATTAAAATACCGTCTGCTTTTTTACCGAGAATCGGAGCGTCGGCAGCAACATTTAAAGAAGGAGTGTCGATGATGACTAGATCGTAATTGCTCGCAAATTGTCCGATCAACAAAGTTATCCGCTGCGAGTCTAAAAGAGCCATTGGGTTAGGTGGAATTACCCCGCAACTTAGCAGATCTAAATTATCCATCACAGGGGCGATCGCGCTTTGCCATTGGGCTTGTCCGACAATCGCATTGCTCAAACCCACCTGATTGGGAACATCCCAAATTCGGTGTTGCACCGGGCGGTGCATATCCGCATCTACCAGCAAAACTTTGCGTCCTAATTGAGCAACAGTTGCCGCCAAATTAGCAGCTACTGTAGACTTACCCTCCTGCGGCAGCGAACTGCTAACCACAATAACTTTTAGTTCTTTATCCGAACACAGAAACCTCAGATTTGCTTGCAGCATCCTGTAAGCAGCGCTGATACTGGTATGAGGAGTATCTTTCACCACAATCTGTCCCGGAGATGGTTCAGAATCTCCATTACCAGAACTAGGTCGCAGGAAATTGCCCCAGCTATTTTTTTCCGATTTATGTGCGGGAATCACTCCTAACAATGTCAAACCAAATAAATCCCTGGCTTCATCAATAGTTTTGACAGATTTGTCTTGCGATTCTAAAACTAGAGCCGCAGCTATACCAGCCAAAGTTCCCAACATAGCACCTGACACTAACATTAGAGATTTGCGAGACGCTACTGGCTCTTGAGGAAGGCTAGCTTGTTGGATAATCCGAGCATTACCCACTTTCTGATTTTCAGCGATCCGAATTTCCTGAAGTTTTTTTTGCAATTCTGCATAAGCGAATTCAGCTTCTTCCAGCTTTCTGGATAGTTGGCGCTGTTGTTTCTCCAGTGTCGGCAAACTTTGCACTCGCTGCTTGTAGCCAACTAGCGCGTTTGATAAAATAGAAACTCGATCGGCTAAGCCTTGTCGTTCTACATCTACTTTGATAAACTCTTCGATGAGTTTTGGCTTTACTTCTCCAATCTGCAAACTTTCATCGTACTGTTGTGGAACAGGGCCGACAATCTGCTGTATTTGTTGGTCTAGTAAAGCTTTCAAAGAAGCTTTTTTAGTTTCCAGCCTAGTTATTATTGGTGAGCTTTCCTGATAGCGGTTTTTTTCTAAAGTTAATTGACGTTCTACTTGCTGGTATTCTTTCAGAGCTTCCTGCACAGCACTAGACTGGCTGAGGTTGCTCGCTGTTAATGCCTGCTGTGGATTCATCTGCAATTCTTTTTGAAATGCTTCAGACTTAGCAGTTGCTTTGACTAAATCAGACTTAGCGTCATCTATCTGGCTTTCTAACTGAGCCATAACAGCCACCGCCGATTTAGCTTCTTCTTCTAAATTTACTACTTTATTTTTTTCTTTAAAATCGCTCAATGCTGCTGCATTTAAACGCATTAAGTTTTCAGCAGCAGGTAATTTTTTTTCTATAAACTGACGGACTGATACAGCTTCTAAGCGATTTACTTTTAAATTATTTTCTAGGTAAATATCCATCAAATACCTGACAACTTCTGCTGCTTGTTTGGGACTTTTGCTTTTGTAGGAAAGTGTCAGAATATCCGCTCCCCGAACGCTAGCAACGGTCAGCTTTTTTAAAAAATCTTTTGTTTTCAAACGCTTGCCTGTTTCATCTTTTAAATGTAATTTATTTATTGTTTTGTCTACAAGTTCCGTAGAGCGAATTACCTCGATCTCGGTAGTCAGAGGATTGCTTTGCTCTGCTGCGGGAGTTAGCTGTCCTATTTCTTTTCCTACTTCGGTTAAAGAAGCACCCGCTGTTGCCTTTTTTAATAAGAGCTTGCCTTCTGCTTCATAAATCGGCTTTTCCTTAAGTATGCTGTAGCTGACAAATGCGAGAATTGAGGCAAATACGATTAACGCGGGCAGCCAGCGCCGCTTGATAATTTGCCAGTATTGCTGAAGCTCTATACCAGTTTCTGCGGGTTCCATAGATAAATTTATGTTTGAATATTTGATATAGATAAGTATATAATTTTAGTATAATTACATACGAATGTCAATAACCCAAATATATTTTTTACGGTAAATTACCTATTTGCAAAAAATATATATTTTCTTTAACAATCTTAAGGCGATCGAGTAACTGAGTATACTTCCAGAACGAAAAAATAAGTATTACAGGCAACTTTGTGTAAAGACAAACACCTATTTACCCGCAAAAACCGCAAAGCACGCAAAAATTTATGTAAAGATATGGTAAAAAAATAACCGTACCCCTAGCAATTGTGCGGAAATGTGAGATAAGGTAAGTCAGATGAATAAATCTATCTCCAAGATAGTTACAAGAGTACATCTTGTAGGAGCTACTGCCCTTGAGGACTTGGCAAGTCGATCGAATCAGTATTTATAACTAGAACCTGGTGAGTTGGTGAAGTAAACACAGGCACATTCATGCTTTAACGTAAGTTGTCGTTATTGTCAGAGGATAGATATGGATACGGCGATGAAATTTTTTTTTAAAGGATTAATGGGGTTAAGAAATCGCCCTTTCTCGATCGTAGATACATTGGTGTTGGCAGTTACGCCACTCTTAGCTCTGTTCATTCGTTTAGATAACACTTTTGCGATCGCTCCGTACACCCAGGCGCTAATATTAGCAACGCTGGTGTTCGTGGTGACAAAACTGGCAGTGTTTTATACGTTCGGACTTTACAGGCGCTACTGGAGGTATGCCGGTATTGACGAATTAGGATATATAGGGATGCTGATATGTGTAGCCCTAGTATTAGAAACATTTTTGCTGAAAGCTGTTTTTCATTTAACTGGTTTGCCTGCGAATGCGCTGCCCCGATCGATCTTGCTGCTGGACGCACTCTTAAGCTTTATCATTATAGGAAGCATTCGCTTCAGCATTCCAGCGATCGAACGCTTGCAGGAAAGAGGGCGGAAATTTCAGCACTGCGATCGCCTGTTGATAGTCGGGGCGGGCAGTGCAGGCATTTCTTTACTGCAAAAAATGCAGCGCAGCCCGCAGCTAGGACTTTACCCGGCAGCTTTCATTGACGACGATCCGAAAAAACTCAACTTGCGGATTCGCGGCATAAGTGTATTGGGCAACCGCTATCAAATTCCCCAAGTAGTCAGAGAGTTAAATATTCGCAAAGTTATCATCGCCATACCCACAGCTTCGGGGAAACAAATTCGAGAAATCGTTGAAATTTGTCAGTCGATCGGAATTCCTACCAGCACTTTACCTGGAATTAGCGAAATCCTCGGCGGCCGCGTTAGTTTGGGTAGCGTCAGAGAAGTCCAAATTGAGGATTTGCTGCGCCGCGCATCCATCCAAACCGAGATCGATCGAGTAGCTGCATTTATTAGAGGCAAAAAAGTTTTAATTACAGGCGCGGGGGGTTCGATCGGCAGCGAACTTTGCCGGCAAGTTTTAAAATCAAATCCGGAAGAAATCATCCTTGTCGGGCACGGAGAAAACTCTGTATTCAACATTCAACAGGAACTAAACAGAGTAATTGCTGATTTGCAAAAAGAAGGTAAAATCCCAGACAATTCGCCCAGATTAACCACATTTATAGCCGATATTCGCTTTGTCGATCGCTTAGAATACCTGTTTGAAAAAATTAGACCTGATATCATTTTTCACGCAGCGGCTCACAAACACGTACCCATGATGGAATTAAATCCGCCGGAAGCCATTACTAACAATGTGAGAGGTACAAAAAACTTGTTAGATATGGCTTTAAAATACGATGTCGAACACTTTGTGATGATTTCGACCGACAAAGCGGTAAATCCTACTAACATTATGGGAGCCAGTAAAAGAGTTGCCGAAATGTTGGTGCTGCAAGCTGCTAAAACCAGCGGCAAACCCTTTGTCGTCGTGCGTTTCGGCAACGTTCTCGGCAGTCGCGGCAGCGTCGTCCCCACCTTCAAACGGCAAATTGCTGAAGGCGGGCCGATCACCATTACCCATCCAGATATCTGTCGCTATTTCATGACAATTCCCGAAGCAGTACAACTGCTGTTACAGGCGGCAGTGCTCGGTCACGGGGGTCAAGTATTCATGCTCGACATGGGAGAACCAGTCAGAATTGTTGACTTGGCAAAAGATTTAATTCGCCTCTCGGGATACGAATTGGGGAAAGACATCGATATTGCGTTTACGGGACTCAGACCCGGAGAAAAATTGTTTGAAGAACTGTTTATTCCCGGCGAAACCTACGACAAAACTCAACATGAAAAAATTATGATTGTCGGCAATGCCAGCCGCATCATGCGAGAAAATATTGATGAAGACGTAGCAGATCTTTGTGAAGCCGCCGATCGCAATGATGCTAATTTAATCGTGTTTTTGCTGGAGCAGTTAGTACCTGAATACGTTCCGGGATATTCTACGGTTAATTTGCACTCGAAGACAGACAAGGAAACAACGGATCTCGCCGGAAGTTTCTTGAAGCAAGCAAGTGTTAGCGATGTTGTATCCGTTCAGGTAGAGAACGATTTGCGGCAGGCAATTCAACTTGAGGAGTTTCGGCTTTACTATCAACCAGTAGTTTCGCTGGAAACTAATAAGATTACCGCTTTTGAGGCGCTGTTGCGCTGGCAGCACCCAACTCGCGGATTGCTGGTTCCAGGCGAGTTTATTCCTGCTGCTGAAGCAAGCGGTTTAATTGTGCCTATAGGCGAGTGGGTGCTGCGGCAAGCTTCCAGTCAGTTGCGGATTTGGCAGCAGCAATTCGATCGCTACCATCCTTTGACAGTTAGCGTTAACTTAACTGGCAAACAGTTTTTCCAACCAGATTTTGTGGAGCAAGTCGGTCAAATTCTCAAGGAAAAAAATCTTAATGCTGCAAGCTTGAAGCTAGAACTTTCCGAGGAAGTGGTGACCCACAATTCTGAGTTGGCTAACGCCGTGTTTGTCAAACTCAAAGCGTTGGGGGTTAAATTGCAAATCGACCACTGCGGTTTGAGCGATAAATCTTTAACTCGCCTGCACCGCTTGATCCGGATGAAGTACGGGAAATTAGATGGTTTGAAGCTGGATTGCTCTGTGGTTAGCGGGCTGGATACTCACGAAGGTAACTTGGAAACTCTGCAAAAAATTATTGCGATCGCGCAGGAGCTAGATATGAGTACGATCGCTACTGGGATAGAAACCTCCCAGCAAATAGCTCAGCTTAAGACTATGAAATGCGCCTACGGGCAGGGATACTTTTTCTCGAAGCCAGTAGCAAGTGAGGAGGTGGAGAGGGCGATCGAGGCTATGACTGTTAAAAGTTAATAGTGGCCTTTGGCAAGGGATTTAGAATGAGAGATTTACGGTTTTGGATTGACCAATTAACTATTAGTTACGAATGCAGCAGCTCAAACCATTAACATTACGCCGGAATTTTTCCTGGACTTTCACTGGCAACCTCATTTATGCGGCTTCCCAGTGGGGGATGTTGGTGGTGCTTGCTAAATTGGGCAGTCCTGAAATGGTAGGTCAATTTACCTTGGGTTTGGCGGTGACAGCGCCTGTTATCATGTTTACTAACCTGCAATTGCGAGGTATCCAAGCGACGGATGCTAAAGGTGAGTATGTTTTCAGTGATTATCTGGGTCTGAGGTTAATTGGAACTGGTTTAGCACTGTTGATAATTGCAGGAATTACGCTGAAAGCTGGATATCGGTTGGAGACTTCACTGGTGATTTTGACGATCGCCCTTGCTAAGGCATTCGAGTCGATCGCCGATGTGTTTAACGGACTGATCCAACAACACGAACGGATGGATCGAATTGCGATCGCCCTGATGATTAAAGGCCCTTTATCTCTGTTGCTTTTAGGCATCGGAGTTTCCTTGACTGGGAGTGTTGTAGGAGGAGCGATCGGCTTAGCAATTGCGTGGGGTTTAGTCCTCTTTGGCTGGGACATTCGCAATGGTAGACTAATTTTAAATAATTCTTCGCATCAGAGAGATGCAGAAGATTTATTAGTTGCCGATGTTGCACCTGCAAACAGCCAAAATCCCTTGTATCCGCGCTGGCACGTAAAAACTTTGAGCAAGTTAGTTTGGCTGGCTTTACCTCTGGGTATTGTGATGATGTTGCTTTCGCTGAATACTAATATTCCTCGATACTTTATCGAGCGATATTGGGGCGAACGGGAACTGGGTATTTTCGCTGCAATTTCCTACCTGATGGTGGCAGGACAAATAGTAGTGAGTTCGTTAGCGGAGTCTGCAAGTCCGCGGCTGGCAAAATATTATGCAGCGGGAAATAGCACTGCTTTTCGCACACTTTTACTTAAGCTGGTGGGGATTGGCTTGATGTTAG
This sequence comes from Richelia sp. CSU_2_1, assembly GCA_012034575.1. GTDB lineage: Bacteria > Cyanobacteriota > Cyanobacteriia > Cyanobacteriales > Microcoleaceae > Microcoleus. The sequence goes on along the minus strand of JAAUPF010000005.1, from coordinate 6,511 downwards.
GTATGGGAGGTGTTTTTGTCGCTATTGTTGCCGGCAAACCAATCCTAACTTTACTTTATAAGCCGGAGTATGCCGAGCGATCGGATTTGTTCGCGTGGCTGATGGTAGCTGCGGGTATTGGTTATGTTTCTTCCTTTTTGGGTTATGGAATGACGGCGGCTAGGTACTTTCGGGTGCAAATGCCTTTGTTTGTTTTGGTAACGGGGAGTTGTGCGATCGCCTGTTTCTGGTTAATTCCGACACAGGGAGTCAGAGGGGCAGCGATCGCGCTGATCGTTGGGGCGATCGTTCAAGTAGTTTTTAGTTTGGCAGTAATTGCTTATGCAATATACAAGATCCAAAAACATTAGAAAAAAAATCACCACCATATGTTAGTTGATAAGCCTTCTATCCGAATTCTCCACGCTGTTGGCGGTATGAACCGGGCCGGCACAGAAACTTGGCTCATGCACATCTTACGAAATATCGATCGCGATCGTTTTCAGATGGATTTTCTGGTTCATACAGATCAGCCCTGTGCTTACGATGAAGAGATTCGTACCTTGGGCAGCAAGATAATTCCCTGTCTAGATCGATCGAAACCCTGGTTGTACAGTCGTAATCTAAAGCGTATTTTGCGCGAGTACGGCCCCTATGACATCATTCACAGCCACGTCCATCACTTTAGCGGATATATTCTCTGGTTGGCAAAACAGGCGGGAGTACCGATCCGCATCGCCCATAGTCATAATGATACCGCTGAGGTAGATGCCCATGCGAGTTTTTTACGACGAATTTATACGACTTTAATGAAAAGTTTTATTCAGAGTTCTGCCACAGCCGGCTTAGCTGCGAGTCGTGTCTCGGCGGTGGCTCTATTTGGGGATGATTGGGAGAATAACCGCCGTTGGCAATTGCTCTATTGTGGTATTGACTTAACACCGTTTAAAACACCTGTGAACGGACTTGCCCTACGTCAGGAATTAGGAATTCCAGAGGATGCTTTTGTCATTGGTCATGTTGGTCGTTTTGAGGAACAAAAAAACCATTTATTTATTTTAGAAATTGCTGCTATTGTTGCTCAAAAAAACCCTGGAATGCGTTTATTATTGATAGGAGATGGCATTTTACGACCCATGATTGAGGAAAAAGTTAAACAGATGGCGTTAGCCGATCGAGTAATTTTTTCTGGAAATCGTCCCGATGTTCCCCGTTTGTTAGCTGTTATAGACTTGTTTCTTTTTCCCTCTCTTTATGAAGGGCTAGGCTTAGTATTGATCGAAGCACAAGCAGCCGGAAAACCTTGTATTGTTTCAGATGTTATTCCAGAAGAAGCTGATATTATTCCATCTTTTATACATCGTATCTCTTTAGAAAAACCAAAATCGGTGTGGGGACAAGCAATTATTAACAAGCAAAAAAATCCAGTGTCTATATCTCAAAAAGAAGCTGTGACTATTCTAGAAAGCAGTGTATTTAATATTCAGAGAAGCTCTCAAAATTTACAAAACTATTATTTGATCTGCTTGGAGCAAGATTTAGTTTTTTAAATTTCTCAATAATTTCTATCTTCTACAAAAAGCAATGAATAAATTTGGAAGCAGACAATTTTTAATGGTTATAAGCCTAAGCATTCTTTTTGGGTCGTCATCGTTAATTAATTTGGGAAATGCAGAATTCCCTATAGATCCAATGATCTTAAGACTTCGCTATTTTATAGTGGGAATCGACTTGATATTTTTTTTAGCAATGGCCAGATTTGATATGCGGGGTCTTTCTACTAAACCAGTCCCCTTATTTTTATTCTGGAGTTTATTCACTTTGGTATCAGTCATTTCTGGTATAGCTAATAATGACTCAACTTCTGTCAGAGATAGTCTATGGTTAATGTTAGCAGTGCCTCTTATTTTTTTTACAATAGTTCCAAGATTAATGGACAAAAATGCTAATTTTATTATTAGTTTATCTTTATTTTTAGGGCTTTCCCCATATATTTTTATGTCTTTATTGTTGAATCCTTTGAGTCAATCGAATAGCAACATTTATAGTGGGGTATTTCCTAATTCCAACCAATTAGGGTTTACTTGTGCCGCAATGGCATCAGGTGTTTTAATATTGTTAATAGGCAGTTTATACAAAACCCAAAATATCTGGTATCTCCCATTTTTGCTTTTATGGCTTTTCAGTTTAATGATAATTTTAGTATCTAATGCACGAACATCTCTAATCGCATTCGTTGCTATGTCTTTAATTTTACTATTAAAATTACTGCAAAAACCGCAACTTTTAATTGGAATTATTATGAGTTTAATAACTGTTATTGGTTTGGCAATTATAAGTTCAAGTGGTGAACAAACTCAAGGAATTTTACAACAAATTACCAATATTCAAAACAAAGAAGCTCTAAGTGGCAGAGAAGAAATATGGAGTAAAACTATAAATGATATGAGCTTATTAGGGTACGGAACTAATTACTTTGAGTTGAATTTTGGGTTGGGGGGTCATAATAGTATTATTATAGCATTGGGTTCTAATGGATTGATTGCAGCTTATTTCATGATAGGTTTTATGGTAGCTAGTTTCTATTATACTTATGAGTATTTCAGAAAGTATGATAAACAAGAACCTTATGCTTGTGGACCTCTGGTAATCACAACTGGTTTTTGGTTTTTGGGTATGGGTGAGGGAATGTTTGGCTCGTTAGGAAATGCAATGACTATAGCCTATATGTTATCGATAGGAGTTATTATAGTAAAAGCCAATCCTTCAACGAATCAGCGATTCAACAAAAAATCACACCAGGATCAATTTCCTTGAAATTAGTCAAATTAATGATTTCGTATGGAATATCTGAAGGAAATAATCTTTTATTTAATATTTAAAATAGCCACCATGATCAACAAAATAAAAAAAGTAAAAAATTATCATTTGTTATCTGTATTAATATTATGTTTATTCTGGGGATTGGGATTTTTTTTCTTTTGCGTAGTATTCAATAACCAAGCGATGTCTAATATATCATCTAATAAAGCTGTTCAAATTAATCCAATTAAAGTCAATGGAAAACCTTTTTTCCCCTTGGGTATGTATCATACTTATTTTCAGTTAGATCTTCCAAAAAAAATAGAAGCCATGCAAGATATGGCTGCTGTCGGTTTCAATACTATTCATGCTTCATGTAACGATATTAATGAATATAATATTTTTCTTGATGAAGCTTATCGATTAGGTGTTTATGTCATTACTGAATTTAAAGGGACTGAACCTCTGGAGGTGGTTGCTAAGTTCAAAGATAAACCTGCTGTATTAGGCTGGAGTATAGCTGATGATGTGGGAGATCATGAAAACAGTTATCAAATCTTGGAACTTCATAAAAAAATCAAAGCTATTGATCCTAAACATTTTACTTATATTAGTATAAGTGGTTGGTCTAAAAAGTGGGATGATTATGCTCATGTTGCCGATCTAATTGGCGGTCAGTCTTATCCGATTGGCTATCCTTTTAAGAATCGGCCACAGAATTTACCCAATCATTTAATAGAAGTCAATTATGTATTCAATAAGGGTCGCACCGCAGCAGATCGTTCTCAGCATCCAGTTATTGCTAATTTGCAAACTTTTTCTTGGAAAGGATCTCGTTTCCCAACACCTAGTGAGGTTCATAATATGACCTACCAGGCTTTACTTTCTGGTGTTAACGGCATTTTATTCTATACTTATGAGGATCAAGAGAACAGAATTAAAGAACATCCTGATGTTTGGAATCGTCTAAAGTTAGTCACGGCTCAAATCAACAAGATGAGCCCAGTTTTGTTGCAAGGTACTCTCACGAAACTTAATACGAAATGGAATGATGTAATAGCAAATTTCTGGACTTATCGTAACATCATATATGTCATTGTTATCAATACATCTCAGACGGAAACAAGACAGGTTTCTCTCTCTTTTCCTGTTCAGACAAAAAAACTAGCCAAACCTCTATTTCCCGATTTTCCATCTGGGATGATTTTTGAAAATGGTACATTTAGTGGTTTAATTAAACCAGAGGAGGTTCATGTCTATCAACTATCCCAGTAAGTTTTTTATTGTTTTATATAAAAAAACCTGGCAATTGAAGACAACCTATTTTGTCAGTAATCATAGGAGAATAATATGGAACCACTGGTCAGTATTGGAATGCCGATTTTCAATTGTGAAAAAACTTTAAAATTGGCGATTCGTTCTCTGTTAAATCAAACCTATGCTCATTGGGAACTTCTGCTAATTGATGATGGCTCTGAAGATCAAACATTAAAGATTGCCCAGAGTTTCAAAGATCCCAGAATTCGAGTCATAGCCGATGGGCTTAACCAAAAGCTTCAGCGTCGTCTAAACCAAGCTATCTCTCTTAGTCAGGGTAAGTATTTTGCCCGAATGGATGGGGACGATATTGCTTATCCAGAGCGTCTAAAATCTCAAGTAGCGTATCTTGAAGAACATCCTGAAATTGACCTTTTAGGAACAAAGTATCTAGTTTTTGATGGAGACGGAAATCCTATGGGAACAACTCAAGGCAACCTTGAACACAATGAAATTTGTCATCGTCCGAGAGCAGGATTCAATATATTACATCCCACTTGGATGGGTAAAATTGAATGGTTTCGGACTTATCAATACCGAACCTGGACGACTCGAATTGAAGATTATGATATTCTAGTTCGTAGTTATCAAAACAGTCGTTTTGCCTGTATTCCAGATATTTTACTAGGATATCGTGTGGCAAATCTATCACTCAAGAAGAGTTTAGTAAGTCGCTATAACTTGTCTAGAATTTTACTAGAAAAAGCCTGGATTGAAAAAAAATATGGATGGACATGGGGAGTAGTAGAGCAACTAGCAAAAGCTTCAGTAGATGTTGTGGCAATGAGTACAGGTCTAAATTTCAAGATCCTGCGGCATCGAACTGGTAATCATCCAGTTGCTCCAAAAGAATTAAGGCAATGGAAAGAAATTTGGGCTCGATGTAATAGTGAAACTGAAGATATTTAGTATTAGGGTACATTTTGTGCTGATGGACATGATTGAGAATTAAACTTGAAGTGGTAAGGAAAAACAAAAAACATGAACAAACTTTTAATCGTTACTACTATTCCAACAACCCTTAATTTTTTTCTTCCTCTAACCAAGCACCTGCGCGATCGAGGTTGGCAGGTAGATGCGATGGCAAAAGAACTTTCTACTGACAAGGAATACCCAGATTTGTTCGATCGCGTTTGGGATGTTGACTGGTCAAGAAATCCCTTAGAGCCGCGCAACTTAATCATCGCCCCGCAACAAATCCGCCAAGTGTTAGTTCGAGAAGAATACGATATTGTAAATGTTTCCACGCCAGTAGCAGCATTTGTCGCTCGCTATGCGCTCAATAGTGTGAGAAAAAAACGAAAACTTAAGGTAATTTACACAGCCCAAGGCTTTCACTTTTACCGAGGCGGCAAACCACTAAAAAATGCTATGTTTTTGACACTAGAAAGGCTAGCTGGGCCCTGGACAGATTATTTAGTAGTAGTGAATCGAGAAGATGAGGAAGCAGCCCAGCGCTATGGTCTAGTTCCAGCTCAAAAAGTTCGCTACATACCCGGAACAGGAATAAATGTCGATCGCTTTAATCCTAACGCCATTGACGCAGCCGAAGTCTTAAAAGTGCGACAGGAATTGGGGCTACGTCAGGACAATCCCTTGTTTCTTTCCGTAGGGGAATTTATTCCCCGCAAGCGTCCTTGGGATATTTTAAAAGCTTTCGCTCAGATGGGAAAACCTCAAGCCCACCTAGCCTTTGCCGGCAGAGGACAAATATTGCAGGAAATGCAACAGTTAGCAGCCGACTTGGGAGTGCAAAATCAGGTGCATTTTCTGGGGATGCGATCGGATATCCCGACCTTAATGCGTGCCTCAACCGCTACCCTGCTTGCATCCGAACAGGAGGGGCTTCCCAATTGTGTAATGGAGTCATTGTACTTGGAGATTCCAACTATCGGTACGGAAATCCGCGGAACTCGCGACTTACTAGAAGGAGGCTGCGGCCTTCTATTTAAGGTAGGAGACGTAGACGGACTTGCTCGGTCAATGCTTTGGATACTCGATCGTCCTGAAGAGGCTCGCATCATGGCAAAGCGCGGACGGGAACGAATGACTGAGTACGGTCTGCCACAGATAATCAAAGTATATGAAGCTCTTTATGCTGAAGCTTTATCGGCGTAAATTGTACAGTCTTGTATTAGCGTAAGAAACTTAGATATTAGGAGTCAAAACCACATGATCGCGAATACTGTACGCAAATCTTTGTTTTGGGGACGAGACTATCTTCAGGGTGCACCCATCCACACCCACCTCCAAAATATTAAACAGGTATCAGCAAATTCCTCCCTTTTAGCCGAACATCAAGCACAGCAGATTAAATCGCTCCTCACCCATGCCGTTCAAACCACTGATTATTATAAAAACTATGACGGTTATGGTCGAATTGAAGACTTTCCTGTAGTCAACAAGAACATCA
>JAAUPF010000238.1 GCA_012034575.1 Richelia sp. CSU_2_1 | reverse complement strand
GTCGGCGGTGTCGGCGTTGGTGGTGTTGGCGTTGGTGGCGTCGGCGTTGGTGGAGTTGGCGTCGGTGGTGTTGGTGTCGGCGTTGGAGGCGGTACATCGTTATCCGCGATCGCCACTGTTACCCCCGCGATCGCAATTCCGTTATACTTAAGATCTGTACTGGTAACGCTGTGAGTAACATTGCCAACCTGCGCGCCTTCCACAATTGCATCGTCAACAGCTTTCACCGTAACAGTTTGAGCGGTATTCCAATTGTTCGGCGTGAATGTGAGAGGGGCGATCGACTCAATCTGCTCGCCTGTTGTGAGATTGACGGTAACGAGGGCTGTTGGCTGCGATTTCAGGGCTACAGTGTAGCTACCGGCGGCACCGCCTTCTGTTGCTGCGGTTTCAGTGGGATTTACGATGACGCCTGCTGTATCGTTGTCCTTGTTAGTCAAGCTGACATCAGCAACTTCTAGGTTGTAATTCGCATCGGTACTGACAGCATTAGCCGTAATAATTTTGTAGTTAATATCGCCGTCAGCGATGCTGTCATCAACTCCCGTTACTGTTATCTCTTGCGGTACATTCCAGTTAGCAGTAGTGAAAGTTATGCTATTAGTTGAAACACTTCCTTCGGCTAAATTATCGCTGTTCAAGGCGATCGTTACGCTAGCAGTCGGCTGAGTGTTCAAGACAACTGAAAACTTAGCCGTACCCCCAGTACTGCCAGCTTCGGTAGTAATTAATCCCGCCGTTGGATTGACAGTAATTCCCGGAGTTTCGTTATCGCTGTTGGTAACGGCAACATCATCGGGATTCAAGGTGTTGAAATTGAGATCGGTGCTGGCAGCAGGAGCTGTAATAATATTGTAAGACTGATTTCCGTCAGCTACAAAATCATCAACTCCCGTTACTGTAACAGTTTGCTCTACGTTCCAATTAGCGGGAGTGAAAGTTAAACTATTAGTTGAAACCGCGCCTTCTGCGAGATTGTCACTGCTCAAACCGATGGTGACATTAGCGCTAGGTTTAGCATTGAGTTTGACTGTAAACTGTGCCGTACCGCCTGTTTCTGTAGTGGTAATTGCCGTAGGATTAACAGTGATGCCGGCTGTATCATCATTAGCAATCGTTGCGATAGCAGTTACTGTGGTAATTGTCGGTGTTGTGCCGCCCTGTGAAACTGGATTTGATAGCGCGATCGATACAGTTTCATCTCCTTCGATATCGGCATCTCCCAAAACATCCAAAGTAATGGTTTTGGATGTTTCTCCTGCTGAAAAAGTGATTTTGCCAGTAGCAGCAGTTGCCCCAGAAGTGCCACCGATATTATTGTAATCGCTGCCGTTAGTTGCAGTTCCACCAATAGTATAATCTACCGTACTCGCAATTTCCGTGCTGCCGTTGCTAGTAATGGTAAATGCGACAGGAGTTGTGCCGGAATTGCCTTCGGAAATGGTGGGAGGATTGGCGGCAATAGTATAAAAACTATTCCTGTCTAAAATTGAGATTCTTGCTCGATCGCTGGAACCGATACTCGAACCTGTAACGGCAGTACCGCCTGTAATTGTACCAAAATTTAAAACAATTTGTTCGTTACTGTCAACGATATTGTCAGCTTTAATCGTGACGGCAATATTTTGGGTGAGATTAGTAGTATTCGCAGGAAAAGTCAGCGAAGTAGTGGACAGAGTGTAATCAGCGCCTTGAGTAGCCGTGCTGCTGGGGTCGATCGAAATTGGTACAATGACATCGCCGAAAGAACTGCTGTTACTGATAGTAACGGGGACATTAATTACTGTGTCTGCAGCACCTTCATTTATGTTGTAAGTATTGCCTACTGGGGGCGTGACAAAAGATACCTTAGTGGGTGTATTGAGGAGAATTGAAACGTTATCTGAACTGTTATTTGCTACTGCCAAATCGGGAAAAGTATCAGCGTTAAAGTTGCCTGCAACAATCGAAATTGGATCTGTCCCCGCAGCAAAATTAATCGGTGTACTAAAACCGCCATTACCGTTGCCTGCTAAAATTGCAACGCCGTTGGTTCCACTTACTGCTAAGTCAAGTTTGCCATCTCCACTAAAGTCTTTCGCTACAATGCCTTCCAGCCCTGTCCCCGCGCTAAAATTAGTAGCTGTGCCAAAGCCGCCCGTGCCGTTTCCTAATAGAATTGAGACATTATTAGAGCCACCGTTAACTACAGCTATATCCGATAGATTATCTGCGTTAAAGTCTCCTAAAGCTAGCGAATTGGGATTTGTCCCTGCCCCAAAATTAGTGGGTGCGCTAAATCCGCCCGAGCCATTTCCTAACACAATTGATATATTATTAGAGAAACTATTAGCTACTGCTAAATCGGCAAAAGAGTCGGCGTTAAAGTTGCCAACAACAACAGCACCAGGAATCAAACCAACAATTATATTAGGTGCAGCGTCAAAGCTGCCTGTACCATTTCCCAATAAAATTGAGACGGTGCCAGTACCCGCCGGATTAGCATTTACCACTGCTAAATCGAGGAAATTGTCGGCGTTAAAGTTGCCTGTGGCAATTGATATAGGAGTGTTACCGGCAGTAAAGTTAGTAGCTGTACCAAAGCCGCCCGTACCGTTTCCTAACAGAATTGAGATATTACCGCTGGCATTGGCAACGGTTAGATCGGGAAAATTGTCATTGTTAAACAATCCCGATGTGACGAAAACCGGGTTTGAACCTACAGCGAAGTTGGTAGCTGTTCCAAAACTGCCAGTGCCATCTCCCAACAAAATTGAAATGTTGTCACTATTCTGGTTTGTTACTACCAAGTCGGGGAAGGTATCGGCGTTGAAATTCCCTACATTAATACCTCTGGGAGTTGTACCCACGCCAAAGTTTGTTGCGCCACTAAAACTATTTAAAACGTATTCGTAACTCGCTAATACTTCTGCTTCAAATACCAGCGGTGTTTGAATTTCCCCGGTTGTTGCTTCTAATTCCCAATCACCACCTTTTGTCGCGTTTCCGGTGAGGTTTTTGGAGGCGGCAACGTTGGTATTTGTGAGTTGGGCGATGCGTTTGATGAAGGTGAAACCATCTCGTTCTAAACCTGCATCTAAATCTCTCGTTTCTTCCACAATACCGCCGGGGAATGAATTCCCCGTCTCATAGCGAAAGTCCTCCTCAGAGGACTGCAGAAATGAATTTTCCCCAGTCGGTTTCAACCGAATTGCACTATGAGACGGGGGTTTGAACCCCCGGCGGACTGTCGGACAAACCCGAGATACCGATGCCACATTACAACCATAAATTAAAATCTCGGCATCCTGAGAAAAAGCACTCTGCCATCCCTGCAATTGCTGAGAATAAGCTGACAAATTATCTTCAGAAAATCTGCCATTTCCCAGTTGCAAGCTACCCGGAGCACCGTGAGAAACGATGTGAATGCTCTCAATATTAGTGCGACAAGCTAAAATTTCAGTAATTTGCTCGATCGCATCCTTATCCCCCTCCAAAACAACTACTTCCGTACCCGGTTTTACCCCGGCAATCAAACTTTGATAATCTGCTACTTGAGGATCGATAAAGACGATCGCACTTCTAGAAACCTGACAAGTTAAGTTTGGCATTACACACCTTCTCAAATAGAAAAAACACAAGGATTTGCGCATTTCGAGATTGGCACTCGAAGCAAAATAAGAAGCGGAATAATTTGTTTTATTAACAGTAACTGTTTTTTGAATGAAAATTTATAAAGATTGCTTTATAAATAGCTCTCGAATTTAAATTTTTATGAAGACGCTCGAATTATCCGATCGATCTTGCTGAGGTTGTAGCGGGGGGAGCAGATCGAAGGTTTAACACAAAAATTTTCAGACGGTAAAGTGTAATTATGCTTAAAAATTTAAAAATTACACGATCGAATGCAATCTCTGTTTAATTAAGAATTATATCTGATGAATTATTTGATAAATTTCTGTAGGGGCGGGTTCATCAACCATTTACGAGACAAATCGACAATCTCAAAAACCCGCCCCCGCCCAACGACTAAAATTAATTGCCTCAAAAACCCGCCCCGCTAACGAGGTAAATCGTTTAGCGGATTACCCAATACCAAAAAGTCTTTATTGACTTCAAAATTAGCAACAGGATCGATACCGAAATTAGCAAATAAAAAACAGCGATCGCACCTTTTCCTTCCACTAGATTGGGATTACTCCAATCCCCAAAAAAGTCATCATTTAATTCTGACTTCTGTTGGACTGTAAAATTTCCCTTCTTAACTGCCGCAGGAGCAATAAATCCTGCTGGATCGATAGAAATCCCCGCGCTGTCATCATTAATTACAGTTATTGCAGCCACAGCCGCGATCGTTGTCGGTGTAGCATCTAATCCAGAGGGATTTGAGAGCCTAACATTAATAGTTTCATTGGGTTCGATCGCCACATCGCCTAAAATATCAAGAGTAATAGTTTTCGATGTTTCACCGGCAGCAAAATTAATCGTACCGGTTGCGCCAGTTGCACCGGATGTGCCGCCAATATTGTTGTAGTCGCTGGCGTTGGTAGCAGTACCGGCGATCGTATAATCTATTGTGCTTGCTAACTCCGTACAACCGCTGCGAGTAACAGTAAACGTGACTCCAGTTTTGCCGGAAATTCCCTCAGTAATAGTTGCAGAACTAGCATTAATCGCGTAGTCGATCGGATTGAGCAAAATTGTTACCTTGCTAGCACCAGATCCGATGCGATTCCCAGGTCCATAAATCACCCGATTAAATCCGGCGTAAATCTCTGAATTAAGCGCTCCAGTCGCATCTGATTGCTTTTTGAGAGCGTACAGATAGGGCGACTTGAGGGTATTTTTTAGTCCGTTTTTGTTGTCCCACGCCAATTTTTCGTTGCTAACTTCTAACTCCACGCGAGAATTTTTGCGCGCAAAGTTAAGAACTTTTCCCTGGGTGAGTTCTCCACCGGCTGGAGTATTGTAGTCATTTCCAAAAACAGTCATATTCTGGTTAACGATCTGCATCTCGGCATCGCGGCTTTGAGTGCTGGCATCCCCTCCATAGCCGTTGTTTGACTGCGAATCGCCCAGATTCACCGTCCATCCTGACGGGGTTTTGTCGTATTCAATAATAAATTTTACTTTCTCGATTTTGCTGTCAAATTTAATTTTTACTGCGACTTCTAACCAACTATCTCGGTTTGAGTCGATCGGAGGATTGATTAGAGAAATCAACGAGTTCGATCGCGCGGAAACTTTGCCAGTTTTCAAATCGATTTGATACGGAATGAAGTTTGAAGGTCGATCGTTTGCTTGAAAATCGATCGAGCCGATCGGGCTTCCAGAAACTTGAGAAACTAATTTTGGCATTATACACTTCCTCAAATATACAGCAAATTCCACATTGATGAAAAATCCCGATCGCCACCCGCCGTAGGGACACGGCACTGCGCATTGGTGTCAACTTAACGTTAAACCCAGTCAGAGACTGCTGTTTAACTATTAAGACCAGATCCCCCCTAGCCCCCCTTAAGAAGGGGGGGACAAGAGTCTGCTCAAAGTCCCCCGGGAGGGAAGCCACTGCGATCTTGGGGTCCCCCCAAATGAAGGAGCCACTGCGCTCTTGGGAGGCAGTGCGGTCTTGGGGTCCCCCCAAGTGGAGCAACTGCCGGGTCTCCCCAAATGAAGCAAGTGGCGTCAAGTGGCGCGGATTTAGGGGGATCTAGACTGGGGTAAAAACGATATTTATCAAAGGTTTTAGTCTTAAGTTGACACCTATAGGCATTACCGTATCCCTAGAAACCTCAAAAGCAATTTCTGCAAAGGACACGGCAATTAGTGAAAAAGATGCGGCAATCCCGATGATATGATTAATCTAGCAAATTATTTAAGGGCGATCGGGCTTACTTCAAACTCCCATCTATCCCCGCTAAAATCGCCTCAGCTTCCCGACAAATAGCATCGTGACAGCAACCGTTACTCGCCAACAATCCCCCCCACTGACTCACATCTCCCCGGTTGTATTGCAAAGCAGAACCGTCAAAACGAGTAAATCGCCCGCCCGCTTCGGTTAAAATTAATTCCGGTGCCGCTAAATCCCAATCCTTCGGCGCGGATTTTCCCGAAAGCGCAATATAAACATCAGCTTTTGTTCGACAATTGTCGCAATTTTACAGCCGATACTGCCGACAGCTAGTTGATTTTGACAGGGCAGTTTTTGCAGCAATTTCCTAAATCTCTCGCCCCTGTGAGTGCGGCTGGTTACTATAGATAAATCTGCCACTATATCTCGCGCCGATACTTGCAATTTTACCGCAGAACCGTTTTTATTTTCCGCAAAAGCCCCAGCATCTCGCAGGGCATAATAAATCTTTTGCTGTTCGGGCCAAGCGACGACTGCCAACATCGGTTTTCCCAGATATGCTAAAGCAATATGTACGGCAAATTCCCCCGTCCTGTCAATAAAATCTCTCGTTCCATCCAAAGGGTCAATAATCCAAACCCAAGCTTGAGGTAAGGGAACTTGACCGTTTTTGGCTAAATAAGCTTTGTAAGTTTCTTCGCTGAGATAGCCGAAGTCTGAGTTTCCTAAAACCGATTGCAATTCCTGCAATATGTAAGAGTTGACAGCTACATCGGCGGCGGTAACTGGGCCGTCTTTGTTCTCTTGAATATCGAGGTTTAAACTGTGGGAATCGCGGCGGTAATAGGATTGCAGGATATCTGCGGCATTCCAAGCGGCGGAACGGGCTATTTCGCTTAATTCTTCGAGATTTTTCATTTTTGCAACCGCAGATGAAGGCGAGATGAACGCTGATGAACGCAGATAAGTGGAAGGAAGAAGGAAGAAGGAAGAAGGAAGAAGGAAGAAGCAAGAAGGAAGAAGGAAGAAGAGCAAGAAGGAAGAGGGAAGAAGGAAGAAGGAAGAGGGAAGAAGAGAAATAACAACTGTCAACTGTCAACTGTCAACTGTCAACTCTCAACTCTCAACTACATATTAACGTGAGGGTATTTCCATTCGTAGTAATTGGGAAATACGAAGTTAGTAAATGAAACTGAAATACTCACATCCAAGGATTTTACGTGATGCCACCAACCGACTGGAATGAAGATTGCTTCTCCCGGTTCTAAAATTACTTCAATGATTTTTGCTTCTTTGTAAAGCGGGTATTTGTTATAATCGGGATTTTCGCCGTCAACTTTGCTGAAAACTCCGATGTGATTGTAAAGCAAGGGTGTTTGCTGCGGAGAAATCAATTTAATTAGCTTGCGTCCCGATACTTGAGTTAAGATTAAATTAACCGGATCGTGATGCAGCGGTGTAATCGTGCCTTGCGGGCCGAACCAAAAGAAAACTCTGCCTTTTGTATCGTCGGGATTTAAGTATTCTGGGAAAATTTCGATGTCGTTAAATAGCGGTTTGAATTCCTCTCTTTCTAAAGTTTGGTTGTTAGCTACCATGTAGTAGTCGTTGCCGGAACCGTTGACGACCATATCTACATATTCGCGGAATAAAACGGTTTTTCTGTGGTTTTCTATCTTAATCTCGTAATCCGGATCGGAGTTGCGGTTGGCTTGAATTTGGACTTCGGCATCGCCATATTTTTCGCGCAAATAGTCGGGAGTCCACAACTGCAAGGCTTTCCAGTTGTGCATGATGTTGGTGATAATTACTGGAGTATTTTTGGCGTAGTAGTTTTCGAGAAAATACTCGCGCGACAGGCTGCTTTTGCGTTCGATCGTCCCAAATTTCGAGGATAATGATGCTAGTTGGTTGGTAATAGTCAGGTGCGATTCGAGTTTGTTTAATAGCTGCACGAAATTGTTCCCTGCTTGGAAGTAAGGGTGAGATGATATTTCCCTAACTTCTGCTGTTGCCATTTCTGCATCGATGCCGATACTTACAAGTCCTTGAATAATGTCTGCGTCGGGTTTATTTAATAATTTGTTGGCTGCTACCCACTGTTTTAAGTTGTCGGGGACTTCTTTTTTGCTTTGGGCTGTGAGTAAGTTGGGTAAATTTTGTGTCAGCCATTCTAGGTTAACTTGCTGTTGTTCTGTGAGGGTAATCCGCAGCGGGGGAAGGGTGATGCTTAAAGGTTGGGTTTGGGTGTCAGGCATGATTCGAGTAGTTGGGTTTGAGGTAGTTTGGTTTTGTTTGCTGGTGTTTTACTAATATAGCAATCTTGTTCGAGTTGCGAAGAGGTGTATTTTTTATTTTACCGCAGAGGGCGCAGAGGGCGCAGAGTAAGAGGGAAGGGAGAGATTCAAACTGTACTAAATTGTTTGTTCTGGGCGCGATCGCTCTTGTCCGGATGTTTTTGTTAATTTAAAGTTAAAATTGCAGATTTTGTATCCAGTTGCGGGTTCCGAGAAATTTGCAGGAATGGGTTGCTATTTTGGAGGCTGCTGCGAGGGAGTTTGTAAAGTTATCTTGCAAAATGTAATGGCAGAAAGCGCCGTGAAATATGTCACCGGCCCCTGATGTATCTACAGCTTGAATTTGAGGTATTTCTAAACTGCTGTAAGTGTTATTACTGAAATATTCGATCGGTCTTTCGCCGCGAGTAATGGCAATATTTGGAACTCCGGCTGCTGATAAACAATCAAAAACTTGTTGGGAGTTGTTGCAGTCTGGCGGATAAAATTATCCGAACAGATAGCCCACTCAACAAAAGGCAAAATTTCCTCTAATCCGGGTTTCCAACTGCCGCCATCAAGGACGATCGTGATGTTTTTCGATTTAGCAATTTGCGCGATTTCTTTGCTAGCTGCAATTTGGTGTCCGTCAATCAGTACGATATCAACCGATTCTAACACATCAGGATTAATTGCTTGACTGCCAGCCTGAGATTTAGTAGCATTAATCGAGATTACCGCTCGATCGCCCGTTGTTTCAGTTACGATAATTGAAGAAACAGGCGGCGAGTCCGATCGCCCCGGTTCCAAATCGATTATATTCACATTATACTCAGCTAAATCGGCGCAAATTAAACGGGCGATCGGGTGATTTCCCAATACCGCCCCCAACAGGGCCGCATTACCCAAACTGCTAAAAGCAACCGCAGCATTTGCCGCCGGCCCGCCCGCAGAATGGTAGAATCAACAGCAACAACCTTCTGATTTTCAGCCGGAGGTCGATCGGCCAAATAAATCAAATCCAAAGTCGCCAATCCTAAAAACAATCCCGTTTTCCTATCTGCGTTCATCCGCGTTCATCTCGCCTTCATCTGCGGTTAAAAATAAAAGATCTCCCAATGCAATCGCATCCAAACACAGGAACACTCTACATCGTAGCAACCCCGATCGGCAACCTCAAAGACATGACATTTCGCGCGATCGAAACTTTGCAAGCAGCAGACTTCATCGCCGCCGAAGACACCCGCCATACGGGCAAACTTTTGCACCACTTTGACATCAAAACACCTCAAATCAGCTATCACGAACACAACCGCCAGCAGCGACTTCCCGAAATCCTCGAACAACTGCATTTAGGCAAAAACATCGCCCTCGTCACCGACGCCGGAATGCCCGGAATTTCCGACCCCGGTTCCGAATTAGTCAAAGCTTGCGCCGATGCTAAGATTAACATTATCCCGATTCCCGGCGCGAGTGCTTGTATAGTTGGAATAAGTGCATCGGGATTGCCGACAGACAAATTTGTATTTGAAGGATTCTTGCCAGTCAAAGGTCAAGAAAGGCAGCAAAGTTTAACAGCTTTGCAAACAGAATCCCGCACGATGATTTTATACGAATCTCCCCACCGCTTGCGAGAAACTTTACAAGATTTAGCAAATGAGTTGGGAACAAACAGACAGATTGTATTGGCGAGGGAACTAACTAAAATGCACGAAGAATTTTGGCGGGGAAGTTTGGAGGGTGCGATCGAACTTTACGCAACCCGCGAACCCCAAGGAGAATTCACCCTCGTAATTGCCGGTTTGCAGACAGCAAAAAAATTCTACTCCGAAGACACCCTCAAAGCAGAATTGAAAACAATCATGATATCGGGTGTCAGCCGTTCCCAAGCCAGCCGCCAACTAGCCCAACAAACAGGAATGAACCGCCGCCAACTCTACCAACTTGCCCTGACAATTGATTTAAATAGCGAACAGTTGACAGTTGATAGTTGATAGTTGATAGTTGATAGTTGACAGTTGACAGTTGACAGTTGACAGTTGACAGTTGACAGTTAGTAATTCTCCCAATCTCTCAATCTCTCAAT
>JAAUPF010000237.1 GCA_012034575.1 Richelia sp. CSU_2_1 | reverse complement strand
TCAAAGTCCCCCTTCTTATTCAAAGTCCCGCTTCTTATTCAAAGTCCCCCTTATTAAGGGGGATTTAGGGGGATCGGGACTCGGCTAAAATGGCACGGGCAAAAACAGTTCCGATAAACTAATTTCAATATCAGGAAAAGCTAGCATTCTAATTAGAGAATTATCCTGAAGCACAACTTCAGATTGATAACCTTGCGGCCCCGGATTTCGATAAATATGTGCCTCGCGATCGAGCACATTCAAAATCCAATATTCAGCAATATTTGCTCTAGCATAAATCGGAGCTTTTTCGTAGCGATCGATTTGTAACGTCGAATAAGAAACCTCAATTAACAAGAAAATTTCGCTCGGATTTGGGTGATGAGTCGCGTAAAAACTAGGATCGATCGCCACCACAGCTATATCTGGTTCCGGTTCCGAAGTTGCTAACGTAATCGGTAACTGCGTCCGAATGTGAGCTTGTCCGGCAAGTATTTCTTTGATATAATCTGAAGATCGCTGGGTTGTGGCAGCATGGGGTGGAGTTTGTGCGCTCATTTCAACAATTCTACCATCGAGCAGTTCAATTTTATCATCCTCATTGAGAATACCAGCTTCGATTATCCGGTGATATTCTTCAACCGTCCAAGTTTTTTCTCTAGTTGCTGTCATAATCTCTACCTCGATCGAATTTTTCACATTATAGCAATTGCAAATTCCTTCTTTATCTGCGTTCATCGGCGTTATCTGCTAACATCTGCGGTATCGATCGAACAAATTATCGATAATACGACATATTGCAGGTTTATGAAGATAGGTTCATCTATCGAATAATCTTTGCCAGGACACGGCATTGCCGTGTCCCTACCTACAATCTCTAAAGTCCCCACTACGAACTAATTGAGTCGCAGCCTGACAATTTTTTCTCCAAAATTGCTTTAAACTTCTCCACAACTCGATTTAACTCCACCGAATGAGAAGCTTTAAATAAAATGCGATCGCCCGCTGTTGCAAACTCCGATAAATGCTCGGCCAAAACATCATGAGAATTCTGGGCCGCCATATCTGCTACTTCCACAAAACGCAATCCCGCAGCACCGGCAGCCATCGCAGCGGCTTCTTCAAAATCAGCAAATACAAACAAAGCATCGAGATTTAAATCTTGCGCCACTTTCCCTACTTGTCGGTGAAATTCGATCGACCTTTCGCCCAATTCTTTCATCGTTCCCAACACGGCAATCCGGCGTTTTCCCGGAGTATCTGCCAGCAATCTCAGCCCCGCCAACATCGATTCTAAACCGGCATTGTAAGTTTCATCTAAAACTACAATATCGTCGGGCAATTCGTACCGACGCGCCCTACCATCCGGTAACTGCACGGACAAACCTTGCTGCAAACTTTCCAACTTAATGCCTAAGATTTTGCCTACAGCTAAAGCTGCTAAATAATTTACAGCATTGTGCCTTCCCGGCAGCGGCAGTGGCAGTTGTATACCTTCCACACGTATAGTATCATTGCCTAACAATTCCCCGCACAAATCCCCTCCTGACAAACCGTAAGTGAAAGTTTTTCCCGACCAAAATTTAGTGGCAGTAGCGATTAATCTGTCATTATCGTGATTGAGTATAGCAATACTATCGGCGGGCATTTCGGCTAACAGTTCGCACTTAGCGATCGCGATCGCCTCTTCCGAACCCAATCGCCCGATATGCGCAGTTCCCACATTAGTAATTACCGCAATATTCGGACGGGTAATTTGCGACAGCAGCGCAATTTCACCGAGTCCCCGCATTCCCATTTCAACTACACCATAATCATGCTCTGGCGACAAATCCAAAAGCGTTCTCGCCACTCCAATTTCATTGTTATAGTTGAATAGAGTTTTTTGCACGTTGCCCTGAGTTGACAAAACGGCCGCAATCAACTCTTTAGCAGTAGTTTTACCGACAGACCCAGTAACAGCAATTATCGGTATACTGAAGCGATCGCGCCACCAACGAGCGATCGACTGATAAGCTACCAAAGTATCATCAACTCTCAATATGGGAAAATCGGGAACTTCTCCTTGCCAAGCGCGATCGGCAACAGCCGCGATCGCCCCTAAATCCCGAGCTTTTTCGATAAATTCATGCCCGTCAAAATTTTCGCCCCGCAGTGCCAAAAACACTTCGCCCCCTTTCAAAAGGCGCGTATCAGGAGTTATACCCTCAGACAAAGTTTCTGTTAAAACCCGATCGGATGCAGCAGGCAAAGGAACAGACAAAATTTCTGCAAGTTGGGCAACGGTAACGCGACAAACCATCTGGCTAGCACTCACACTTTAAGTAATTTTCTTGCCCCGATCGCCCATTTTCGTTTGACAAGCAGCAGTATCCTGCAAAATTCATCAAAAGCGGGGATCTGGCAAGGATTTGCTCTAATAATACTAATACTAAATTGTCAGCAGATAAATAAATCCTGAACTTAACCCCGCGATCTTCATAAATATTTGACAAAATTTCAACGACTTTTTGGGCGCGATCGTTGATAGCTAGCAACAGGTCGTGTAATGCTGGTATTAATCAATTGTTTAAGCAAAAAAAATCCATCAGATCTGGTGCTGACCGTTGCTGTACCAAAGCACTTAGCAGCAAACAGATACGTTAACTCTAGTCAGGCGAAGCATCAGCCGATCGATCCAGCTAACAGCGCTAAAAGCTCTTGCCACAGCCTCGGAGGATTATAAAAGTGAACAATACTTGGACAGACACTTACAACCGACAGACTCACGCAGAAGAACAAATACTGTACAACCACTTGCTGCAAGTAGTACAAACAGAACAACCAGCCGAATCGATCGATCGATTTCGCCTGTTATTTGTCTGCGGCGGCGGATATCCCGATCGTACCGTTGCAGCAGCCCTCGAAACCATAGCAGCCTCAAAATACGCCGAACAAGAATTCAAATACATCCTCAATCGCTGCTGCCACATATTAATTAACCGCTGGCAGCCCTATCCCGCCAAGCAAAAAGCCATTCCCGAACTGATTGCCTTATTTGAATTGGTTCCCAAACCTTCAGCTTCCGGATACAGCCGCGCGATCGGCAGACTGCCTAAATTAATACATCAATTCACCGCCAGCGAACAGTACCTCACCCTCAAGCGCTTGGCCCAAGTCATCGCCGACAATTCAGCAGGCGCTACCAACGGCAAAACCCCCGCCAGTCAGGCGCTGGGAACCTTAATTCCCCGCTATCCCTACCTCTGGAGTCACTGTCTCCTCACCGACGACAGCAACTACGAACAACAAAAAATCATCAAAAAAATCCAAGCACAAAAACAGCAGCAATTTGAAATCGATCTCTCCCAATACGTCGCTCACCAAGTGAGAAAAGCTCAGGTTGCCCGCCGTTTTACATCTATTTCTTTTGGAAGACCTATACAGAGCATAAAAAACCCGACTCTGTTAAGCGACCCAGAATTGTTCTTTGCCCTCAAACAATTTGTCGGCAAAGTAGAAGGAGGCAATACCTACAAACAGCTAGCCGGTCGTTTTCGAGCCAGCACCAGCGAAACTCAATCCTACCGTTCCTTCAAAAACGACTTATATGAATACCTGATTTCTACCATTAGCGACGGTCCTTACGGCAAATGCCAATTCAATCAAAAATTGTATAAGCAATTACAGAGCACCTTTCCTCACAGCGACGATCGGAAATTCAACGAAGTGTTGATGATGAGAACTTGCAGCCAGTTACTGAACTTTTTAGTAGTAGAGAGTTCTCAGAGACCCAACCATTTTGTCTTCATTGACCTGATTTCAAACCTCGGCCCCACCCAGACCACCGGCCTGCTGCTAAAAATTGTCCTAATTTGCGATAAAGTCAAACCCTATCTGGAAAAGCGACTGGCAATTTTGTTCGGTCACTACGAATTCCGGGCCCCAGAAGCCGTCCTGTGGTTAGTCAAAGCCTTAGAAAACCTCAATCTCGCTTTGAGTACCAACTTTGGCGGAGTTGACCTATCTTTCTTGCGGTGAAAATTCCCACCGCAACTAACCGCTCAAACCCATCAGCAGGAGCGATTTTGTGCTAAAGTACCTGTGTGAATCAGATTCGGTTGCAGGCTTTGTTCATTCCTACAGAATTGTCTAAAAACTTGCCCTTCTGTATCGGCAGGGAGCTCTCCGAAACTGAAATCTTTACACTATCTAAATTTTGGAGTTATTCCTCATGTCGATATACGTCGGTAACTTATCTTACAAAGTTACCCAAGAAGATATCATCACCGTATTTGCTGAATACGGAACAGTCAAGCGCGTACACTTACCCACCGACAGAGAAACCAGTCGCCCCCGCGGCTTCGGTTTTGTAGAAATGTCCAGCGATGCCGAAGAAGAAGCAGCCATTAACGCTCTCGACGGAGCTGAGTGGATGGGGCGCGACCTGAAAGTTAACAAAGCCAAGCCCCGCGAAGACGACGGCCGCGGCGGTGGCAATCGGGGCGGCGGCGGTGGCAAATTTGCTCGCGGAGGAGGAGGGGCACGTTACTAAATCAAAATTAAATAGAACAACCTGCTTTTCAAGTTTCTAACTCGAATGCGGTGAACTTAACCTAAAAAGCCTGGGGTCTAGCTCCAGGCTTTTAGGTCTGAGCCTGCAGACGCACTTTTTTCGATCGAACTACTACTTGTCCTGACTCAACTTGTCCTGACTCAACTTGTCCTTATTCATCAGGTTCGATGCTGCTGAGCAAGCCGTAATTTTTCAAGGTTTCACAGTAAAACTCCGCGTGTTCCAAAGCGCAAGTAATTACCAGTGCCAGCCCGTTAGTGTGAGCTTCCATCATAATATTCACCGCCTGCGGCTGAGTCAGGCTGGGTACTGTCTTCATCAGAGTTTGCACCACGTATTCCATAGGGTTGAAATCATCATTGTGGAGCAAAACGCGGTAGCGCGGTGCCAGTTTCCGGACTGTTGAACGCTTTTCAATAGTTTCGACAGACACTACTAAATAACCTCCTGCGGGTAAAATTTTGAAATTTGCATTTCTATATACGCGGGTCGGTCTGCAGGAGTAACGCAGGCAGTCACCGCCCCACACATAGAGTTAGCGCGCGAGTTAGGATTTGTCAACAAGATTGAGCCTGGTTGCTTGGCGATGCAAGTGTATGGCATTTTCACCTATTTTAATGAAGTATTAAAATTCAGACAAGGCAGTCACAAAGTCGATCGGCCCCTCCTGACACCGCTAGCACCTTGCTAGCGCCATACTGTAAGAAAGGATATCAAAACAGCTAACTGCCCAGCCTTCAGAACTTACTGCACCATATATGAAACGCAAACCTAAATCTTTCAACGACAGATTCAACGGCGGCTCATCCTGGGGAGATGAAGACGGCGATTACTCGGACTCCTTGGGCGGACAGCCCCGACGCGGGCCCCAATCCGGCAAACCCTCTTTTATCAATTACACATCCTTAGGGATTCTCGCAGCCGTGTTTATTCTCGGAATCGGGATCGGCATTGCTTTTAGTTCCAACGCTACGATTAGCCCGCAAAACGTGGCATCTCGGGAATTTATCGATCGCAGCGCCCCGAATCCGGAACTTTGCGTGCAGTTTGGAGCGAGCGCGATGGTAACGGATATGCGCCTCTACATCACGCTCAACCCTTTCAGCGTATATGTTTCCCAGCCCAGCATGAGACCGGGGTGCGTGCTGCGAACCAACAACTGGGCAATTCTCGAACAACGAAAACTGGTGAACCAAGAGCAAGTGCGCGAGTGCAAAAATCGCATGAACACGTTTGGCTTTACGGGTCCGTTGGAAGGACAACCCGAAATCAACTGCATTTACCAAAACGACAACGCGAAAAACCTGTTTCTCAACCAACCGGGGGCTGTGACAGCACCTGACTCGCAAAATTTCTAAATCGCTTGCGAGCTCAATTCTCGCAGCAGGACACGGCACTGCCGTGTCCCTACCCCAGGTGGCGATTGTAGGGACACGGCGTGCCGTGTCCCTATTTCTCGGGAAAAGGGTCGATCGCGGTGGGAGGTTTGCTGAAGTCAAAAACCAAATTGCGGTAAATCTTCGGTTAATTGAACTTCCACAACTTGACCGGGTTGAACTGTAGCGGGCTGGGGAGCCGCCACATAAGTCGTAGCAGCACCTGCGGCCGCTCCCAGCAGCAAACCGACTCCGGACAAGCCGCTCAGCAAGAATAAAACCGCGCCGCCAATGCCCGTATTGCGCAGCAAACTCCTGTCCCTGGGTACGGGACGGCGACCGCCGATCGGCTCGGAACTGGCTGCTAGAGGGATGTTTCGCCCGTTAACTTGTATCGCCTCGGCAACAAATCTGCTGCCTAGGTTGCTGGTTTCAAAGCGACCGATGACGGGAGTATTGGCAGGTACGATCGCATTTCCCCGACTGTCGGTAATTGCTTGTTGCAACAGCAGCACTTCCCGGCCGCTGGTTTGCCGTTGCAAGCGCAATGGATTCGGACCGGGATAGATTAAATTGAGGCTCGTGCCGATCGGCAGTATAAAATTAGCTCCAGTTGCCGATCGCGCGGGAACCCTGGAATTATCGGGAATAACGCTCGATCGAGATGGTGTCGGTAGGGGTTCGCCAAAGGGGATAACTCGCGGTTCTGGGGCTGCGGCAACCGCCTCTGGAGGGAGATCGAACCCAGTAGCAACTTGCCTTCGAGGCTGTTCGTCAACCCGCAGGCTGACTAAAGGTACGGTTATCGGCCGGATTTGCTCGTTGGGAGTTGGCTGCTGGGGGGAATTTACCTCTGAATTGGCAACTGCTGGCGGTGCGGGTGCGGGAGGCTCTTCTGCTGCTGTTGAGTTCTGATTTATCGGCTGTTGGGCTGGGGTTTCGGCAGTTTCCGGGCCGCTAGGTTCGATCGAAGGGACTAACACCCACCGATTTTCAGTCCCGATTTTTTGAAATTGAGTGCGATCGGCCCTCAGGACCATTCCGGGAGCTAAATTCACTACAATTCTCGCTGTTCCCGGTTGCAATTGAGTCACTCCAACGGAACGCACCATACCTTGCGGGTATAACTGAGTTGCGTCTACCCCCACTTCTGTATTCGGCAAATCTATGGCAATTTGACCTCGGTCGATCGCAGTATACTTGGGCGTCGTTCCCTCCGGCAGGCTAATTACTAGCTCGTTTGTCTCCGGATCGAATTGCCAGGATGCGGCTGTAGAAGCATTTACCTGCTGCTGTAGGGCGGGTACTGCTGCAACTGCGGCGGCGATTGCTAGACTCAGACTCAATGACGGATGGAGGAATAATGTTGCAAAGAGCGATCGAACGATCGATTTTTGCCAGTGGGTCCAAAATTCTCGCGGTAATTTTTTAGGCTGCATGGTTTTTGCGTTAAATTTATTATCTAAACTAACTTTGAGGATTATTATCTGCCATAGTTTGTGTTTTTTGAAGGAAAGTCATTGCGACATCCTGGATCTATTGGTATAAATATATGAAAAATTTAACTAAGTGGAAATTACTGCGATCGCGCTTCGTTCTCAACAACAAGTGGTGTCAAGTCAGACAAGATGAAATAGAATTGCCAAGCGGACAAATTATCGACGATTTTTTGTTAATGTCCGACCTAATATCGCTTTAGTATTTGCCGTTACAGAACAGCAAGAAATTGTATTTGTGCGACAATACAGGCACGGAGTCGGCGAAATTTTGCTGGAACTTCCTGCCGGAAGTTTCAATCCTGATGAAGAAAGCGGCAAATCTGCTGCTATCCGAGAACTTGCTGAAGAAACTGGATATGTTGCTGAAGAAGTTTGGGAACTGGCAAATCTTTATGACAATCCTGTCAAAGACACCAATTCTATTTACCTTTATTTTGCTAAAGATGTCAAGCTTTCCGGTTGCAAAAATCTGGATATTACAGAAGATATTGAAGTTGTTTTAGTTCCGGTTGCTGAAGTTTTGGGGAAAATAGCGAATCGAGAGATTTGCGTGGCGGGAAGCATTGCAGCTATTTTTTTGGGCTTGGAATTTTTGCACTAATTATAGCCGGATTCAGGGAGATGTAATAATACTATATCTGCGTTAAATACCCAATTTATATTTAACCGCAGAGCGCGCAGAGGTTGCAGAGAGAGGGAGAGACGATCGAGGAGATAGTGCCATTAAATGTTAGGAAATTTAGGGCGATTGACAAAAATTTAATGTGGGGTGGGGGCGGGTTTTTGAGATTGTTAATTATTGGCAGGTATTGTTGAGAACCCGCCCCTACGAGTGGCGTTAAAATGTTAGGAGATTTAGGGCGATCGACATTCGATCGTCCCTAAATTTTGCGTTCTAACCTGTGTCTCGCAATCGCGCTAATTTCACCTGAAAAGGCTGGCAAAATCACTAGAACTAATCGCACCGCTAGCACCAAAAATATCAGCCAAAACTTCCCCAGTTGCTGCTACTTGCAGCACCGTTCCGTTCTGAGTTGAGTTGAGGCGCAAAGCATCAAAACTCAAACCGCCAGCTAACACAAATTTGTCAATTCCCACTTCAAAATTCAGCACGGTATCGCTACCGCTGTTGCTAGAAAGTACGAATCGATCGCTCCCAACACCTCCGATTAAAGTATCCTCTCCCGCATCGCCAAACAGCCAATCATCGCCATCACCTCCGTTAAGAATGTCGCTATCTTTGCCTCCGTAAAGACTGTCGCTGCCTGCATCGCCGTTAATCGTATCTTGACCCTCATTGCCGTAAATTAGATCGTCGCCATCACCGCCGTTAATGCAGTCCTGTTGGCCGCTAGAACCTACAGAAACTCCGTTGCTGCCCTCATCGCCAAAAATGGTATCGTTACCCTCATCGCCGCACAAAATATCGCTGCCATCATCGCCGTAAATTAAATCGTCCCCGGCATCTCCCCGCGCTAAATCGTCATCGCTACCGCCTTGCAGGGTATCGCTACCAACACCTCCACCCAAAGAATCCGAACTTTCTTCCCCGCTGAGGAAGTCGTTACCCGCACCGCCAAATAGCAAATCTCGCCCGATCGCATCCCCTGTTGCAGAATCGGCTAGCCCGCCGATTAAACTGTCATTTCCTTCGTCACCGACAAGGGTGTCCGAACCGATTTCGCCCCACATCAGATCGTTGTCTTTGCCGCCGTAAATTAAGTCATCGGCTTTGCCAGCATAAATGCTGTCGCTGCCGCTACCGCCACCGATGATGTCGCCATTATCGTTGCCGAAAATTAAGTCACTTTCTTCAGTAGCCAAAGGGCTAGAAGCATTCGTACCGTAATCGCCGACGATCGTATCGGAACCTAGATTGCCGTACAAAGTATCCGAGTCAGTTTCGCCAAAAATGCGATCGCCCCCTTTACCTCCAAATTTAAGATCGCGACCCTCTCCTCCCGCGATCGTATCGTCACCGTCTTGACCGTTAGCGAAATCGCCGCCACCGCCTCCAAACAGCAAATCATTGCCTTCAGGGTCTCTAGCAAGGGAATTGAAGACGGCCCCGAACAGCGAATCGTCGCCGATGTCGCCGGAAAGGGTGTCGGGTCCGAGGTCTCCCCACAGCAAATCGCCGTCAATGCCACCGTAAGCAATGTCAGGGCCTTTGCCGGAGTAAACGGTGTCCCTACCTTGGGTACCCGCGATCGCATCTCCTCCCTCACCGCCGAAGATTAAATCGCCCTCATCATCGGTGAGATCGGTGTTGTTGCCATTACCGCCGACGATCGTATCCGGATCGCGATCGCCGTACAGCGTGTCAGAATTGCGATCGCCAAAAATGCGATCGCGCTGTTTGCCACCAAATACCGCATCCGTAGCTTTGCCCGCGTAAACCAGATCGTTACCGCGACCGACAGCGATAAAGTCCCGATCGCGATCGCCGAAAGCAACGTCCGCCCCGCCCTCACCTAAAACTGTGTCATCACCGGAAAAGGAAACAAACAATTCGCTAATGTCAGCGCCCGTCAGGGAGTCGTTACCGGGAGTACCGAAAATGCTGTTTTGAATGCCCGCAAGTTCGAGGGCGGATTCAAAGTCAATTAGCGGTCTCGGCTGCGGTGCGTCAAACACCACTGGCGGCAGCAGCGGTAGCGGCTGGCAATCGCAATCAATCTCCGGTTCCGGAACTCTGCTGAAAACAGGAGTTGGCACGGGAATCTCTGCAGGCGTAGGGGTTGGCGCGGGTTCTGGTGTTGGCGCGGGCGCGGGCGCTGGCGTGGGTTCTCGGTGTTGGCGCGGGCGCGGGAG
>JAAUPF010000236.1 GCA_012034575.1 Richelia sp. CSU_2_1 | reverse complement strand
TCCCTCATTTGAGTTGATAGGTGCTTGACATTGGGTTGCCAGCCTTGGGGCAGACTTAGCAATATCGCCATTACCCCTTTCTCTGTCCAAGTTAGGCTGCAATCTCTGAGAAGTTCTGTAGATATCAACACGGAAGAACTTCCATCCTGCTTTAAAAGCAAAAATTCAGATCGAGTCAACCTTGTCACAGTAATTACCTTAAAGAAAACACTCCCTTAAGTTTATTTGTTTTTGAAAAAATGCTAACATTAAGAATGCAGGCAAAACATTAACATCATGGAAGCAAAAAGAACCGTTCCCGAACTAATGGCGGAAATTCGCCAAGTAACGGAAGAAATTCAAGAGATTTACCTCCAAGGAAAGCCTTTTGTAGTCGGCTGGTCTGGAGGGAAAGATTCCACAGCAGTCCTCCAGTTAGTGTGGAGAGCAATCGCGCAGTTACCGACAGGCGATCGCTCGCATCCGATCCACGTGCTGACCAACGATACGCTAGTAGAAAATCCGGTTGTTGCAGCCCAAGTCCGCAATTCCTTAAAGCAAATGGAGCAAGTGGCAAGAAAGCAAGAAATGCCGATTGCGACAGCAATTACAACGCCTAAAATCAAAGACACTTTTTGGGTGAGCCTAATAGGCAAAGGCTATGCAGCCCCAAGGCGCGGTTTTCGCTGGTGCACGGACAGATTGAAAATTCAGCCGGCAAATCAATTCATTCGCGAGTCTATTTCTCTTAACGGAGAAACAATACTCGTCTTAGGAACTCGCAAATCTGAAAGCGTTTCGCGCGGCGCTTCAATGGAACGCCATAAAACAGGTCAAATGAGCGACCATCTCAGCACGAATTCCAAATCTTCTGCTTATCGCAGCGACCTACGAGAAGCGATCGTTTACAGCCCGATCGAAGATTGGAGAACTGATGAAGTGTGGCTTTATCTCATGCAATTCGACAACCCTTGGGGCTGCGACAACAAAGATTTGCTCGCCATGTATCGCGGGGCGACAGCAGATAACGAATGTCCTTTAGTTGTGGATACATCTACCCCCAGTTGCGGCAGTTCGCGCTTCGGATGCTGGACTTGCACGCTGGTTAACAAGGACAAATCGATGGAGGCAATGATTTTAAACGATCGAGAAAAAGAATGGATGCAGCCTCTCCTCGATATTCGCAACGAGCTGGATGTTGACGACGATCGCGACAGGCGGGATTACCGCCGAATGAATGGCACGATCGGCCTTTACGAAAAAAAGAACAGCGACGGCACGACATCCCTCAAACCGATACCGGGACCGTACACCCGCGTTTGGCGCGAACACTGGCTGAGGCGAGTCTTGGAAGCACAAACCCACACCCGCAAAACCGCACCTGAAGGAATGCGCGACATCACATTAATTTCCCCAGAAGAACTTAGCGAAATCCGCCGCATTTGGCTGGAAGAAAAATACGAATTCGACGATTCTTTGCCGCGAATCTACAAAGAAGTTACGGGCGAAGCTTTTGAGGGCGATCGCGCACGCGACGATCGGGCTGCACTCAGCCAAGAAGATTGGGACGTACTTGAATCAGTCTGCGAGGGAGACTCCAACCAGATAGAGTTAATAGCTGGTTTGTTGGTTGAAACAGAAAAACACGGGCTGTCGCCGTCTCGCAAAGGCGTTTTTAAGGCGATCGAAAAACAATTCGCGCGAGCGAGCGGATCTCGCGAGGAAGAGTTAAATCGCGCTACGGAAAATTACAAGATAAGAGCCGGGTGCATTCAAGAACTCAAGCAACAGCTAACAACAAAAAATCCCGAACCCCAAGGAAAGCAATTGTCTTGGGCTGACATTAAATTCAGCAACCCAAATTGAACAAAGAACGCACGATCTCGATCGTGCGTTCTTTGTTTGCGCATTATTGACAAGATTAATCGCATTCGCGAGAATCATAAACAGCCACAAACTAAACTTTAAAAATGAACCCAATTGAAGAACCTGAGGTCGGCATTGCCTTGTTTGAAATACCGGGATATCCGGGGTACAAAATCGACAGACAAGGAACAGTTTACGGAAAGAAAAACAAGCCGTTAAGTCCCTACAAAGAGAAAAGGGGATATCTTCGGGTTTGCGTTTTAAAAAAGAAAGGAAACAAATCGAGGTCTATGTTAATTCACCGGCTGATGGCTTTCACTTTTTTTGGGCCCTCCTCCAACACCTTTCCATCAAGTCCGCCACTTAAACGGCGATCCGACTTGCAATAATCTGGAAAATATTGCATGGGGAACGGCAAAAGAAAACGCTGCCGACAAAATCCGACAAGGCAGGAGAAGTGGCAGATTGAGCAAGTTTAAATTTCAAGATCTGGAAGAAATGCAAAATCTAGCTTGCAGTGGAGTTCCCACAAAGAAGATCGCGGAACGATTTCAAATATCTCGCAGCTATTGCAGCATATTGATTCGCAGGATTCGACAACATTTGCCCTCAGCCAGCGCCAGTTAATTCGATCGTCCGACCGACAAATTCAACCGAAGTCGATCGCCAGATATCGGCAACCAAAAAATTAACTCCCATGCTGGCAGCAATTTCTGCATCTGCCTCTCGATCGCTCGTCACCCAAATTCCAGTTCGATCGGTGACTGCGTACTGGCTTGATATGGAGTCGATCGCGCATTCAAGCAGGCTTGCCACTCCCACGGGGCAAACGCCCGCAGCATTCAACTTGCAAACCTCTCCTTCAATAGCGAAATATACGGATTCTAGCGGGGGGAAGCAATACAGCAGGTAATTTAGCTCCTCAATTGCGCGCGCGAAAAAATCTTTCTCGCGCGAGTTTTTATATCGATCGCTAAATCCCAAGATCGCGTACCCGCAAGACAGCCAGCGTTCGATCGCCAAACGCGCGCTGTTAACTATCTTGAAATCCCGGCAGTGCTGGGGCATCTGTTTTCCACTGAGAGTTTCCGTCAAAAGATCGACGCGAACTAACAGAACTTTCGCTGGTGGTTTCATTGGTTTTCAAAGAGGGTAGGGTGAGGAAAATCAACCTAGATGCCCCTGGAAATTGATATTTAACGATCGCAAATTCGCATTAGTTAGTTCAAGTTTTTTTTGACAGTGCGATCGACTTCAGCCAAAAAACAGTACCAAGTAGAGTAACAAAAACCGCCCGATCGCTCGGACGGTTCCCTAAAAAATGTGTCTTTTGCTGCGTTAACAACATTTCAATACTACATTAATTCGCGCGCGATCGACTCGCTTTTTAATTTGCGTTTCGCATGGCAGCATTTTTCTGTTTCGCTTTTTCCACAATCTTTTCGATCTCCTTTCGCTGCTTTTCTCCCTCTGCGCTGCGCGTCGCGTAGTAAGCTTCAGCGTTTTCTTGAAAAAACTTTACAGTTCGGCCAAAAGTCTCCCGACTTTCTTTTGCTACTTGCTGCGCGATTTCGCTTGCAGTATTAGCTTTTTTATCGATTTCGAGTTTGGAAAGCATTTGAATTGAGGATTCAAATCCAGCGATCGAGATTGAGGCAATATCGTCCAGCAGCTTCTTGGCATTCTCTCCTACTTCCTGCAACTGCTTGCTTCTTTTAATGTGAATGTGGAGTTCAGTCTTTTCATAAAGCTCCGCTTCGTCCCTAGCGGGAAGGAAGTTCAGCCAGACTGCCTTCGAGATCTTCTTAAAGGTATCTTTGACGGCTCCTTTTACTTTCTGGGCGGGCGTTTCTGGTGCGGAATGAGCCACAATGTTTTGCAAGGTTGCTTCCAGATCGACAAGAGCCGTAGTTTCGGCTTCGTCCCATATGGCTTTAAAGTCTATTTCGTCGGTGTCGAGGAGCAGGTCGGTGACAATTCTGTTTGCTTGTCGGTCAGGCATCAATTTATGCAGTTCCCGATCGAGATCGGAAATTGCTCTTTGCCTCTCATCGTAGGCGATCGCTGTCAGACCGTCGCTGTGCCGGGATAGAGCGGGAGCCAGTTCCTTGAGAATCTTGTCTTGCTTGTCCCTGTTGGCAACAGATAGATCTTTAGCGACCTCGGCTATAAGCTTTTGCCGTTCGGGAGAATCGGCCTTGAAAATTTGGTGTTTGTCATCGAGGAAAACCGATAGCTTGTCGCCGTCAGACATCGCCGGTGTTGATGCAGTCCACTTCCCATCGGCGTCCCTTTGCCTTCCCTGTTTGCGATCGAAGTCCGAAAGGACCGCTGCTAAACTCAGCTCTATTTCCAGCAGTTGCAATTTAAAATTAAGAATTGTCATCAAAAATTTGGGTCTGAAACCCCGTCCTTCTAGGACGGCTTTACAAAGATTTTACATTGAGGCAGTGCAGTATCACAATCGAAGTGTTAGACTGTGAGTATGACGTTAAAAGCCTTCAGCTATCGATTCTATCCAACGCCGGAACAAGAAAACTTGTTGCGACGTACAATGGGT
Organism: Richelia sp. CSU_2_1; assembly: GCA_012034575.1. Classification (GTDB taxonomy): domain Bacteria; phylum Cyanobacteriota; class Cyanobacteriia; order Cyanobacteriales; family Microcoleaceae; genus Microcoleus. The sequence continues at coordinate 5,863 of JAAUPF010000236.1, read as the reverse complement.
TGTACCCGTCTGGTCTACAATCGTGCCTTAGCCGTAAGAACTGAGGCATGGTACAAAGACCAAGCACGGGTAGGCTATGCTGAAACTTCTTCAATGCTAACCGAATGGAAGAAAACAGAAGAACTAGATTTTCTCAATGATGTTAGTTGCGTACCCTTGCAACAGTGCTTGCGCCACCTACAAACTGCTTACACCAACTTTTTTGACGGGCGGGCAAAATATCCCAACTTCAAGAAAAAACGCAATGGCGGCAGTGCAGAATTCACAAAATCGGCATTTAAGTTTAGAGACGGGCAAGTTTACTTGGCAAAATGCACTGCCCCACTGTCAATTCGGTGGAGTAGAACGCTACCAAATGGTGCTACCCCATCAACTATTACGGTGAAGCTGGCACCATCGGGTAGGTGGTCGGTTTCTTTGTTAGTGGATGTTGAAATTGAAGCATTGCCTCAAACAGATAGTCAAATTGGCATTGACTTGGGAATTACCAGTTTGCTGGCACTAAGTAATGGCGAAAAGATTGCCAATCCCAAAGGATTCAAAGCAAAATATCGCAAACTTAGAAAAGCGCAGAAAGCTTTAAGTCGGAAACAGAAAGGGTCAAACAACCGCCACAAAGCACGGCTTAAAGTAGCGAGAGTGCATCAAGAAATTGCCGATGCAAGGAAAGACAACCTTCACAAGCTAACAACGCGGTTGGTGCGCGAAAATCAAACCATCGCCGTCGAAGATCTAGCTGTGAAGAACATGGTCAAGAACCGAAAACTTGCTCTCGCCATCAGTGATGCAAGTTGGGGTGAATTGGTCAGACAGCTTGAATACAAGTGCGACTGGTACGGTCGCACTTTAATCAAAATTGACAGGTGGTTTCCGAGTTCAAAACGATGTTTTGAGTGCGGACACATCGTCGAAAAACTGCCGTTGAATATTAGGGAGTGGGATTGCCCCAACTGCGGGGCACACCACGACAGGGATATCAACGCAGCAAAGAATATTTTGGCGGCAGGGCTTGCCGTGTCAGTCTGTGGAGCGACCGTAAGACCCGAACAGAGTAAATCTGTGAAGGCAGGTGCGAAATCCCTTAAAGGGAAGAAGCAGAAACCTAAATCGTGAGGTTTGGGAATCCTCGCCGTTCTACGGCGGGGTGGATGTCAAGCTTCCAGTTTAACCCCTAATTTGTAAACTGGGTGTAAAGTCTTGCAAAGCAGTCCTAGAAGGACGGGGTTTTAAACCCATTTTTCTGATAAAAACCTTGATTGGGGGATATGATGGTTGGCGAATACGATTACATAGGCTCCGCTTTAGGGTTGTGGCCGATGCAAACTCCCACCGGCGATCTGAGGTTTGTTTCGGGAGTTTCAGCGATCGCCGACAAAATATATTCGATATTGTTGCTGATGCCGGGGGAGCATTGGTTTTATCCTTCTGCCTGTTTGGCTCCCGCACTTTTTGAGCCGACAAGCAACGTTCAGCCCCAATACTGGTGTTTTGAAGCGCACCAAACGATCTTGCGGTACGTTGACGGAATTTACGATTTGAGGGTTTACGTCGAAGACCTCAACGCGATCTCGGGGGATCTGAAGGTACTAATAGAATTTACGCCCGCAGTCGGTTCTTCTGGCAGCCTGACCTTTGGTTGGTACGCATACAGGGGGGCTCTGTTCGACGGCGACATGGAATCTTTTAGGCAGAGTATGTCTCTCAACGGCGAACCCTTCTCCGCGTTCCGAAATTAATCGCTAACTAATCGCTAACTAATCGCTAACTTTAACAGAGTGCCCGCAAGGGCATTTTTTTATGGCAGAAACCGCACCGACTACCCCGATCGCGCCGACAACCACTCCTACCGCGCAACCCGCGCCCGCACAAAAGACCCCGCCATCAAATCCTTTGGATTTTTTCACCAAGCTCTTTGGCGACAAAACAGAAGAGGCGAAGAAGCCGGGCGACCCAGCCAAGAAGGAAGTATCGCAAACTGCTCCGGGAAGTTCGGAGCCGAGCGTTAATTACCCGCCCTCTCCGATTTCCAGGCAAAATCGGGATCTTAGGTTGCAACCGGCTGCGTCCCCCTTGTCAATCCGCTTCCTAAACGGCAAGCTTTCGGGAAAGGTGTTGGATGTCAGGGAATCGGGAAACTCTTTTTTGGGGGTATCGGTTTCCGAAATCTCTGAAGAGCAGTCGGCAGAATGGAGCGATCAGGATGGGGACCACATTCGGGGCGGGCAGAATTTCAAGTCGATCGGACCGAGAACTTTCCGATTTACTGCAACCTTTTACGACGTGCAGCACGATATTTCTCATTTGATAGAACAGCTTTATCAAATGCAAGAATTGAGCGATCGCCAAGAAAGTAAAAATGTTTACACGCCTCCCCTTCTTTACGTTCAGCAGGGGGATAAAATTATCGCGCCCTGCGTTTGTACCGGCGTTTCTCCGAGGTATGCCAATCCCTTGCCGGGGGACAAGGGGTATCACTACTGCCAAGTAGATCTGTCTTTTAAGATGCTGGGGGGACGGGGATCTCCCAATATGCTGGCACCGCCACTGACCTCAACTCCCTTGGGTGATGAAGCGTTGAAGAAAACATCCGGTGAGCGATCGCGCGAAGCTCTGGCAGAACAAGCAAAAGTCGTTTTAGGGGAATGCTTGGGAGATGAAGGGAAGAAAAGTTTGAACGCAATTCTGGACGAAACTTTTGGTCCTGCCGGTGGGGGACAAGGCAAGGGGCTGGCAGATAAAAATTCTATTCTCGGTTTAGACCCGAATACGAGAATTCAAATGGCGATCGCGGGCATGATACCCGACAGCGTTCTCAAATCGCCAGACATTCAAGAAAAAGTCAAGCAAGATATTGCAACTATCTTGGCGCAGCGAGAGCCTGGAGTGACGATCGAGGATCGCTCCATAGCAGAGGCTTTGGTATCGGGCAGTCCCGCGCGATTGCCCGCAAGGTTCCAGGAAATCTACCCGCAACTGAAAATCGATTACGATTTAATTGTTGCAGCAGTCCAGGGCGGAAAACTGGATGGCAAAGATGACGTTTTCAAAGATTCCAACCGATCCGCTACCGAGCGATTGCAGGGGATGGGCAAATGCGGCTTGACCATGAGGCAGGCTGGGGGAATTAAGACGGCACAGGCGGTCGAAAAAGACGAAGCTGAAACCCTGAAAAAAATTAACGATACGATTAAGTCGGGCAGCAATGAAGATTTAAAGAAAGCATTTGGTCTTCAGACTGAATCTCAACTGCGCAATGTCAAGAATGGGGGACCCTATCAATCCCGCCAAGAATTTTTCGACCATTTAAACCAAAACGGCAACGGTTTGACTGGTTATGCTGCTTGGGGTAGTTTTCCGAATGGATCAAAACCCAACAAGCAACACCTGCACCCGTTCCCACCCCTGCCCCTGCCCCTGCGCCCGCGCCCTGAACAAATCACAGCATTTTTGCGACGAGCCGATCGCAAAGAGTTGTATTTCGGCTATTTGCTTTTGAGTTTTTGATTGCAGTATCGATCGCTTGTTTTTCTCCGACGAGAACGACTAATTTTTTGCCCCTTGTAAATCCCGTGTAAAGAACATTTCTTTGGAGCATTACTGACTGCTGCATTGCGATCGGAATTATTACTTAGAGCAATGTTGCCTATTTCACCTTTGTGCATTGGAGAAAGCAGTTGGATTTCTTCTTTGTCGCAAGGCAATCCCCCTTCTAGCAGCCATTTTATCGTTTGCTTAATTTCGCTAGATTCGCGCGGAATCCAGACACTTTGCAAATCTAGATCGATCGCGCCTTCCATGTCGCAATCGAATACATCAAAAGCTGGAAAGCTGCCTTGGACGATCGATCTCGATGCTTGGATTATTTTTGAATTCTTTGCTTGCCGAAAAACCTCATTAAGTTCGACGTTCGGAACCGCATTGCTAGCAATAATATCTTTCAAAACACTCCCAGGTCCGATCGACGGTAACTGGTTGGGATCTCCAATTATTACCACTACTGCGTAAGTGCATCAACGCAGCTTGTATCCGCATGGGTGAAGCTTTTGGAGTTCCCAGGCCTAGTGCAATCTTATCTGCAGACTGAAATCCCATTCCCCTAACTTCTCTTGCGAGAATGTATGGGTTTTTTTTGACGATCGCGACAGCCCCGCTACCGTACTTTTTGTGAATTTTGGCGGCATGAGTAGCCGAAATCTCTATGCTGTAAAGAAAAGAGATCAGTCTTTGCATCCCGCTTTTTTCGTTGAAGGATAGAACGATTCCCTTTAGTTTGGATGCTGTAATTCCGCTGATTTGCAGCAGTCGATCGGGGTCTTGTTCCAGCACCTGCAATGTGTCTTTGCCAAAAGCTTTCACTATCTTTTTGGCTGTAGCAAGACCTACGCCATTCAGACATTCTAAAAAGCCTTGAATTTCCGAGATTGTTTGCGGTGAATGTATCGAATAGGATTTAAATGCAAATTGCTTGCCGTACTTTGGATGATTTTTCCATACACCCGACAATTCTACTTTTTCGCCCTCTCTTGGATTTGGCATAACACCGCAAACCGTTTGGTAGTTTCTTGCATCCCCAACGGTTGCGACCGTATGGGCTGTATCTTGGGAGTAATAAATAATTTTTTGAATTGTGCCAGAGATTGTGATATTAATATTCATTTTTTGCTAGCTTTGAGAAAGAACATGGAGTTTCAAGGAAGAAAAAGCCTCGCAGATTGATTTAATCTGCGAGGCTTTTTAGATCGCTAGTTCCAGGGTAGTTCAGAAAGCAATACTCTGAGCTGCTTTCGCTTAAGTCCTTTCATCGTTTCAACACAAGAAACAAGGTCTTCAGACCATGTTTCTTTGTCTCCCAAAAACTGGGGAGTCAGTTCCCCAGTTTTGGCGCGATCGAGAGTACAAAATATGGCACCCACGACCGCCATTTTTTCTTTTTGCTCCAAAATGCGGAAAGATTCCCAGAATGGTTTCAGAGCAATTGTTTCTGAGTCGTCAACAAATGTCATTGTTTTTGTTTTTGTTTTTGTTTGCTTCTTTAAGTGTAACATATTTTGTTGAACAAAAAGAGTATATTCAATTGCTGTGAGGAAGATTAAATGTCTGCACTGTCAAGACCTCAAACAGAAAGCCAGTCGATCGATTCGATCGGCTGGCTTTCTATTGTTGATATACTTTAAATCTGGTTAAACCAGAAGTGATAAAGCATCTGCGTTTCGCTGGTCTTGTGGATCGCTTTAGCCAGCTCTTTCGCTGGCAATGGAACTAGATCTTGCGGGATCTCTTCCACAAAGAATGAGAAATCATCAGCAGACATAAATAGCCGATCGTTGAATACGGAAAGGCGATTTAGCTTTTTGCCTAGTTGCACGACTTTTTCTGCCGTGAGTTGCAGCAATTCTGCAACACCTTGAACATCGCAAAGGATTATTTGTCCGTCACAGATGGATATTCGATCTACTTTTTCCCCGATGGGGCTGACAAATTGCTTTGGCTTGCTTGGGAGTGCTTTCATCATTTTGTTCTTTTCTTGTTTATTGTTTTATTATAACAAATAAATCAACTTAGTACAACTATACTTAGTCAAACCAAAAGAGGTTTTAACAGTGAACACTCGTCATTCTATTCTGTTGTTGAAAAAAGTTTTGCGTTTAAAAAAACCCACCAACTATTTTTAATTGGTGGGTTTTCTTCTCGATCCGACCCGAATAACCTAATCCAGCAGATCGCCGATCTTATATTTTGTTGACATACTCACCGCCCTAAAAGTGCGGTGATTCTTGACGCTTCATTGGGATGTGCTGCAAGCAGTCTTACCTTCCCTCTGCGTCCGTTTAGAGTCGTGGCAATGCCCTATCCCGACTTTATT
>JAAUPF010000235.1 GCA_012034575.1 Richelia sp. CSU_2_1 | reverse complement strand
ACTTGGTTTAGCTGAATTTGACAAACTTCTGTAACGCTAAAACCGCATAAGTTCAGCCCAAAATCATTGGACTTCCAACTTTTCACAAATGATTAAAAAATTCGATCGAATATCTGCGGAATGTGGGTTAATAATTCCGATGCTGCCAGATTTGATGTAAAGGGAAAATTTCTGGTAAAATTTACGCACAAATTTGTTCGTCAGGAATTTTGTCCCAACAAACTTATCAATTCCTCCGTCGATAACTGAGGTAGTCTCTCCAACAGTAATCTCTGTTCTGCGGCTGGTAATGCCAGCAAATTGCTAACAACCGCCGGCAACATCTCGCCTAATTCATTGCCCCGTACCCTCAAAACATTTTCAGCCAACAATCTCATCACTTGCTGGCGGCCCTCTTCACCAACACTCAGCATCGATATTGACAGCAACATCACCGTAAATTCCGCAGCATTCAAAGTAGAAACTATCGGAAAAAAAGCTGCAATATTTTCATCTAATTCCCCAAATCTGACCTGTAAAAAATTCTCTAAAATTAAACGCTGTTGCTCTTGCCTTCCTAGTTCAATTCCTTCTTGAATGCCTTCTTGAATGCCTTCCTGTTTTCCCTGTTGAATACCCTGCTGCAATCCCTGCTGAATACCTTCTTCTCTACCTTGCTGCTGCGCCGCCTGTAACTGCTCTTGAAACAAAGGTGCTATCGCCATAACTAACTCCCTATCTTCTTCATCCACCTCAGAATTACTTGCCAAATTTGCTTGTAGATTTGCTTGTAAATTATACAACAATTCCAAGGCACTTGCCCGCAGGCGATTATCTGCAGGCAGTGCATTTAACTGAGAAATAGCCTCAGACTGCACTCGCCCCCTCCCTAGCACCCGCAACCACATCGTTTCCGGCACCTTGGGTAACTGATGAATTGCTATCAATCCCACCCGCCACGCCTCCGATAAAAAATAAATCCCCCTCTCCCAACCTTCGAACTCTGGTGGTATCCGAAAACCAAAACTATTTAGTAAATTTTCCGAAGCCGTAGGAGTAAGAATCCATAGGAAAGGTAATTTACTTGACTCCAAACGTCGCTCTTCTCGTTGGGCCTCTCGCAACAAATCTGCTCTAGTATTTCATAATTTCGACACGCCACTAAAAATTCCCTCAGGAGAAACCGCATTCCGAAACGGTTCGATTAGCGCCACTGTTGTTGCTAGTTTACCTAATAAACCCAAAGTTTGTGTGTATTCTGGATTAATAGAATTGGGTTGAAATAAAACATCTATTTCTCTAACTTCAGCAGGAACATCTTTGCCTGTTTCTACTTTCCCCAATGGGGATAATAACTCCGATAGGTATTCTTTGGCAAACTGGTCGTGAGGAAACTTGGTCATTGTTGAAAACTAAATTGTTGTATTGGCGGTACTATATTAGCAGGTTGAAATAGTTTTAACAAGTTAAGTTGCTAGGCTTAAGTTGCTTTTATTATCGGCAACAATTATGTCACAAAATGCAGCCCCAAATGCAGGAAATGCCACTCTAGCTGTCAGCACGATCGACCCCAATGATGTCAGTGACCCAACTCTCACGATCGACTTGCAAGATGATACAGCAATTACCGCACCCCTCAATATTACGGGAACGATCGCCGGGAGCATCCTGCTATAAAAGCCTGCCCAGTAAGCTTTTGAACTGTTGGGAGCTAGATGTGACGGTTTTAAGCTATAATTAAAACAGTAATTTTTTGCAATACAGCAAAGTTTGGCAATTTCAAACTAGAATTTAAAATTGACTGATGTTACCAAGAGAAGAACTTTTAAAAGGCATCGAAAATCGCGACTGCGCGGCCAGGGCGATCGACCAAGCGGAACAAGCAATTAAAACTTGGGAAGTGACTCAGACTGATTTTCTGTCGCCTCCTGAATTGGCGGAAATTATGACTGTATTTAAGCGCTTGACTGATGTGGAATTGACGGCCTGGGGCGGCTACCCGCAAGCTGAAAGACAAAGAATTGCGATCGCCCGATCGGAAATCCCGATCGATTCTGCTAGTGTTAGCATGGCTGCTGTTGAAATAGCTGGAAATTTCTTGTTCGATACCGCCAGCCACCGCGACTTTTTGGGGGCGATGTTGGGTACGGGAATCGTGCGCGAAAAAACAGGCGATATTATTGTTTTGGGCGAGCGAGGCGCGCAAGCAATTGTCATGCCGGAAATGGTAGAGTATTTGGAAATGAATTTGCAGCAAGTGCGATCGGTTCCGGTGAAAACTCAGCGCATTGAGTTGAGCGAACTCAAAATTAGAGAACCGAAAAAGAAAGAAATGACCACTGTTGAAGCGTCGATGAGATTGGATGCTGTAGCTTCCGCCGGATTCGGAATGTCTCGCAGCAAAATGGTCGATTTGATTGACAGCGGCGACGTGCGAGTTAACTGGAAAGAAATCGACCAACCCAGTTACAATGTCAAAGCGGGAGATTTAATTGCTGTTACCGGTAAGGGCAGGTTGGAAGTTGGGGAAGTTGCTGTTACTAAGAAAGAACGCTATCGAGTGCAGTTAACTCGCTACCTGTAATTGTTGGCGGTCGAGAATTCAATGTTGGTGCAGGAACCGTTGCACAAAACTGCCGTCGATTGACCTGATTCGATCGAAAAATTTTCCCAAACTCTCAAAAGGGGAATTTAGCTAAAGTTGAATCGGTGATATCCTATCAGAAATCTTCAACAAATGCCGATCGGCACAAAGGTAAAACACCGCTAACATCACGCTTATGTCAGACTCTCCGACTTCCCAAACTACTCCAGAAACCCCACCCGACACTGCTGCTGTCGATAACCGCAGCGCCAAAACCAGGCAAATGCTGGGTATGAAAGGGGCGGCGGCTGGGGAAACTTCCATCTGGAAGATTCGCTTGCAACTGATGAAGCCGATTACTTGGATTCCCCTAATCTGGGGGGTGGTGTGCGGGGCGGCGTCTTCGGGAAACTATACTTGGAATTTAGAAAATTTCTCGATCGCGGCAGCTTGTATGTTGATGTCAGGGCCGCTACTGGCCGGGTACACTCAAACATTGAACGATTTTTACGATCGCGAAATTGACGCCATCAACGAACCTTACCGCCCGATTCCCTCGGGCATCATCTCGATTCCCCAAGTTGTAGCGCAAATTTTGGTATTATTAGCCGCAGGCATAGCGGTGTCAGTTGCTTTAGACTTGTGGGCGGGCCACCAATTCCCGACGATGACTGTCTTGACTCTCGGCGGCGCATTCTTGGCTTACATCTACTCCGCGCCCCCGCTGAAACTCAAGCAAAACGGCTGGTTGGGAAACTACGCCCTGGGTGCGAGTTACATTGCCCTACCTTGGTGGGCCGGTCAAGCTTTGTTCGGCAAACTTGATGCTACCATTGTGGTTCTAACTTTGTTTTACAGCTTGGCAGGGCTGGGAATCGCGATCGTTAACGATTTCAAAAGTGTCGAGGGCGATCGCCAATTGGGGTTAAAATCTTTGCCAGTTATGTTTGGGGTGACGACTGCTGCTTGGATCTGCGTGCTGGCGATCGACATCTTTCAAGCTGGGATTGCCGCCTATCTAATTAGCATCCACCAAAATCTGTACGCTGTCATCCTCTTGCTGCTGGTAATTCCCCAAATCGTTTTTCAGGATATGTACTTTTTGCGAAATCCTTTGGAAAATGATGTTAAATATCAGGCAAGCGCCCAGCCTTTCCTAGTTTTGGGTATGCTGGTAGCAGCCTTGGCACTAGGTCACGCTAGTTGAGTTTTGAGTTTTGAGTTCTGCGGGGAGTTTTGAGTTTTGAGTTTTGAGTTTTGAGTTAAATAAAAAATTTAGTTCAAAAAACACAATTCAAAGTTCGAGAAATTACTAAGCTCCGCTATTTTGAGTTTTGAGTTGGTAGGGGCGGTGCCCCCGTGCCCGCCCAGAGTTTTGAGTTTTGAGTTAAAAAGTTTTTTAAGCAAAAGTCTTAATTCACCATTCAAAAATCTCGAATAACGGCACATTTTTAGTCAGTTAAAAATGTCAGATTAAAAGTTAGAGATTAAAAACAAATTATTGTTTTTAATCTGTAATTTTTAATAATAATTGATGAGGTTTGAAGGTCTAAACGTGGCAGAATTTTTCTCAAATATCAAAGATACATTGAGCAAAGTCACTAGCGCAGCGGGCGGTAATTCAGAGGAAAAATCGCCAAATGCTAGCAACAGCAACGGGCTAAATTCGCCGGAGTCTGTTGGCGGTTCGGAGCCAGAAGTGTCGGGACCCACAGCAACCGAGCGATCGGAGTATGTGATAGAATCTACTTCGCATTCACCTATGTCAGAGAGAGAATTAGACCGGGAAAATCAAAATTATCAAACTGTCAATCGCAGGTGGGAAGGACTGAGACAGTTAATTATTTGGTTGGAAATAGAACCTCAAGTTAACAGCTTGCAAGCAAAATTAAAAGAATTGTTGCAGCCCAACTTAAATCGATCGGGGTCTAAATCTTCAGAAAAATTGAGAACTGACGAAGTAGGGGAAATTAACGAACCTCAAGAAATTAGTGTCGCGATCCGGGAAATTAACAAACCTCAGAAAAATAACTCCATACGGGATAGCGAACCTCAGGAAATTATCGCAGCAGGCGACATTAGCGAACTTCAGGACATTAGTAGGGCTGTCCGGGATAGCGAACCTCAGGAAATTAGCCAACGGCGGAAAAATAGAAAGAAATTAATTTCCCGCCGCCCGCGATTTTGGATAAGTTTGGGTATTCTCGGTATTGGAGGGAGTGCTTTAATCTACGGTTTGTGGATTTTGTATGTCTTAGAAAGAGGTTTGCCGGATGTTAACGATATGTCCGCCTTCAGCCGCGACGGAACGCTGACAATTAAGGCGTCAGACAATACAATTTTGTTGCAGTCGGGACCTGCAACTAGGGACAAGCTCAAACTTCAAGAAATGCCAGACTTGTTAGTGAAAGCTTTTATTGCTATAGAAGACCGCCGTTTTTACGAACATCGCGGGGTGGATTTTCAAGGTATAGTTCGATCGGTAGTCTCTAATTTGATAGCAAGAGATTTGGTGCAAGGTGGCAGTACAATTACGCAACAATTGGCGAGGGTGGTTTTTCTGAATCAGGAAAGAAGCGTGCGCCGGAAAGTTCGCGAGGCTCTTTTGGCTCAGAAAATTGAACGGGAATTGAAGAAAGAACAAATTTTAGAACGATATTTAAATTTAGTTTATTTGGGTTCGGATGCTTACGGTGTGGCTGATGCAGCTTGGGTTTTCTTTAGCAAAAAAGTCAATGAACTGACTTTAGCAGAAATGGCAACTTTGGCAGGTTTGCCGCCAGCGCCCAGCGAATATTCGCCTTTGGTTAATCCTGATATCGCCAAGCAGCGCCGCAATATCGTGCTGCAACAAATGCAGGAAGCTAAAGTAATTACTGATTCTCAAGCAAAAGAAGCGATGGCGGAACCTCTGAAAGTTAAACCAAGTTCGCCGAAACGCTTTCAGGTGGTGGCTCCTTATTTTGCTAGTTTTATTAGGAAAGAATTGCCGCGCTATGTTTCTAAAGATGCTTTGGAATCAGGGGGTTTGACTGTTGAGACGACCGTCGATTTGAAGTGGCAGAAAATCGCGGAACAGGTGGTTAAAGATGCGATCGAAGTTGACGGTCGCCGTCAAGGTTTTGAACAGGCGGCTTTAGTTTCGATCGACACCAAAACCGGACAAGTTAAAGCGTTAGTCGGTGGCGGAAGCTACAAGGAAAGTCAATTCAATCGCGCTACCCAGGCTTTGCGGCAACCCGGATCTACGTTTAAAGGTTTGGTTTATGCCGCAGCGATCGCGGCGGGTTTTTCGCCCTACGATAGCTATGAAGATGAGCCGATTATTATCGACGGCTACCAGCCGAATAATTATGGCAAAAAATTCAGCGGCTGGCGATCGATGTCCGATGCTTTGACGAGTTCTACCAATGTCATAGCCGTCAAAGTGTTAATGGATGTCGGCTTTGAACCTGCGATGAAATTAGCCAAGGATATGGGAATTAAGTCTAAATTAAGTCCGATTTATTCCCTGGCTTTGGGTTCTTCTGAAGTGAATTTGCTGGAGTTAACTAATGCTTACGGCACTTTAGCAGCGCAAGGTAATTTTATTGAAGCGCACGGCATTACTCGGGTGATCGATCAGCGGGGAAATACGATCTATCAGGCTGATTTTAAACCGAAACGGGTCTTAGATAAAGATAGCGCTGCAATTACTACTTGGATGTTGGAAGGTGTGGTAACTGGAGGTACGGGGGGGCCTGCTGCTTTGCCCGATCGCGCTGTTGCTGGCAAAACCGGTACTTCGGAAAAAGTGCGCGATTTGTGGTTTGTCGGTTACATTCCGCAGGTTGTAACTGGGGTGTGGCTGGGAAATGATGATAATTATCCGACTGGGGGAACTAGCGGTACGGCTGCTTACAATTGGCGCGATTTTATGAGTCAAATTACCAAGAAAATGCCGGTTGAAGACTTCCCGAAATTGCCTCCGTTAGACGGTCGCAAAGGCAGTATAAAAGCAAAACCTGTAAAGCCAAACGAGATTATTCGGGGGATGATCGTGAATGAGGATGGGGCGATCGTGCCTTACAATCCGAATCCGACACCGAAGTATCAAGAACCGGCATATCAAGAACCGGCATATCAAGAACCCGCATATCAAGAACCTGCATATCAGGAACCTGCATATCAAGAACCTGCATATCAAGAACCCGCGCATTATGAAGAGCCCGCACCTCAAGAACCCGGATATTAAAGTTTGCAGTAAGCTTCGCAGTTCAGGAAGCGACAAGCGCCCCTGAACCTTTACAGGCGTCTGTTTTCGTGCGATCGACTCGTCAGAAAATTTCGGCTTATCGACAAAATAATCTCAAAAATAATGTCTTAGTCGCTGAAAAATCCCAGTATTTTCAACACGGTTTCTATGCCTGCCAATTCCGCCTTCGACCTCTTTCTCTTAGTCTTCCTCTAGTTGAACAAATCGGCCGCTTATACTTTGGTAACATCGGGTCTGCAACTAGAAAAACGAGAAAACGATAAAATATTAAACGCTCAAATTGCGGCGCAAAAAGCTTTCTAGAGATTCCATTTTCATGCCGTAGATTGACTCCAAGTTTTGCACTTCTTCCGCAGTACAGAAAAACTCATTAGCCAGCAATACCCGCAAAGTTCCCAATCCTTTTTGAACTTGAGGATTGAACAAACCCAAGGCATTTCGCAGTCCGTCAAATACAACCAGCGGCGGGTTAACTACCACAGGTTCTCGATTGAATAAGCGTCCAAAAATGCGGGCGATGTCGTCTCTTGTCAGCACATCCGGGCCGCCAACGGGTAAAATTCGATCGCGCGCGCCTTCGACTGTTGGCGAGTCTGCGGAAATCTTTGCTAAATCGTCGGTACTGACAACAGAGGTGCGGTTTTTACCGTCGCCAATTAGCAGGTAAATTCCGGTTTCTCGAAATCTTTCTGCTAGGGGTAACAAGCTGGAAGCAAAACCGGCCGGACGCAAAATTGTATAATTCAATCCGCTATTTTGCAGGTATTTTTCAACTTCTCGCTTGGCTTTAAATACTGCTGAATCTTCGTATCCCCGATCGACTCCCAGTACCGAAAGAAATACGAAATGCTGAACTCCGGCTGCTTTGGCGCAGTCGATGAGTTCGATGTTGGCGCGGTAATGTACGGCTTGAACGTCGCCGCCGGTGCCGTGGGTGCTGATGATGTACTGCACTCCTTGGCAGGCTTTTTGAATGTCTTTGTCTTGCTTTAAATCGCCAATAAAAATTTCGGCACCGCGGTTTTCTAGTTCCGAGTAGCGAGATGCGAGGCGAACGAATGCGCGGACAGGCTTGTCTTGCTGTCTGATTTCTCGTACAATTCGGCGACCGAGCGCGCCTGTTGCTCCAGTTACTAAGAACATGATTTTTAGTTAGTGGTTGTTATTAACCTTATAGCTTATAAATCAAATTTCGACAATTACGGGGGCGTGGTCGCTGGGTTTGATTAATTTTCTGGGTTCTATATCTATAGTACAGCTTTTAGCTCGATCGTACAGGGAAGAACTGAGATAATGGTGGTCAATTCTCCAACCTTTGTTGCGGGGAAATGCGCCGGCGCGATAATCCCACCAGCTATAATGACCGCCTTCTGAGGTGAATTTGCGAAAGGCATCTTTTAATCCTAATTCGGTGATTTCTGATAGTGCTTGGCGTTCGGCTGCTGATAGACCGACTAAGTTTGCACAAGCTTTGGGATTGTGGATATCTCGATCGTCCGGCACGATATTGAAGTCGCCGCAAATGCACAAATTTGGAAATTTGTCTAGTGCTATTTTGAGGTATTCTTTGAGGAGTTTGAGCCAATGTAATTTGTAGTAATATTTATCGCAGCCGACTTCGGAACCGTTGGGAACGTAGGCGGAAATGATGCAAATATCGCCGACAATTCCGGTTAGAAGGCGTTTTTGTTCGTCAAAAACTCCGGTCGTTGCTTCGCCGAGAAAGGGGGAAAATCCGGCGCTAATTTGCGACGCGGGTGATTTGCTGAGAATGGCGACGCCGTTGTAGGATTTTTGACCGGAAAAGTAGCAGTTGTAGCCGAGGTTGGTGAAGGGCGCGATCGGGAATTCTTTGTCTGTAACTTTGGTTTCTTGCAAGCAGATAATGTCTGTTGGGTTGGCTTGCAGCCAGTCGGTAACTTGTTCGATGCGGGTGCGAATTGAGTTGACGTTCCAGGTGGCGATTTTCATTAATATAGCAATCCTAAAGGTGAGGATCTCGCAAGACCCCCTTTTCATATACCAAGCTTGTTGCTTTCATGTCAAGTGTAAGGGCGATCGAGCATTTTCTAATTTTCGCTTAATTATACAGCAATTTTCATATAGTTATGATATATTATCTACATAATTAGAGTAAACGGTTAAATCAATATGAGCATTACTCTGACGAAAACCCAAGAGTTATTCATCCAAACAAAACTGGAAACAGGAAAATATCGATCGGCCGAAGAAGTGCTGGAAGTTGCTTTGCGATTGTTAGATGAATACGATCGGGCAGATCGTGAATGGATCGATGCTGTACGAGTTAAGATAGATGCTGCTGTTGCCGCCTCCGAACATACTGGGCCGATGGATGGCGAAACCTTTATCGCAGGAATTTTGGAGCGCTTCCGGCAAGCACGAGAGACTCAACAATGAAGCGCTATCTCATCAATATTCTGGCAAGCCTAGATCTAAATGAAATTGCTGATTATTTCGCTAGCAACAACATAGAAGCAGGTGAGCGATTTTTTCAAGATTTTTCGCGTCGCTGTCAACAATTAGCCAATTTTCCTAATTTAGGCAGGAGTTATATAGAAATAAGTCCCAACTTGCGAGGTTTGCCTTTGGATGGCTACATCATCTTCTATCGAATTTTAGATGATGGGATTGAGATTCTTCGTGTGGTCAGCGGTCGGCGAGATCTGCCATCTCTATTTGACGAACAAGAACCGTGACCTCGATCTATTAGTTATTCTTGTAGCTGGGAGATCGTCATGGGATACTCGATCGCCGTAAATAGTGCCGACTTACTCCTCCAAATTCACCTGCGCAACCGATCGCACATACGTTATAATTACTTTAGCTCTAGTTTTGCCTCTAGATAAATTTAGCAAGTTGTGTTTTTAGTTCGATCGAGATACTCTCTAATTACTGGTGCGATCGAGAAGTGCGATCGCCCGTTTTGTTTGACTGTTTCAACTAACGACCTGCGTCCTAAAGATTGCATGATTTTCAAGATTTCTGGCGGTGATAGTTGCAGGTTTTCCGGTATTTGGGAGATGTCGGCTGGTGCGGGGGTAGTTGCCAGCCAAGAGATAATTTGTTGTTCGGATTCGGTGAGTCGATCGAAATGCTGTTGCAGCAGAGATTCTATGTCTCCTAAAAATAGCGGTTTATAAGATAGGAATTCGGAAACGCTGCCCCCGAATAAATCTTGAATCGAAGTTGCTATTATATTTAACCAGAGGGGATTGCCTCGGTAAAGGTCGATTAGTTCTAACCATCGATCGGGTTCTGCTAAGCCTTTTTCTCTAAATATTTCTTCTGCTTCGGAACCTAAACCGTTAAGTTGCATGGATTTGCAGGGGCGGTTTTCGCCTTCTAAGGCGGCGATTTCTCTGGGTTTTTCCCAACTCAGCAGGATGAGGCAACTGTTGTGAGATGATTCTGTTAGTTGTTTGAACGGAACTTACCCCCTGCGGGGTAGTTCTCTAGAACTCAAACGCACACGAGCTGTAGGTTTTAGCGATTCAATCGAATCACCGACGTAGCCATGTAATTTAAGGTTTTCTTAAGATTGTTTAGCTTCA
>JAAUPF010000234.1 GCA_012034575.1 Richelia sp. CSU_2_1 | reverse complement strand
CCACCGACTCTTTGCCGTCTCAGCCCCTGTTTTGGCGGTTTCAGCCGCAGTTTTAGCCAGTTTCCGCCTGCCTTTTTGGCAGACTCAGCCGACGTTTTGGCGGTTTCTGCACCAGTTTTAGCCGGTTTCCGCCGCTGTTTTGGCAGACTCAGCCAGAGTTTGGGCAGCGATGACGTTTTCTAGTAGTTGTTTAAACTCGCGATCGCCTTGATTCCATATTGGTTCAAATCGTTCCACCAAGGCAGCCCAAGTTGTTTCATCCACCTTGCCATCAACGGTGATGTTTGCGTCTTCCTGAAAGCTCTCAACCGCACTTTCAGTTGCTTCATCAAATTCCCCACTAATTGTCTCAACCAAATCGGGTTTTAAAACCTTCAAATAGCTCTGCAAAATCTTTACCATTGGACCTTTAGAGTTTAATTCTAGTAATGCCATGTTCGACCTCTACGAACTAAGTTTGTAATCGAGCAGCCGCAACGCATCGATCGGATTGAGTTTGCCAAACCCTGCTTTTCGATGCTTAAACCGAGTATCAATTTTGTCTGATGTATGCTTGAGAATGTGTTTCACCTGTCGATCTGATAGTCGAATTCCTCGTTTTTCAAATGCGTAAGATTTCAGCAGAGCAACGGCACCAGCAACAAAAGGCGAGGCATGAGAAGTCCCTGTAGAAAACGCATAATCATTGTTTAAATAAGTGCTGTAGATATTCGTGCCTGGTGCCACAAAATCCAGCTTACCGTAGGTAGAAAATGGGGCAATATTTCCCATTTCATCAAATGCACCCACCGCGATAACGTAAGGCAGCGACCCTGGATAGTAAAGCTTTTCTGTCCCATCATTGCCAGATGCTGCAACAATTGTGACTCCTTTGCGTTGGGCATAGTCCACTACCTCTTGATGGGGCAATCCTCCACCAGTATGCTGAATTCCCAAACTCATATTAATCACATCAGCACCCTTGTCTATTGCCCACTTAATACCTGAGTTAATGTTGTCAACTAAACCTGCTCCAACTCGCTTACTTCCTCGCTGCATTGCCCCCAAAACTCGCACGGGCAAGATTTTGCAATTGGGGACAACTCCTTGGGGCATTCCTTCACCTTTAGCTGCAATAATGCCTGCTACATGAGTCCCGTGACCGACTTCATCCTCTGGTATTTCATCAGCGTCCAAGTAATCGCCGACAAACTTACCAGTGCCATCGATAATGTTGACAAAATCGTATCCAGGCAAGATATTGTCTTTGATTTCTGGGTGAGTCAGGGAGACACCTGTATCTAGCACGGCAACAGTAACATTGGGCGAGCCAACTGTAAATTGGCGTGCTGCTTCTAAGTAGATGGCATTTCGAGAATGTAAATCCGTTGTGGCACTCATTTGAGCAGGCATCATTGAAGGTAAATTAGCACAACCAATTGCCCCTATCTGTGCCTCTTCTACTATGGGGAGTCGAGATATTTCTTGGATCGAATTGTGAGGAATTTGAGTGTCTTGTTGCAGAATAAGGCGATAGATGCGATTGAAACCGCTAGCAATTTCAGCCTGCGTCCAATTTTTGCTAGCAGGTTTATATTCTTTTGTTACCCATACCGGCATCTTATATTTGGATAAAATTCCATCAATCTCTGGATGAAGTTTCGTGACAGCGATAGTTTTATCCGCAAGAATATCTTGCCAGTAAGGCAATTCTAACGTTGGAATATTTCTTTTTAACTTTAGTCTGATATGAGGATTCATTGAGTCTACCTTTTTAGGAGTTCACTCAGTTATTTTGAATGCCATTAAAGCAATAAAAACTTCAGAAAATAGCTACATTTTCTATTTATAAAAACCTTTATACATAGGGATTTGCATAATTTATCTGTAGCAGTATTTTATGAAATTAGATATAAAATGCACCTGTCTAGCGATTAAACTTTAATTATTGCTTTATCGTTGATTTCAAATCTTACAAAAAATGCTTTGATTTCAAATCTTACAAAACAATGCTTTAAAGTTCGCAATTTTATTCTAAGCTTCTATGGAAACCATTTGAGAGCTTTTCTCGAACAATTTTCTTGAACAATTTGACAGACTCTTCAGCCGTCTGGTATAACTAAATAGCCACAAAACGATAGATAGATTGTGTGGCAATTGTAGCAAAAAAGCTGAAATTTATCTGTTATGAATCTTGTGGCAACAGCAATCGATCTTAAATGGGTTATATAACTCTAACTCAAGTTTTAAATTCGATATGACAAAATAACACAAATTTATGGTTTTTAATAAAACTTTACATCGTGGAGTTAAACTTGGAGCTACAGGACTAAAGCTGGGTGTCATACAATGGGCGTTATTTTTGAAGGTTAAACCCACATTTCGCGCGTCACATACGCTCAGTTTCAAGCTTCAGTCGATACCTTGATGTTTTCTTAAGATGAACTTCTGAAATCTGGGAATCAGGACTTACGCAATTGTCATAAATGCTTCAATCGCCTCTATTAGATATATCTAATAAAAGATTCTGGAAGCCTTGCCATACTAGGACAAAAATCTAATTTTGCCAGATCTCTATTGAGAGCGTGCAAGTCAGTTGAATTTTTACACAGTAGATAGAGCGTTGTACGATCGCACAGGGGGAATTTGAAAGTCGTTTTCCAGTTTTTAGCTGCTCGGAAACGAGTACCCGCTCTGGTTATATCCTTCAAGTAACAGGAAACGATCTCGTTAGCGAGCGACGGATTTATGCTAAATTGCTTGTCCTCAAAGCGATCGCGCGCACTCCAAATTATTGGTAATTATCTACAATTTGTAAATCTTGGCGAGTCAGCAATGGCAAATATAAAGAGCAAAATCTAGTCGGCATTCAAGGAGAGGATGCTTTAATCGAATATGTCCGCTATCAGTTCCCCGACCCCAATATCGACTTAATCTGCGATGAGGAATTCTTATGCCGCTGACTTGCATTACCGCTCAAAATATCGCGCTGTGCGGTCAAGTAATTGCTGCTGCTTGCGCTGAAATCGGTAAGTAGTAGTTGATAACTGGCAGTTGATGCTCCGACAAATGATAATTGGCAGTTTGCAATCGATTAATTGCAGGTTTTACTTGCAAAATAACTGCTGCATTACTTGGTTTCGTGCGTCGGTAAAGTCAAACGGGAGTCGCAGTTCGATCGAGCTAACTGATAGCCGCCCGCAAAAGCCAGCAGCGAACACAACCCGAGCGCGATCGCAAATTTCCAACTCAATGTTTTGCCGCTTGGGGCAATTCCCGCACTGGAAGAACTGCCGCCCGTTTGAGATAGCGGTTGGAGTGCCGGATCTCTTGCCCTGGCGTACTGTTCGGCGGCAGATTTTACTTCGAGCAGCCATTCTTCCTGCTCTTTCGCAATGCCGTTCACCCGCTCCAACCAGTTGAAAAAAACTCCGTCAAATATCGACGGCAGCAACCGCAATAGCAGTTCCAACCTCTGCATCCTTAGAAGAGTGTCAAATTCGGGGTCGTTGGGGGAAACGTCGTGATTTTTAGCAAGTTCCTCCACCACATCTTTTTTAAACTCTTCCACGCTCGTCGGTATGTTCTCTGGGGCAAACCACCGCACTATTTCTCGAATTCTTTCGCAATCCAAGACTGCCGTTTTATCGGAGTCTTGTTCGAGATCGCCCTCTAAATTTATCGCATCAAAATCGGTCGATTTCACGATTTTATCCTCTCCTTAACTTACCGTAACTTGCCAGTTATGTCAACTGCTTTTTAGCTGAACTTTTGTTATTTTAATGCCCTAAAATCGTAAATTTTTCAAGCGAAATACCGCCCACTAAAAACGCGCGCTAGGCACTGCAACCCGACAATCGATCGAAACTATCTCGCGCGAATCGATATACAGCAGAGCGCGTTTTTGCATAAAATTCAAAATTGCCGGCCGCATCTTTTACAGAAAGCGCGTCTAAAAAGGTAACGCCGCTTCGAGAAACCCAATTCATGTGTCCGGCAGTTAGTTTCGGCAGGTCGATCGACTTTAAATTGCCGCTTTCAACCCTCTCCAAAAACCAATCTTCGCCGCACCATTCCCACTTGCTGCGGTCGCTAGACCAATAATTTTCAAAATGCAAGTTGCGCGCTAAAATATGCACCAATTCACCTCCAGCTAGCTCCAAAGATTGTTGCAGGGCCGATTTCGACTCGACACTCCCGTCGCAAACCCACCACAAAAAAACACCCCACCCACTTTCAGCGGCGGCGCTACCGATGCTGTTTGATGCGGCCCAGCGGGCAATTTCTCCCGATCGCCCGCCCGGTAAATCGACAACAACCGACTGCCCCCGACGCAATAATTCCAGTCCCCCGCCGAGCCAATCCAAATCGCCGCGATCGGGAGGTTTTACAGCGGAGCATTTAGACTGAAAAAGCTGCCTCAAACTGCCGTCTTTTCCAGCATCGAACAGCGCGCAGTCGGGAATCCATTCTGCCAGCAGTTTCGCTACAACTGACTTGCCGCTGTTGTCGATTTCTCCTCCTGCAAAATGCAGTCCGGTTGTTTTAGAATCGCAAAAATTAAAGCTAAAACTTGTCATTTTTATTCCTCCATAAACGCGATTGTTGCTGGTTTGCTGTCTTAACAAAAATCATTAAATTTAAAATTTATTAATTCACAAATCACGATTCAAACTTGGCAGACAGCAAAAATTGAAGTTAACGATCGAGCGGTCAAAAGTTACAGTTCAAATTCGAGCGCAAAATTCAGCCTCAAAATTATCATTCAAAAGTCACGAATCGAGTTCGATCGATAGCAAAATCAAGCCTCAAATTTACCTAACAGTCAAAATTACGGTTTAAGCTCGATCGATAGCAAAAATCGCAACTCAAATTACAACTCAATCTCAATCGATAGCAGAATTCAGCCTTAAATTTACCCAACAATCAAAATTACGGTTTAAGCTCGATCGATACCCAAAATCGCGATTCAAATTACAACTCAATCTCGATCGACTGCTAATTCTTTGGGTTCGACTGCTGAGAATAAATTCAAAATTTCTGCATCCGATGTCCCTTGCAAGCATTTCAATCTTAAAGTTATTTCCGTGTATTTTGAACTCGAACCGCGCAGCGATTTTTGACCGTCAAACAAACCGTTCTCCGCATTCACGATTTTGCCTCCTTTCGGTAAGTTAGCGTTTCGCGTTCCAACTCTTTGGCGCTAGCGCTTTCTATTAAATAAACCCCGTAAGCATCCAACAACCTGTTACCCAACTCAAAATTATCCGCAGCGGGAGGCAAAGATTCTCCCGCGTGCCAGATCGGATTGAAACTTTTTCCGAAAGTTTCCTCCAATTTCGGGGTCGGACAGTTTCAGCGATACTTGCAAAGAAGCCGCGCTGGAATGCGGCACCGATACTGCATAGGGTTCCATGTAACTTGAAGTCATTTTGCCGCCTTTAGATAAGCCGATTACTGACTTCACCCCGCAGCCTCCGAAGTCTATGCTGGCTGCTAATTTTTTTTGCGATTGCGCCATGTTTTTTCCCGGTAATAATTAACAATGTTTTTGAGTTTTTGCTAACTAGAACCTCAAACAATTTATTGCTCTTATCTCTTTTAACCATACAAGAGCTATCTTAACGCTCATCCCAAAGAGATATCTATTTTGATGGTTTTTTGAGAAAATAGCATTAAATATCGATCGACTCAGTTAAATTAGTGCAAGGATCGTACAATCTCAAATTCAAAACCACGGTGGCGGCGTGGTTTTCTTGAATTGGAGCTTTACCCATCAAAAAATCCCGCATCAAAAACAAGTGAAACTATCTGCTTCGCTGGCAAATCGAACGGCTATTGCCGGTACGAATCGATCGAACTTGCTGGAGATTGCCAGATCCCATCAAAATCTCAAAAGCCGGACTGCTCCCGCCATATTTCGCTTTCCAGCGGTGGGGAGAGGAACGCCGATCGATCGATCGGCTCAATTGCTGCGCTGACTGCTCTGGTGCAATTAGCTGCGGGTACCATCGCCTGGGTCAAACACCCGAAAAACACAGCGCGGACTTCTCACTTCCAAAAATTAAAAACGCGGAGCTCCGCGTTTTGTCCGGTGATGAGCTCGCATGAAAAATACAGCGCCCGCCTTAAAACAGGACTTAGAGAACCCATTGGAAATATTTTAGACATCGATCGACCCACAGAGCGCAGTAACTTTTGTTTGTCCGGCAAACAAGTTCGATCGAATCCGTGTCAGTTATCCCCTTCATTTTAATCGGAGAACCCAGGGACGTGGGGCTACCGCTTTTCTACAAGAGGGAATGCACAACCGGATTGGTATGATGCCCTTACACGATTAAATATAAAGATTTATAAATTTTATCCTGCTAGTGCCACATCAAATATCAAGTAAATATAAAGTTTGGATAAATTTGATGCCTGGTAGCGACCGATCGAATATCGAGGCGCGTATAATATTTCGATTATTAGTGTTAGAGTTAGCTCGCGCATCTAATAATATCCACAAAATCATTTCCATATTGGATCGGCAATAGCAGTCAATAACAACCTACTTCAGATTCGAGTTATAGCTTTTTGGGACTGGCAATTCGATCGAGATAAAATCTGCCATTTCACGCGAGTGGCGCGATCGCACTTAAAAAAAGCGAAACTTGGAATCTCCGAAGGCATAGCGATAGTTGTTGGCGCTCGTTTATTCGCAAATAAAAGCGGTGCCAATTTCCAGGATATTTGTTTTGAAGGCTGACATCAAGATTGGCAAGCTAATTATTGTTCGGACAACAAAAGCAGAGTTATATGCACAATGCCAGTGTTATTGGGATTGTTATGTTCGATCGAAGCGCGATCGCAAACAGCACTGACAGCAATGAATAACCGTTAAAAATCCCAAAAATGTCGGGTGCTATCTACCAAAGTATAGAAAATATTCGGGATTTTCTAATCCGGCGATATCCGCCAACAAAAACCGCAAATTAACCTATAGAAATATCAACAAATGAATACCCTAACTCAAATCAACTGTCCCACGCAAAAATTTTGGCGATCGGATGTTGCATCGAGCCAAAAGCTAACAGAAATTGCGATCGTAGATTCCGCGATACCTGATTTTGAAAGTTTGCACCAAGGCATCAAGCCTGGAATAGCAACCTACAGCCTCGACAAGCAAACCGATGGTGTAGAACAGATCGCACAAATCTTAGCCAAACATGCAAATATCCAAACCCTGCATATCATTTCCCACGGCAGCCCCGGCACTCTTTACTTGGGTGCGACAGAACTAAATAACAGCAACATCGAAAATTACCGCCAACAGTTGCGACAGTGGTGCAGAGTTCTCGCTGTCGGTGCGAGCATTATATTGTACGGATGCCGCGCAGCAGCTACGGTAGCAGGCAAGCAATTAGTCGATCGACTGCACCAAATTACGGGAGCGAACATCGCCGCCAACCTGCAAGCTACGGGAAACAGCGGACTAGGTGGCACTTGGAACATTCCCCAACTCGTCCCCCCGTATCCCTCTGCGCCCGAACTAGCGCTAGCAGCAACAGCCCTCAAAACCTACAAAGGCTTACTACTGGGATTCTCCACACAAGTCACCTTCGCTGCTGGAGAGGTTCCCAGAGACGTCAGCATCGGTGACATCAACGGCGACGGCAAACCCGACTTAGCTGTGGCGAACTACGGCAGCAACAACGTTTCCATCCTGCTCAACACTACCCCTACAGGGGGCACCACTCCCACTTTTGCCACACAAGTTGTCTTTGCTACTGGCAGACAGCCCAGAACCGTCAGCATCGGCGACATCAACGGCGACGGCAAACCCGACTTAGCTGTGGCGAACGCCCTCAGCAACAACGTTTCCATCCTGCTTAACACTACCCCTACAGGGGGCACCACTCCCACTTTCGCCACACAAGTCACATTCGCTACTGGCACGCAACCCAGATTCACCAGCATCGGCGACTTCAACGGCGACGGGAAACCTGACTTAGCTGTGACGAACCTCTTCGACCACACCGCTTCGATCCTGCTCAACACTACCCCTACAGGGGCCACCACTCCCACTTTTGCCACACAAGTCACATTCGCTACTGGCAGAGAGCCCAGAGGCGTCAGTATCGGCGACATCAATGGCGACGGCAAACTCGACTTAGCTGTGGCGAACGCATTAGCTGTGAACGTGTTCGGCAACACCTCGATCCTGCTCAACACAACCCCCACAGGGGCCACCACTCCCACTTTCGCCACACAAGTTACCTTTGCTGCTGGTTCTTTGCCCCAATCCGTCAGCATCGGTGACATCAACGGCGATGGCAAACCCGACTTAGCTGTGATGAACTCCCTCGGCGACAACGCCTCGATCCTGCTCAACACTACCCCTATAGGGGCTACCACTCCCAATTTCGCCACACAAGCCACCATCGCTGTTGGCCTTAATCCCTTCTCCGTCAGCATCGGCGACTTCAACGGCGACGGCAAACCGGACTTAGCTGTGGCGAACGACCTCAGCGACAACTCCTCGATCCTGCTCAACACAACCCCCATAGGGGCCACCGCTCCCACTTTTGCCACACAAGTTACCTTTGCTGCTGGTTCTTCGCCCCAATCCGCCAGCATCGGTGACATCAACGGCGATGGCAAACCCGACTTAGCTGTGGCGAACGCCAGGAGTGATAACGTTTCAGTCCTACTTTCCACCGCACCCAAAGTAACTGCTGTCACCGCCATCACTGTAGATGGCAGCTACACTGCCAGTGCTACGATCGCCATCACCGTTACTTTCGATACTGCTGTCACTGTGGATACCACAGGTGGCACACCCCAACTGCAATTAGAAACGGGTACAACCGACAGATTTGCCACTTACGTTTCGGGTAGCGGCAGCAATACCCTCACCTTCAACTATGTAGTGCAAGCATCAGACTCTTCTGCTGACTTAGAATACCTCGCTACCGATGCCCTGACTCTCAATGGCGGCACGATTAAAGAAACAATTGCCACAGCTTTCGACGCATTTTTAACTCTTCCGCTTTTAGCTTCAGCTAACTCCCTCGGCGGCAGCAAAGCAATAGTTGTAGATACTACTGCACCGACAGTTGCCTTAACATCCGCCTCCCCTGCAACCACAAATACACCATTTAACGTCACAGCAACTTTCAGTGAAACTGTCACCGGATTTACTGCCAGTGACGTGAATGTTACTAACGGTTCGATCGGCAATTTTACAGGTAGCGGTACAACTTATACTTTTACCGTTACTCCTTCGGGTAATGGCAATGTTGCGATCGATATTCCTGCATCTAGCGCTGTGGATAGTGCGGGAAATAACAACATCGCATCCACTCAATTTACCAGAATTTACGATACCACAGCTCCCACTGTTGCCCTAACATCTACATCATCTACAACAACAAATGCACCATTTAACGTCACGGCAACTTTCAGTGAAACTGTCACCGGATTTACTGCTAGTGACGTGAATGTTACTAACGGTGCGATCGACAATTTTCTAGGCAGTGGCACGACTTATACTTTTACAATTACGCCTTCGGGTAATGGCAATGTCGCGATCAATATTCCTGCATCTATTGCTGTGGATGCTGTGGGAAATAACAACACCGCAGCCGCGCAATTTACCAGAATTTACGATACCACTGCTCCCACAGTTTCCCTAACATCTACGTCGCCAGCGATCGCAAATTCACCATTTAATGTCACCGCAACTTTCAGCGAATCTGTCACTGGATTTACTGCTAGTGGAGTGAATGTTACTAACGGTGCGATCGACAATTTTACAGGTAGCGGCACGACTTATAATTTTACTGTTACGCCGAATGCTAATGGTAATGTCGCGATCGATATTCCTGCATCTACTGCTGTGGATGCTGCGGGAAATAACAACTCCGCAGCCCCTCAATTTACCAGAATTTACGATACCACATCTCCCACAGTTGCCCTAACGTCTACGTCACCAGCGATCGCAAACTCACCGTTTAATGTCACCGCAACTTTCAGTGAAGCTGTTACCGGATTTACTGCTAGTGGAGTGAATGTTACTAACGGCATTGTTAGCAATTTTCTCCGTAGTGGCAGCAATTACACTTTTACCGTTACACCAAATACTGATGGTGCTGTCACCGTTGATATCCCAGCGGCTCAAGCTACGGATGCTGCAGGTAATAATAATACCGCAACAACTCAACTAACTAGAATTGCAGATCTCACTTCACCTGCTGCTAACTTGAGCGCAATTGCTAACATTAGTACGGCAGGCGACATCAGTCAGATATTGACAGTTACTTTCAGCGATAACAGCGAAATCGATATCAGCAGTTTAGATAATTCCGATCTTGTTATCAATTGGTCAGGTGGTGCTATTCCTGCTAGCTTTGTTAGTGTCGATGCCAATAGCAACGGTACGCCGCGTACAGCAACTTATTCCTTGATTCCTCCAGG
>JAAUPF010000233.1 GCA_012034575.1 Richelia sp. CSU_2_1 | reverse complement strand
ATGAAGGCGGGTTAAAAACCGCGCCTTCATGCTTTCTTCTTCCTGCTTCTTCGATTCTTAACTAGACGGTTGCCCGTCCCCGCCAGACCATCTCCACAGGCATTTTCTTTAACGTCCAAGAGGCGTCCCCCCTCGGACAATTGAACTATGCCTTGAAAAGCGAATTACTTGTGCCGCCGCCACGTCCCGATGCGTGGTGTAGCCGCAGTTGTGACAAACATGAAGCCTATCACTTAAGTCTTTCTTGCCAGTGTGCGCGTCGCATTGCGGGCATATTTGAGAAGTGTAATATGAGTTCACTTTGTCAAAGTACACCCCGCGCTTCCAGCATACCCAAGATGCAAGGCAGATAAGTTTCATATCGAACCGCAGAAATGCGCGAGTCCTAAACTCTGAATCTTATCTAATCATACATCGCTATTAAGTGATATTTATTGCAATATAAAGTTACATTACTGAAATAGAATGCTTGAGTTCGATCGACTCAAAGGCTAGTAAATCCCGCTTTTTGACGTTTTTACAGTCTAAAAACCTGCAAAATAAGTATAAATACGGGGCTTGCCAAGTTGGTGCAACAGTGATACTTGTATTACATAGCCATTAAGTTATGAATTGATAGGTGAGTTATGGTCGCATCGCTCAACGCTCCTCAACCAGAATTGCAGCGCCCCGGAATTAAAGCGCCCGTGAAGGAAACATTGTTAACGCCTCGCTTCTACACGACAGATTTTGAAGCAATGGCGAATTTAGATCTATCTTCCCAGCAGAAAGAAATTGAGGCTGTGCTGCAGGAGTTGCGATCGGACTACAATCGATATCATTTCGTCCGCGATGAGGAATTTGAGAAGAGTTGGGCAGAAATTCCCGAAACAACTCGCAACGCTTTTGTTGATTTTTTAGAGCGTTCTTGCACTTCAGAGTTTTCGGGCTTTCTGCTATTTAAAGAATTGTCGCGCCAGTTGAAAAATCGCCAGCCGTTACTAGCAGAAGCATTTCAGTTATTGGCGAGAGATGAAGCACGCCACGCGGGTTTTTTAAACAAATCGATGGCGGATTTCAATTTATCCCTAGATTTGGGTTTTTTAACCAAAAATCGCACCTATACATTCTTTAAGCCCGAGTGGATTATTTACGCGGTTTACCTGTCGGAAAAAATTGGTTATTGGCGCTATATCACGGTTTTCCACCACATTCAACAGCATCCCGAATATCAATATTATCCGCTGTTCCGCTATTTTGAAAGTTGGTGTCAAGACGAAAACCGTCACGGGGATTTCTTTAAGGTTTTGTTGCGATCGCAGCCGCAAATGTGGCAAACCTGGCAGGGCAGATTTTGGGCGCGTTTCTTCTTGTTAAGCGTATTCGTGACTCACGCTTTAACAGTATACGAACGGGCGGATTTTTATGAAACCCTAGGCTTAGATGCAGGAGAATACAACGATCGCGTCGTCCGCAAAACTAATGAAACTTCAGGGCGCGCCTTCCCGGTAATGTTAGATACCGAGCATCCCGACTTTTTACCCGGTTTGAAAAAATGCTCGGATTTGAATCAGAAAATTGCCGAAATTGAAAAGAGCGATCGCCCTAATTGGTTGAAAAAACTTCAGAAATTGCCGTTAATTGTCGGTATTTTCTGGAAAGTTATTCGCCTGTTTTTCATCTCGCCAATTGATGCCGAAAAGTTGCGATCGGAGGTGCATTAAGTGGTATGGTGCGTCGCTCGATAATAGTTGCCAGTAGGGGCAGTGCCCCCGTGCCTGCCCTCATAATTCTTCGCGGCGACGCACCCTACGCATTGACGATGAGCGAAGACGGTTGCACTATCTCAGATCGAAAATATAATTCCCCTGCAACCGGAAACGAGATCGCTACAAACAGCAAACTAATCGTGAATGCTGCCGTCAGGCATAATAGCACCTTGCAGGTTAGCATCTTGTAAAATGGTACGAGTTAAGTCAGCACCGCGTAAATTAGCCCCAACTAAAATGACGCCTTGTAAATTAGCATAGCTCAAGTCAGCGCATTGTAAATTGGCGTCAGTTAAATTAGTTTCATAAGACAAATCGCTGCGAAATTCTAAAGTTGCCCGACAGAGTTTTGCACCTTCTAAGTTAGCGCCGCATAACAGGGTTCCGCTGAGATGTGCGTAACTCAAATCTGCTCCGCTAAAATCTGCCAGTTGCAAATCGGTTTGTTGCTCGGAACTGGGGCGAAAATCTGCTTCAAATAAGAGCGATCGCGAAAGATTGGCTTCGGTCAAGTTAGCTCCAGAAAAACAGACTTTTATGAGTTTTGCGTCCGAGAGTTGAGCTTTAATTAATTTAGCACCCATTAAGTCAGCTTCGCGCAGTTGAGCTTGAGATAAATTGGCGTAACTCAGATCTGAACCCCAGAGAATTGTTTCGCACAAGTTTGTGCCGATCAGCGTCGCGCCCGCTAATTTAGCTTGTCCCAGTCGAGCTTCCCGCAAATCGCCATAACTGAGATTCGCTTCGGCGAGATTAATATTAAGTAAATTAGCTTCTCGCAAACTAGCCCTAGAAAGATTGAGCTGGGAAAAATCTCGTTCTCCCGCAGCATACAGTTTGAGAAGTTCCTCACTTTCCATGTTTTTTATCAATAGTTGATGGTAGTTGTTCTTTACCATAATTTATCTGTGAAGTCAATATTTGTAATTGGGAATTAGGGATTGGGAATTGGGAATTGGGAATTGGTAATTGTTTGGATCGTTTGTGCACTAAAGTCCGCACTACAACCGGGGAGCGTTCCAAAATCTATAGGATGCAATCTACGGGGATTGAGGTTCGGTAAAACCCAGGTGTTTCCAAGCAGCAGCCGTGGCTACTCTACCCCGACTTGTTCTCTGCAAAAATCCGATTTGCATGAGATAAGGTTCGTATACATCCTCAATCGTTTGAGCATCTTCTCCCGTGGTAGCGGCGAGGGTTTCTAAACCGACAGGACCGCCGTTAAAATTTTCGATCGTGGCTGTCAATAAACGCCTGTCAGTCCAATCTAAACCCAACGGATCGACGTTAAATAATTCAAGGGCGATCGAAGCAACTTCGCCATCAATTGGTTTGAGGTTTTTGACTTCGCTGTAGTCTCTAACTCGCCGCAACAATCTGTTAGCAATCCGGGGAGTTCCGCGCGATCGGCGGGCAATTTCTATTGCTCCTTCGGGGGTAATTTGCGTGTCGAGAACTTGGGCGCTTCTTTGGACGATGAGGCTGAGTTCGTCGGTTTCATAAAAGCGCAATCTTTGAATCAAACCGAAGCGATCGCGCAAAGGAGATGTCAGGGAACCGACTTTAGTTGTCGCTCCTACTAAGGTAAAAGGTTTGAGGGGAATGCTGCGAGTTTTGGCACTTTTTCCTTGTCCGATCGTGATGTCCAAACGGCAATCTTCCATCGCCGGATAGAGGATTTCTTCTGTTACTTTTGACAGGCGGTGAATCTCGTCGATAAACAGCACGTCTCCGGCTTTGAGACTGACTAACAAACCGACAATATCGCGGGGTTTTTCAAGGGCGGGGGCGGTGGTAATTTTGCACTCCGCTTCCATTTCTGTTGCTAAGATCAGCGACATTGTAGTTTTTCCCAACCCAGGCGGGCCGTAAAGCAACAGGTGATCGAGGGGTTCGTTGCGGGATTTGGCTGCTGCAATTGCGATCGCTAAAACTTCTCTCAAGTCTTTTTGTCCGATGTATTCAGCTAATCGCTGGGGCCGGATTTTGTCTTCTTGTTTGTTGTTGGTTTCCTCTGGTAATTCTTGCGGTTCTAGCAGGTATTCTGTCTCGGGTTCGGCTACTTTTTTACGGCGTTTGCGGGCTGGTTGATTGTCTTCGGGAAAATCTGGATCTGGTGGTTGTTGTTTGGAGGAGATAATTGCCATAAATTGAGGGAAGAGGGAGGGGGAGAGTTTCCGATGGGGATCGTGGGAGAAAAAAATGATTAATGACCAATTGACTAATGACTAATGACTAATGACTAATGACTAATGACTAATGACAACTATCCACTGTCAACTGTCAACTATCCACTGTCAACTGTCAACTGTCAACTGTCAACTGTCAATTGTCAAAGAACTTGTTTACAATAAGAAGAGAATGTTTAGCATAATTATTGAGTTCGTTATGGGTATTCCATCTTCTTTGTTAGCGTCAGAAACTATCACTTTTGAACGGGCGATCGAGCTGACTCAATCTTTGCTGTCTGAAATAGAGGCAAATCGACTTTCTGAGAGCGAAATCGAGCAAGCTGTTTCCTCTTTGGTGAAAACCTCCAACGGCGCTCGGGGTTTTTTTGTTACTTATTTGACGGACGATCGACCTTTGGCAGATACACCGTCCTCTGGCGTGCTGGATGCATTGCGACAGGCTCCTGAGATCGTAGCAGAATTGCTAGTGAAAAATTTGGCGATGTCGGCGGCGATGGTGGTCCACCACTCGCGCGAGCAAAATGAGGAAATGGCTGCGAGCTCTGCTAGAGTGCAGGGTCGATCGCGCTTTTTAATTCAAGCCCTGCAACTGCCTGCTTGTCAAACTCTGGCACAGCAAATGCTGGCAAGTGTGGAAAATGGCGGGGGCGAATACGCATCGTTTTTGTCTCGCTGGGGCTACGATGAAGAGCAAAAAATAGCTATTTCTTCGGCAGTGAAAGAGGCGATAAACTCCGAAGGTAGCAAGTAATATTATGTTCGATCGATCGTAGCTCGTCTGAATGAGTAGTAAAGTTTTTACCCCTCCCCAACCCTCCCCTTACTAACTAAGGAGAGGGAGTAAGAGAGAAATTTTACAACGGTTGCTGCGCCAGTAAAATTGCCACAGAAATCGCGTTTTTTGGTGACTTTAGGTGGCGATCGAATGTTTTTTGACAAAAAGTTTGTTGCTGTAACAGTCCAAAGAAACCGGGTTTTTTAGGGATTTAAACTGCAGCATTGAGTATTGCGCAAACAAACCCGGTTTCTGCCTCTGTCCAAAGAAACTGGGTTTTTTGGGGATTTTAGGTGCAGCATTGAGTATTGCGCAAACAAACCCGGTTTCTGCCTCAGTTCAATATCCTTTGGCGTTCGCACCTCTGGCGCTGGCGCACGCCCTCCCGCAAGGCACTCTTGATCGAAGTGGCGCGGCTGTGGAATAATTGCGATTTAACAAAGGCTGTCTGGCCGCAGCTCGAGTTGATTGTGGTGTGAAAGTAACGAACGAGGGCGAAAAAATTGCTGAGATCGGTGAAAGGAGTTGCCCAAAAGGCCCGCACTGTTGGCGTCAGGCTGCCCGCAAGCAGTCAGTGGGGGGCGAAGGTGAACCTGCTAGCAACATTGGTGCGTCGGGACTTGGAAGCTCAATATAAAGGCTCGATTTTGGGCAATTTGTGGCCTTTGCTCAATCAGCTATCGCAGTTGCTGATTTACACTTATGTATTTTCGATCGTCCTGAAAGTCAAGCTCAACCTGCAAGGTTTCCCGGAAAACAGCGACGTTACATTTGGAGTCTGGCTGTTTGCAGGTTTGCTGCCTTGGAATGCTTTTACTAGCGGTTTGATTAAGGCTGGGGTTTCGGTGGTGGGACAGCCGAATTTAGTGAAAAAAGTAGTATTTCCCCTCGGTTTGCTGCCGCTAGTCCCGATTTTTACAGCTTTGATTGAAAGTTCCCTCGGTTTGATTGCTTTAATCGCGATCGTAGCAGTTTCGTCGCAAAAGCTCAACGCTACTTTGTGCTTGCTGCCACTGGTTTGGCTGCCTCAGTTGCTGATAACTGCGGGCTTGGGATATTTGACAGCGGGCTTGACAGTGTTTTTGCGAGATATTCCTCAGACATTAGGTGTTATTCTGAATTTCTGGTTTTATTTGACGCCGATCGTCTATCCGGCATCGATAATTCCCGAACAGTGGCGAGTGTGGATATTTTGGCTGAATCCGATGGCTGCAATCTCAGAAGTTTACCGCGATTTGATATTGATTGGAGAAGTTCAGCACTGGGGCGAATGGGGCGTGGCTTTTCTGATTTCTGCTGCTATATTTTATGGAGGTTTTTCGGTTTACCGCCGCTTGCGTCCGGCTTTTGCTGATGTTCTTTAAAGAGTTGACAGTTGACAGTTGACAGTTGACAGTTGACAGTTGACAGTTGACAAAAGATTAATTACCGATTACCGATTACCGATTACCGATTACCGATTAGCAATCTAAAATTTAAAATCTAAAATCGAATGGCAGAATCTGTTATTTCATTAAAAAATGTTTCCAAATGTTTTAAGCGCTACCAACATCCGGGAGACCGCTTAAAGGAAATGATTTGTCCTGACAGAAAACTGGCGGACGAATTTTGGGCTTTGCAAGATATCAATCTCGAAATTCCGAAAGGCGAAACTTTAGGAATTGTCGGCCGCAACGGTTCGGGAAAAAGCACTTTGTTGCAGATAATTGTCGGGACGCTGACACCGACTTCGGGCAGCGTGAACGTGAAAGGAAGAGTCTCGGCTTTATTGGAATTGGGCAGCGGGTTTAACCCAGAATTTACGGGCAGGCAAAATGTATTTTTTAACGCTCAGTTGCTGGGGTTAAATAAAAAAGATATCGAAGAAAAATTTGATGCGATCGCGGCTTTTGCTGATATTGGAGATTTCATCGAACAGCCTGTCAAAACTTATTCTAGCGGGATGTTTGTGCGGCTAGCTTTTGCCGTGGCGACTAGCGTCGAACCGGATATTTTAGTAGTTGACGAGGCGCTTTCGGTAGGGGATGAAGCTTTTCAGCGCAAGTGTTTCGCTCGCTTGCAAAGCATTCAGGAAAGCGGGGGAACTGTCTTATTTGTCTCTCACGCTGCTACTTCAGTTGTGACGCTTTGTACCTCGGCAATTTTAATGGACGGCGGGGAATTGCTGCTCGCTCACACGCCGAAGGTGGTAATTTCTAAATATCAAAAACTGATTTATGCCGATCGAGATAAAGTGCCGGAGTTGAAGGAAGATATTCGATCGTTAAATAAGCTGACCAAACAGGAATGCGAAACCGATCGAGATGATGGTTTAGCAAGCACTAATGGAGAAGTTAAATCGGAACAATGCTTGCCAACATCTAAGGAATATTACGATGAGTTTTACGATCCGGGGATGATACCATCGAATACGGTGAGGTATCCGTCTCGGGGGGCAGAAATTATTAACCCGCGCATCACCACGCTGCAGGGAACTGTGGTGAATCACTTGATCGGCCGTCAGGATTATATTTATACTTACTCTGTCAATTTTTACAAATCTACTTCTAAAGTTAGGTTTGGAATGTTGATTAAAACGATTAGCGGTTTTGAGTTGGCAGGCGCTTCTTTAAACGGTTATACTCAGTCCGTGAAGTATGTGGAAGCGGGAACGACTATTGTAGTTAAGTTTCAGTTTCAATGTTTGCTGAATCCGGGGGTTTATTTCTTGAATGCGGGGGTTGTGGGCGCGGTGGATGGGGATTTGACTTATTTGGATCGCTGCGTTGATGTGGCGATGTTTCGAGTTCAACCTTGTACGGAATCCTGCGGCAACGGCATTGTTGACTTGCTGATCGAACCGTGTTTAACTGTTGTAAATTCTGATGTCAATTCTGATGTCAATTCTGACTGTCTGGTGAAAGAGGCGTCCGGCGAGGTTATCTAATAAATTTTCATCTAATAAATTTCCCTGAAAAAAATGAGCAACATCAATGTAGACCCGATCGAAAATTTAGCTGTTAATGCTTTAATTCGCGATCGCGCTAAATTCCCGGCAGATTTTAAACAGAAGATCTGTGAAGATGATGAAATGTATTTGTTCAGTTTGAGCAATGTCAAAGATGACACCGATCGCGCTTTGGTGCGCTATTATTCGCTCGGTCGCCGCATTCTCGATGCCGTTCAACAGGTTGTAAACTGGCATTTTGGAAGTTTCGATCGGGTAAATTCTTTTCTAGATTTTGCCTGCGGCTACGGCAGGTTTACGCGGTTTCTAATTCAGGAAATGCCGCCGAAGAAAATTTGGGTTTCTGATATTTATGCGAATGCTGTTAAGTTTCAAAGCGAATATTTTGGCGTTAACGGAATTGTCTCAACGGGTAAGCCGGAAAATTACTTAATAGATAGCAAGTTTGACTGCATTTTGGCCAATTCTTTTTTCAGTCATATGCCGGAAAGAACTTTTGCTGATTGGCTGCAAAACCTGTACAATTTATTGACTGACAGCGGTATTTTAATGTTCAGCGTGCACGGCGAAAGTCTGTTGCCCTCTCACGTAAAAATGCCTCCGGGCGGAATTTTGTTCAGCGCCGACAGCGAAAGTCAATCTTTGGATAAAGAAGAATACGGTACAACTTATGTAACTGAAGAGTTTGTGAGAGGAATTGTCGCTCGCATCAGCGGTGGCAAAGCATTCGTGCACCGGCTGGACAAAGGCATCTGCAGGTTTCAAGATTTGTACGTTGTTACCAATCGATTGAACCAAGATTTTTCTAGTTTGAAATTCCACCACCATCCCGAAGGCTATGTTGATGTTGCAGCTTTAACTACTAAGGATAATTTGTACTTGGAAGGGTGGGCGGCCGATGGGAACGCGGGGGGACGCATTGAGGAGGTACAAGTGCTGGTAAACGGGGAAATAGCCCAGACTTGCGAGCCTTTTTACAACCGCCCGGATGTGGCTGGATATTTTCAAACAAAAGCAGCTTTGCAGTCGGGTTGGCGCTGTTATTTACCCAAAGATGCTGTTGCGCCGGCGGATGTAATTTTGATTAAAGCTGTCAACAATTGCGGTTTAGAATGGATAATTGAAAGTTGCCACGTCAAATCCCTTTTGGATAGCAGGCAATCGCAATCTTTGTTGAGTTCAACTCAGACAAAACTCAATTTAGTTGAGGCTCAATTAGCGACGGCTAAAACAGAACTAGAACAATTTCAAAGCAAGTTAATGTTTACTAAAACGCAATTGCTGGATACTCAAAATGAATTGCTTTCTACTCAAAAGCATTTGCAAGAAACTCAAAACGAGCTAATATCAGCTCAAATGCAGGTAGAACAAATGGAAAATCAGCTAGTTTCTGTCAGGGGCGAGTTAGACCGATCGCGCGATCGAATTATGGCAATGGAAAGCAGCAAGTTTTGGAAGCTGAGAACGCTGTGGTTTAAAATCAGGAAATCCTTTGGTTTGGCGGGAGAATGAAGCGATTTTATATTTGTATTTGGGATTTTCGATTGAGAATTTTTCGCTGGGAGATTGGAGATTTTCGATTGAGAATTTTTCGCTGGGTGACGGACGATTATGGATTTTTTGATTGAATGGAAATTAAAATTTCTAATCTCAAATTTTACATTCGAGAGGATTTTAGGTTTTCTAAAATCTAAAATCTAAAATAGATAGGTGAGGAGAGAAATCGTGAGTACAAATGACAGCAAAGCATCGGTTTTTATTATTACAGGAATGCACCGTTCCGGTACTTCTTTAACAGCATCTTTGTTTCAAAAAGTCGGGGTAGATATTGGCAAAAAATTAGTCGGTCCTGCTGACGGAAATATTAGAGGTCATTTCGAGAATGTGGATTTTGTAGAATTTCACAAAGACGTTTTGCGATCGCGCGGAATCGACGAACTCGGCTGTACTTTTGAAAAAACAATTCCGGTGGGAAACGAATTTGTAGCAGCAGCCAAAAATGCGATCGCCCGAAATCAACAAACTAACAAACATTGGGGCTGGAAAGACCCGCGAACCACCCTTTTTTGGGATTTTTGGCTGACTTTACTCCCCGAAGCTAATTTTATCTGCGTTTACCGTTCTCCCTGGGAAGTAGTCGATTCTCTTTACCGCCGCGGCACCGATCTCAGCTTGCTGGAACATCCCGAAATGGCAGTGAAAATGTGGATTCACTACAACCAACAAATTTTAGAACTTTATGAAAGCTTTCCGGAACGCTGTTTGCTAGCTAATGTTTACGCGATCGGCAATACTCCCGAACTTTTTATCGGTCAAGTAAATGACAAATTTAATGTTAATTTAAATACAGCGATCGGCGATAATTTTGAACGTTCTTTATTAGTAAACGATCTCGCCAACAGCCACCGACCTAATTTGATAGAGAAATATTTCCCCGAAGCTTTAGAACTCTATGAAAAGC
The DNA here is from genome assembly GCA_012034575.1 of Richelia sp. CSU_2_1. Taxonomy (GTDB): domain Bacteria; phylum Cyanobacteriota; class Cyanobacteriia; order Cyanobacteriales; family Microcoleaceae; genus Microcoleus. The sequence continues at coordinate 335 of JAAUPF010000233.1, read as the reverse complement.
TAGAAAAAATCGGCGAAAGTACGATCGGAGAAGTTAGTTTGTTAGAGAATTTAGCCCGCGATCGGTTTGAATTCCCAGTCTGGCCTTTTGAAGATTGGCTGAAAATCAGGCTGCTCGAAAAACAGCAAAAAAACAATAATTCCGAGATCGAACAGTGGCAAGAACAATTTCAACAAGCCCAGACTAAAGTGTTGAAATTGGAAGCAGACTTGGGGGAAACTCAAGTAAAGCTTGCCGGCAAAGAATCGCAATTTCAAGAAGCTTTGGCAAAGCTGCTCGAATTGGAAGCAGAATTGAGGAGATACTCAGGCACAGCGTTAGCCGGCAAAGAATCG
>JAAUPF010000232.1 GCA_012034575.1 Richelia sp. CSU_2_1 | reverse complement strand
CGCCTTTATATAGCGATTCTAATGATTCGCAAAATTTGTAGGGGTAGTGCCCCCGTGCCTACCCCTTATCTATCGGGCGATCGCGGGGCAAGCGAGCCCCTACAATAATTACGCAAATGATTTAGAATTGCTATAACTATGTCTGCATTGCCAGCATTGTGAAGCAATCGCAATTATTCGGGTTTTAAGCGGAAGATTTTTCAAGGGATACATAACCCGTATCTGAGTTAGCAAGCCGGAGCGCGAGAGCGGTTGATTTGTAAAATTTTGCATTCAGTGCAAACGTTATGAACGATGACAAATTCCCAATTACCAATGACCAATTACCAATGCCCGATCGATCGTGGCGTACTTCAAATTAGCCTGTAATTGACACCGTACCAAATATCTTTAATTCTAGCCTGCTCTTCCCATTCTAACTCATCAAAAACGAGCATCATTTCCTCATGAGTGTAATCAATAATAATAGCAGCCAATTGAGCGGGAGTTTGAGCTGCCAGCAGCGCTAATTTCAATTTGACCGCTGCTTCTAGATCCATTAATACCATGTCTACTAAAAAACTGTTTATATCATCTTAATATAAATCGATGAACTGTAGGGTGCGCACTGCGCACCTTACTACTGCCATCAAAAACATCTCTATGTAGGGTGCGCACTGCGCACCTTACTGCCATCAGTGGCGTATCAAACTTTTTGCGTAAGCCCTGTCTGTGCTAAATCAGCACGCCGTTGATAAAGCTGCTCGCTACAGCTAGAGCGATCGCCCCCAATATAGCGCTCCAAATTCCCATCCGCAAGCGAAATCCATCAACCAACTTTGCCGCCGCCGCAAAAATAATTACGTTCATCACAAATGCGAACAATCCTGAAAGCAATCCCAGCGTTAGTATGTTGGGCACGAAAAAAACAGTTTTCAGAATTGGCAAAATTAAAACATTCAAAATTCCCAAAACCGCAGCCGAAATTACAGCTTTCGGCGTACTGTCAATTTCTACGCCGATCGGCAGTTGAGAAATTAGCAGCAAGCTGCTGCCCGTTACCAGCCAAGCAATCAGAATATCGATCGGTTCCATAGAGCCAATACCTCCTTAACTTTTGAATTGTAAAAAAAGTTGCTATTTAACAAAATCTTAATCACATATTTGGGATGTTTCCTCTACCGATCGGCAGAATGTTTTTGTCTTTCTAAAGAGTTAGTTAATATATAAGTAGACTCTTAATTGTCAACTCTCAACTGAAGGAAGAAAAAAGAGGGGGGAGAGGGAGAGAGGGGGGGAGTGGGAGAAGGGGTAAATTCCCAATTACGAATTACGAATTACGAATTACCAATTCCCAACTGTCAACTGTCAACTGTCAACTGTCAACTATCAACTGTCAACTGTCAACTGTCAACTATCATTTGCAGAGAAATTTTCCGGATGGGAACCGCTTTAACCTGTTTGTTGAATAAAAAGAGCAGATTTGGTAATATGGCTGGCGATTTTTCTTTTAACTCTAAAGTCCGCTTTGACAAAAATAGCTTGGAAAATGCTGCACTCCGCCGCAGCCGATCGCTCCAAGCTACGATCTTTCTGTTGCTGGCAACAGTCTTATTGACGCTGCCAGTATTTCGCTTAGCCCAATTGCAACTGGTACAGGGAGCATACAACCGCCAGCGGGCGGAAAACAACCGGATTCGCCCAGTTTCAGTAGCAGCAAATCGCGGTCAAATTTTAGATCGCAGCGGCAAAATTTTTGCAGCAAACCGCGTATCTCGATCGGTATATCTGTGGCCGAAAGAACGATCTGTCAAGCAGTGGCAAGAGACAGCAGCCGCACTCAGTCCCATATTGAAAATGCCCGCAGACGAAATAGTTAAAAAAATTACTGCTGCTGGCTACAAATCGGCACTGCCATTGCGAATTAGTAAAGATATTGATGCTGCTACATTTGTTGCTTTAGGAGAACAAATTAACAGTTTGCCAGGGGTAGAAATCCGCCCGGAATCGAACCGCGACTATCCCCACCAACAATTAGCAGCCCACCTTTTAGGATATGTCGGCGAAGCTACCTTAGAGCAACTCAAAGCTAATCCCGAATATCCGATGGGAATGATTGTCGGTCAAATGGGAGCTGAAAAATTAGCAAATGAAACTCTAGAGGGCGTTTGGGGCAACCGTTTGATCGAGGTAAATGCTAAAGGTGAAGAGCTTCAAGATTTAGGTGTTAAAGATCCGATTCCAGGCAAATCGGTGCAACTCACTTTAGATTTAGATATGCAAAAAACAGCGGAAAAAGCTTTGGGCGATCGCCTGGGGGCTGTTGTGGCGATCGATGTCAAAACAGGAGCACTTTTAACATTGGCTAGTTGGCCGACATTTGACCCTAATATCTTTACCCGCAAGGTGACTCAAAAAGAATGGGAACGGTTGCAAGGGCCGGAAAAACCATTTTTAAATCGGGCCGTTCAAGGCTATCCAGTCGGCAGCACTTTTAAAATTGTAACTGCTGTAGCCGGGCTAGAATCTGGCAAGTTTACTCCTGATTCTACTTTGAACACTCCGGCCGCAATTACGATCGGCGGCATATCTTTCAACGAACACAGTGGCGGTTACGGCGTCATCGGTTTTCGCGATGCTTTAGCCTACAGCAGCAATACATTTTTCTATCAAGTAGGCATGGAAGCCGGACCGGAACAAATGTCTAAATGGGCTAAAGAAATGGGTATTGGCGGCAGTATTAATTTAGATTTATTGGGATTGGAATCCGCCAATCACGGTCAAGTTCCGACGCCGGCTATGAAACAGAAAATGTACAAAGAAGATTGGTACGTTGGCGATACGGTAACGATGTCGATCGGTCAGGGTTTGGTACTTTGCACTCCCCTAGAATTAGCCGTGATGGTATCAACTGTTGCTAACGGCGGTTGGCGGGTACAGCCGCATTTGTTGGCTTCTCAAACCAATACACCTATTACCAAAAAATCAAAACAGCGATTAAACCGGATACTTTGAAAGTAGTTCGCCAAGGATTGATTGATGTGGTACAAAAAGGTACTGGCAGGCGTATGAATGACGGTACAATTCCTTTGAGCGGAGGCAAGACTGGAACGGTGGAAATGCCCGGTCATCCTGACAATTCTATGTTTGTTGGTTTTGCTCCTGCTGACAAACCGGAAGTGGCGATCGCGGTGATCGTTGAAGGTGGCGGATTTGGTTCTGTATCGGCAGCACCGATCGCTCAAGAAGTCTTCAGAACTTATTTCCAAAAACAGGGTTTTAAACCTACTAAAAAGCCTCAGTAATGAGTTGACAGTTGACAGTTGACAGTTGGGAATTGAGGATTGGGAATTGGGAATTGGTAATTATCCCAATTTCCCAATCTAAAATCTAAAATCTCCCCATTTTCCTTCTTCTTTCATTCGATCGCCCGTTTTTTTAGGTAATATTCCCCTTATAATTGTGGTTCGATACCGGCCGATCGTAATTGAGCGCGCAATTGCTCTAATTCAAGTTCGGCGCGATCGGCTCTTTGTCTTTCTTGTTCAGCAATTTGCTGTTGTTGTTCCGCTCTTTCAGCTCCTGACAATAGTAAATTCCCTTCACTATCCCACCAGCGCAGCCAAGGTAACTCTACATTTTGATACGTTCCTTGCCAGATTCCCAATTCTACTCCTAACGGTTCAATGGGATAATGAGCGCGATCGTTTGCAGTCATTAATTGATACCTATTTCCGATGAAATGGTACACTTCAACGCTGGATTTACGTACTTCATAAATTCCGTAAAATGCCGGACGGATTGCATTTTCATAAACCCAGAATTTTCCCGGCTTAGTTTCTTGCTGACCCGATCGCAACAAAGGCGTTCTGTCCCGTTCTTCGGCACCGTTTCCCGATACAAACTCTAACACGATTAACGGCACTACAATCTCTTGCCACATCATGTAGTAAGACCGAAATTGACCGTCAATTGTTGGTGGTACGTTGGGAATATAAAACCAGTCCGGTGCTTCCGAACCCTTTTCGAGAGGCTCTGTCAACCGCCAATAAATGCCGCTGTCTTGACCGATACAATAGTCATTATGTGGATGAATATTTTGAAAGACTGGAGTAATTGAATCTGTTAACAAAATGCTTTGGGGATGTTCTTGAAAGTTTTTCCCAAAAGTACCGTCAGATTCTGGTAATTGACTGCGATCCGGCCAGCCGGCGGGGTTGTTTTCGACATCGAGGGAGAATTTCATAGTTTTGTTTGGGCGAACAGCAGTTTCGATCGAGAGCATTTGCTTTTGATTATATAGCAATCCTAAATAAATCATAAATTTTTAACCCCACCCCAACCCTCCCCTTAGTAAGGGGAGGGAGCAAAAAGAAGTTCACAAATGATTTAGGATCGCCTATGGCGATCGATTTTCAAGTCTGGCAAAAATCGGCATCAGGATACAGACTTAGCTTTACTTAAAGAAGCTGGCGCTGGAGGTGTAGCGCGATCGACAGGAATATGGCATAATGCGAGTTTGTTAACCCGACTAATAATTGATTTTTGTTTTTAAATACACTTATATGAAGCCAAAAATCACTAGCACCAAGGCGTGGCAGCAGGCTGAACTGCTGATGCAGCCAGCCCTGATCCGAGTGCTCGACAACATCCGCAAACAACTAGATGAGTCTATCTGGAATGGCACTTATCACGAAAAACAAACTCCTTTTCCGGGCTATCAATTGCTCCTAGAGCATGGAGACAAGCAAAGGTATGTTGATATTTGGGAACTTTGCTATCAAGTCTGCTTTATCAATTACAATCCAACTCACTCTGAAATGGAAAGTAGGGAAGTTGAAATTGACACGAGTTTGATTGAGGAGGATACCGGTGATGTAGATTGGAACCGTTTAGATGCTAAAGCTAGCGAATTAATTCAGGCAATATTTGATAGTTTGCCTCGATAGTTGATAGTTGATAGTTGATAGTTGACAGTTGACAGTTGACAGTTATTTCTCTGCTGACTGATGACCGATGACTAATGACAGATGACTAATGACCGATGACTAATGACTAATTACCAATTACCAATTACCAATTACCAATTACCCCCTAAAATCTCATGACAAATCAGGAATTGCACGAAATCCAAACATCCGCAGGCGCGACTTTTGCAGCATCGAGTACGGGAAGAAATATTCCTGTTAGTTTTGGTAACGATCGAGAGGCGATCGCCGCCACTAAAACAGGTGCAGCTTTGTGCGATCGATCTCATTGGGGACGCATTCAAATTTCCGGGGACGATCGCCTGCGATTTTTGCACAATCAAAGTACCAATAATTTTAACATCCTCAAACCCGGTCAAGGTTGCGATACTGTTTTTGTCACATCTACCGCACGGACGATAGATTTAGCTACTGCTTATGCTACAGAAAATGCAGTATTGCTATTAGTTTCTCCCCAACGGTGCAAGCAACTTTTGGAATTGCTCGATCGCTATATTTTCCCAATGGATCGCGTCGAATTAGCAGATTTAACCGAGACAACTGTTACTTTCAACCTCATCGGACCGGAAAGCAATAAACTGTTAGAAAAACTCGGAGTTAGCGGACTGGAAGATTTACCCTATGGCGCACATCAATCGATCGATTTGGCAGGTATGGAAGTTAGGATTGCTGTCGGTAGCGGTTTGGCATCTCCTGGATGCACGTTAATTGCAACAGCAAGCGACGGCGCTAATTTGTGGAACGAATTAGTAAAAGTTGGCGCAGTGCCGATGGGCGATCGAGTCTGGGAACAACTGCGAATAGAACAAGGACGCCCCGCCCCAGATTTTGAACTCACAGACGATTACAATCCACTCGAAGCGCGCCTTTTACACACTATTTCCTACGAGAAAGGCTGCTACATCGGTCAAGAAACAATAGCTCGTTTGAACACCTATAAAGGAGTGAAACAGCAACTCTGGGGAGTGCGGTTAAGCGGACTTGTAGAACCAGGTACAGCAGTCTCGATCGCCGATGAAAAAGTAGGCAAATTAACCAGTTTTACCGAGACTGAATCGGGCTGTTTTGGCCTTGCTTACATCCGCACAAAAGCGGGTGGTGAAGGGCTAAAAGTGCAAGTTTCAGAAGTATCAGGGGAAGTAGTAAATGTACCTTTTTTGAGTTAGTTTGGACAAGATTTACGACTGGAGTAGTTTGACACATTATTAGTAGCTGTAAGGTGCGCAGTGCGCACCCTACATATTAATTTCAGATCTTGCTAAATAATTACATATTCACTGTCCGACACAGCATTATCCAACTGCGGTTTCGGCGGTAGCGGATCGCTATAACGAGCGTCAATGTACGCAATCAAATTTTTGCGATAAGCCTTGAGATGCGAATTTAGCACATCTACATCCTGCTGTGCGGCAACGTAATTGTTCTCTCTTCTAAATAAACCCGATTCTTTCACAAAAGCCATATCCACTTGCCACAAAGCTCCATCCCCAGGGCGATACCCCAAATCGACAATATCGTAAGCCGCGAATCCTTGAGACTTCATAAAATGAATTATATCGTACATTTGACCGAACAAAGTAACTTCTACAATTACATATTCAGTCTGCTGCAAAATTTCCGTCGCCCCCTGCAAAACATCTAATTCCTGTCCGTCTACATCGACTTTAATTAAATAGGGACCGAGCAAATTTCTTTCCCTGCATATACCATCCAGGGTAATTGCCGGTATCTTTCTCACATAAGGATTGCTGCTGTCAGTACCGCGATTTTCAGCAATCGAAGAATGCACCATATCGGGACTGACGTTGAGGGTAAAAACTCCCGATTCTTTTGTCGCAGCAGCAATAACGTATTCTGCACTTTTAAGATGGCGGCAAATTTTAGCCAGATACGGTTCATTTTCGGCGATCGGCTCAATTAACAAATGCCGAGAATTTGGGAAAGTTTCGTAAAGGTTAAAAGTTCCCAAAGCGGCTCCCACATCAATTACAGTTTTTGGTTCAAAACCTAAATTCTTTGCCAACAGCAAGCTGCCGGCCATCGTATCTCTGGGAGTTCCTGTTTGTTGTTCGCTCACAATTTTGCTCCTAATTGTAATATCATATCCGGTCGATCGATTGACCTTAATATCCCGATCGGGCGGGGTTTTAAGATTGTCAATTCTTGGCAGAAATGTTTGAAAAACCCGCCCCTACAGAAATTATCACTAATTAACAGTCCAAGATATCAACTGTCAACTGTCAACTATCAACTATCAACTGTCAACTGTCAACTGTCAACTATTTTCCCGATTTCTGCGCCTTATTTTCAGCTTCGTTAGATTGCAAAGCGTCGTCCAAAATTGCTCGCGCTTCTTCAGCTTTACTTCTAGCTTCTCGATAGCGAACATTAGCTTGAGCGAAGTTTTTGAGAACCTTAAAACCGTCTTTCAGGCGGCCGATTTCCTCCGCACTTACAGGCTCATCTGTAAACAAAATGTCGATCGCAGCTCGAATTTTCAGTGCTTCCTCGCGAGATTCCATCATTTTCAATTTCAGACTTGCCAAATTGCTCAAAATCTGTATGGCTTCCGTAATGGCATCCTCACCTTCGGAGGCCGTATCTTCGAGCTCTTTTACTTCGACAAACTGCTTGGGTCCGAATCCTTCTTTGAGCTCGGTGGGCAACTCTCCTTTATCCATGAGCTCCATCAGCCGATCCATTGCTTCTTCGCGAGCTTTGGTCGAATCTTTCCCTTTGACAGTTAAAATAATTTCGGGGCTTTGAGGAAGTGTATAGCGAACCATATTTTGCTAACCTGTGCGCGACAATAATTCAATGATATTTTATCTGCATTCGATCGCCCGTTGCCGCGATCGATCCTGCTTCCGAACTAATCGCTTGCCAAAACTTGACAAATTTCAACTTACAAGGAACGCTCAACAATAATGAAAGATAAATTTCTCAACTTACTCAATTTGATTTTAGTAGCTGATGTGTTTTTCGTCTTAGTCAGCTTTGGCTGGTTTGCGATCGCAGTAGCGGGCCGATCGACTGGTGTAAATCTCGGTTTTGATTTGTGGTACAGTCTGTGGCAGCCTGTATTTAATCCCGCCTTGGGAATTTTGATGGGCGGCGCAATTCTCAGCGGTATTATCAACCAAATTTCCAAGCGTCTCAATCCTAAATAAAATAAGTTGATAGTTGATAGTTGATAGTTGATAGTTGATAGGTGGGATGTATTAGTATTCTTCCTTCTTCCTTCTTCCTTCTTCCTTCTTCCTTCTTTTCGCAAATCCCGTTCCCAAAAATTCGGCTTCCCAACCTGTCAGTTGCGATCGTCCAGAGTTACTATGGAAGATAGGGAAAAATACCAAGCCCGGTAAAGTTAAGCTGGGCGGAAATACCCCAAGGAAGGGAAAAAATGACACTTAACTTGCGGCGACCGATTTTAATTGGCGGCATCGGACTTTCAGCAGCGCTGTGGCTGCTGGAAAGTTTGCAGCACTCTGCTTCAGAAATGGGTGAAACGGCACTGATCGGCTTGGTAGCAGCTAGTGCCGGATATTGGTGGTGGCACCGGCAATCGCCCAAACTCGATCTCGCACTCCCGCAGCCTCTAGCCAGCAGGGAAGCAGCCGAAAAAGCGATCGCGACCGCACAAAAAGCCATTGATTTGCTAGCAGCAGAATCTCCAAACTCTGCCGATCCTGCTAGTCTCAAGGCACGGTTGGAAAAATTAACAGCCGAATTAGACCGCCAAGATTTGCAAATTACGATCGCGGGCGGCAAATCGGCAGGCAAAACAGCTTTAATGCAAGTTTTGAACGCTAATTGGGCATCCGAAAATGCGCGCAAAATCACTTTTCAAGAAACAGCACCCCTGTTTGTCAATCTAAAGGCAGATCCAAAAATTGTCGGTGATTTAGTGCTGTTTGTAACGGCGGGCGATATCACTGATTCTGAATTTCAAACATTATCGCAGCTAGCGGCAGCCGGTCAGCGAGTGCTGTTAGTTTGGAACAAACTAGACCAATATTTGCCAGCACAGCAATCGCAAGTTTTGCAACAGTTGCAGCAGAGAATGCACGGAATATTGGGAACAGAAGATATAATCGCGATCGCGGCGGCCCCGAGTGCGATTAAAGTGCGGCAGCATCAAGCAGACGGCACAGTTCAAGAAAGAATTGAAAATCAAACATCTCAAACTCAAACTTTGACGGCTAGATTGACTGAAATATTAGCAGCAGAAAGCCAGCAGTTGGTATGGGCGAGTGCAGTACGATCGGCTGCTAGTGTTAAATTAGAAGCGAAAACATTGTTGGATCGGGTTCGGCGCGCGCGATCGATGCCTATCATCGAACAGTATCAGTATATTGCCGCTGCTGCGGTGTTTGCTAACCCGGTTCCCGCTTTGGATTTGCTAGCAACAACCGCTATTAGCACCCAACTCGTAATCGATCTCGGCGCTATTTACCAGCAAAAGTTTTCCTTAGAGCAAGCGAAGACAGTAGCGGCAACTTTGGCCAGCCAAATGTTAAAGTTGGGATTGGTAGAACTGTCTACTCAAACTATTACCGGACTGCTCAAAAGCAATGCCGTTACCTATGTAGCAGGAGGCGCGGTGCAGGGAGTTAGCGCGGCGTATTTTACGAGAATTGCCGGACTGAGTTTGATCGAATATTTCCAAAGTCAAGAACTGGAAAATGCTCCTAACAACAGCTTAAATATCGATCGGCTGACTAAAACTTTGCAAGCAGTATTTCAGCAAAACCAGCAAGTTTCTTTCTTGCAAGCTTTTATCGACCAAATCGCAAGTCGCCTTGCACCTCAAACATCTCAGCCGGAAGCAGTTAAGTCTGCCATCAATTAAAACCAGAATTGTAGCAACGATCGGATAATTTAGGACACGGCAATGCCGTGTCCCTACATCATTAAATTGGGCGGGCGATCGAATACAATTCGCAACTATCGGATAATTTAGGACACGGCAGTGCCGTGTCCCTACATCATTAAATTGGGCGGGCGATCGAATTCGATCGCCACCCAATTAATAAACGATTTTTCTAATACAATCACCATCCAATCGAGCGTTGTAGGGACACGGCACTGCCGTGTCCATTTAACTGTTTATGTGGCGCAATTAATTCGATCGCGCCCATAAAAAATGCGTCGGGGAGAAAACCAAAATTCTCGCCCCCAACGCACCCTACCAACTAATTAAACAAAATAACCTGACGGGGTGACAACCCCGTCACAACCCCGATCGAATCAAAGACATAGCCCTCAAACCCCTCTGAAAAATGGCAGTTTATTAGGTCTAGCTCTCATTAATTCAGCAACAATTTCTTGACAAAACTCCATTCCAATCACCCACGATAGGCCATATAAACCAATCCAGAAGCTGCTATGACGACGTGGCGATCGCCTACATTCAGTTAACCGACCAATATATTTCTGAATCCCTCCCAGTTTGAGTTTTTGACCTTGGAGCGTCGCACAAGTATAGGCAATGGCAATGATTAAAATTAAGTTTTTTAAACGCCG
>JAAUPF010000231.1 GCA_012034575.1 Richelia sp. CSU_2_1 | reverse complement strand
GAGGGGGAGAGTGGGACAGTGGGACAGTGGGACAGTGGGACAGTGGGTTGTGGGAGAATTAACAATTCCCAATTACCAATTCCCAATTACCAATTCCCAATTACCAATTCCCAATTCCCAATTCCCAACTGTCAACTGTCAACTGTCAACTCTCAACTCTCAACTCTCAACTCTTCTTAAAAATCCCAGCCCAAAACCTCAGCAACTTGCTGGGCCAACATCAAAGGGTCAAAAGGCTTAGCAATCACCCCCGCTACCCCCAACTCAGAAAATTCGCTCAAATCGATAGACTGCACCTTAGCAGTCAACAAAATCACAGGAATTCCCCGCGTCGCCGTTTTGCTTTGCAGCGCGTTAAACAAAGTAACTCCATCCATATCCGGCATCATCACGTCCAGCAGAATTGCATCGGGGAGTTGCGTTTCAGCTAAAAGCAATCCTTCACTAGCTTCGTGGGCCACCAGCACCCTCCAACCTCCCAAACTTTCCAGACAAGCCTGAATTACGCTACAGAGGTTTTTTTCATCATCTATTACTAAAATACATTTTGCAGTCATAATTAAAATTCACAATTAACAACTGGTTAAAAAGAAGGAAGAAGGAAGAAGAAATAACCTACAGAAATTGCTTGTCTCAAACACGCGCCAAATAAGCTTTCATAATTAAAAAAACAATACCAGCAGCCAGAGCCGGATCGAATACAGGGAATCGGATTTTCAGGTTTAATGTTAATTTTTTGCTTTGCTTATTCTGCAAAAGGCGCAGGCAATGTGAAATAAAAACTGCTGCCTTCTCCCACCGTACTTTCTGCCCAAATTCTGCCGCCGTGCTGTTGCACGATGCCGCGACAGATAGCCAAACCCAAACCCGTTCCCCCTTTTTGGCGGGAGTCAGAAGCATCTACCTGTTGAAACCGTCCAAAGATAGTTTCTAGTTTATCAGCAGGAATGCCCCGCCCCCGATCTTTTACTTCAAATAAAACTCGATCGCCCAAATCTTCAACTTTGACAGTGACTGTACTTGCAGATGGCGAGAATTTAACAGCATTGCTCAGTAAATTTACTAGCATTTGAACTATCCTGTCTGGATCGGCCCAAATTTGTACGTCAGCGGGTAAAACTGACACATTAATCTTGTGTTCGGCAGCTATAGAACGCACGGTTTCTGCAGACTGGCGCATTAGGGTTCCTGCATCGCAATGCTGCTTGACGAGCGTAACCTTACTCGAATCGAGGCGCTCTAAATCGAGAATATCGTTTACCAAACGCACCAAACGTTCGGTATCGCTAGAGGCAATTTCTAACATCTGTTTGGCAGTTTCCGGGTTGTTTTTGAGTACCCCAGCGGCCAGTAAACCTAAGGAACCACGAATTGAAGCCAGGGGAGTTCGCAGTTCGTGGCTGACGATCGAAATAAACTCATTTTTCATTTTTTCGATCGCCCGACTTTCTGTAATATCGGCAACGGTGCCGACGTGGCCTATTAGTGTACCCTGGGCGGAAAATATCGGAGCAGTTTTTACCCGACAATATCGGATCGTTCCGTCTCGATAGATGTGGCGAAACTCGCAGTTAAACTCTCCATTGTGCGCTGCCGAATCTGACCACAGAGACAGAAAATGATTGAGGTCTTCGGGATGAACAAATCGCATCCAACCGTCGCCTAAAGCTTCTGCGGCGGTGAAGCCGCAAATTGCTTGACAGCGGGGATTTGTATAAATACATTGCCCGTCGGCATCAACTTTGAAAATGCCCAGGGGGGAACACTCGCTCAACGAGCGAAACAAAGCCTCACTTTGCCGCAATTCGGATTGAGATAGTTCGAGTTCTTTGGTGCGCTGCAAAACTCGCATTTCTAACTCTTCGTTGAGTTGTTGGAGGGTAGCTTCAGCAAGTTTGCGATCGCTAATATCGCGCTGCACGGCTACCCAATGAGTAAAACAACCTGCTTCGTCGCAGATGGGTACAATGCTGAGTTCGACCCAGAATTGCGAGCCGTCTTTGCGGTAGTTTTGCAAGTCTATCCGCAGCGGCTGCCAATTTTTTAAAGCTATACGAATTCGATCGAGACTTGCCCGATCTGTTTTCTCTCCTTGCAAGATGCGCGGCGTTTTGCCCAACACTTCTGCTGCGGTATATCCAGTCATCCGCGTGAAGGCTGGGTTGACATAAAGAATGCGCGGGCCCGGTTCGTCAATAGGTTCGGCTTTCGTAATTAAAATTGCATCGTTAGTAGTAGTGATTGCCGATTCTAGCAGGCGCAACTGCACTTCTTTAGCTTTGCGATCGGTAATTTCGATGACTGTCCCCACCATCCGCACAACTTCCCCGGTTTCGCTGTAAAAAAACTTGCCTTTCCCCTCAATCCAGTGAATGCTGCCGTCGGGCCAAACCACGCGGTATTCGCGATCGAAATCTTGTCGATCTGTTCGCGTCTGATTAATAGCTTGGTTCAATTTTGTTAAATCTTCGGGATGAACGCAAGCTGCAAAACCTTCGTAAGTTCCCTGAAAGCTTCCTGGTGCCAATCCAAATAACTCTTCGTGTTCTCTCGACCAAATAATGCGGTTGTTTGGTATGTCCCAGTCCCAAAATCCCATGTTGGTAGCGGACAAAGCTAAGGTTAACTGCTGGTTAATTTTCCGCAATTCCATGCTGACGAGAACGGCTCTCAATTCTAACGCAATTTCGATTTCGCACTGCTGCCAAGGCAAAGATTTTAATCTCACAGTTTCTTGCCACAATTCAAAGGAATTGCGGGGAGACAAAAGTTTGTTGACCCCAGAGTCAAACTCTCGCGACCAGTCTGATTTGCCCGCCCAGTTGACAGTTTGAATGACTTCGGGACGAAACCACAAGATATAGTGCTTTTGCATTTGAGAAATTGCCAGCACCAGTAAACCGCTAGTTACTTCTTTAAACTTCTCAGCATTTGGGTAGACTTGCGGCAAACAATCTGTATAATAAATATCATCTTTTAGTTGAGTTTCTCCCCACTCAATTAATTTTTTAATATCTGCCATCTCTGGGGTTTTACCGATGCAGGTTAATTGTTCTTTAGCGCACAAAACTGCACCGGTTGCGCCTACCAATTTTAGCAAGTTATCTTGGTGTTTGAGCAAACCTTCCACAAAACAATTTTCGGGAGAAATATCGCCCAGAAATCTAGCAAAGATAGATTTCAAATAAATTTCGTATTCCCGGTTTTCGCTATCTTTTTTGTTGCTAATTGCTAAGGATACAAATTTGGCTAGAAGTTCGCAGGCGCTGCGTACTTCATAGCTGACATATTGCGGTTTTTGGTTGTGACAAGCAATTAATCCCCACAGTTTTTTATTTTCGATCAAGCTCAGAGTCAGGCTCGCACCGGCCCCCATATTTTTGAGGTATTGAATGTGGCAAGGAGAAACCGTTCTCAAAAAACTGAAACTCATATCTAGAGGTAGTGAAGTCAGCGGATTGCAGCTAGGAATCAGCGGTACGGTGCGATCGCTCACATCGGGGATAAATCGCACTAAATTCTCGCTGAACAGGCGTCTTGCTGCTTGAGGAATATCGCTAGCTGGATAGTACAAGCCCAGTAAAGAACTCAAATTTTCCAGCTTGGATTCGGCAATTACACTTCCCGCGCCCATCTCATCAAATCGATAGACTATCGCCCGATCGAACCCGATAAATTTTCGCACTTCTTCGGCTGCAACCTGACACAAATCTGCCAAATTTTGTGCTTTTTGAATTTGGTCTAACGCTTTTTTCAATGCGCGATCGCAGTCGGTTGAATGGCGGGTTCGATCGGTTGCTACCCTTTCCAATTCAAGGATTACTGCACCATCCGATCGGTGGAGCTTCCCCTCAAAATAGCCTTGGCTGTATCTGGTTTCTATACATAGATTTAGGAATTTAAAAGATTCGCCCTCTTCTGACAAAGTTTTTTTAATTCCTGCAACTTGTTCGGCGCAGAAAAAATCATCTAAAAACTTGCCCAAAATTTCCCGAGGATAGAAGCCAATTGCCTCAAAAGTATTGTCGCTAACTTGGATAATTTTTAACAGTGGTTCTTGTAAAACAAACAGAATACCGTAAAGTTGAATCGAACCGGGAGCGCAAATCGAATCAGGGGTTTTATTCTCGAAAGTGCCTGTATCTGATGGCAATAACATGGCTTTTTACCGAGGTGAATGGTTACAGTTTTTACAGACAAATATCTCATTTGTCCGGTCAAACCAGAGTGGGAAATGAAACTAACACCAATTTTCGCGCTGCTGGGTTTAAGTTTGCTTTGACAAGGTTCTGATTTTTCAAGTGCAGGACTGTTGCACTTCTAAATTTGGCGTAGTTGGGTACTCTGAATTTCTCCGTTTCCCTCAGAATTAATCCGGTTTGTTAGCTGCTCTCTGTGCTAGTTTGTGCCTGAGCTGCGTCCGTTCCAAACGATTCAGAATGCGAGCGATCAATTCAGGTTCCACAATCGGCTTATTGGCGTAGTCGTCAGCACCGGCTACAAACATTTGGCGTACTATTTCTGATTCGGAATGAGCGGTTAAAAATAGTACCGGAAGTTTGCTCCACCGTAAATCATTGCGCACGGCCAAACAAAGTTCGATCCCGCTGTAACCGGGCATTTCTACATCTAAAATCAGTAAATCGGGGCAAGTGGTTTCGAGTACCTCCCAAAACTTTTCTGGTTCTGCTAATGTTATTAATTGAAATCCCCAAGGTTGCAGGATAACTTGCAATGAGGCTAACAGATGCACGTCGTCGTCTACCACCATAACCTTAGCTTCTGCTGGGCTGGCTCGATCGAGAGCCTGAGCGACTGCTCTAAGTATATCTGCGGGAGGGATAGATTTGTGCAAAAAGCCAGAAGCGCCCAAACGGGCAACTTCAATTCGCTCGCTCAATTGGTTGTGACCGCTAAAAACCATCACGGGAATTTCTGGTTTTAGATGGCGGATCTCGGCCAAGAAAGCCATGCCGTTTTCTTTGGTTTCGGGAAAGCTCAAATCCAGCAAGATTGCATCGGGAGGCTGTTGAGAAATCGCATTTCTTGCAGCTTGCGGAGAGTTGGCTAATTCTACCTGAAAGCCCGAAGCTGATGCTTCAATTTTGATGCGGGAACTGACAAAAGTATCGTCATCAATTACGAGCAAACGGCTGTTGGGCGGTACTGCGATCGCGGACTCGGCTGGAGCGGCTGGGGGTCGATCGAATATCTGTTTGAGCAACTTAAATGATACTTCAAGCCGTTGGGCTATCCCCGGTTCGGAAATTTTTTCGGCTTGCAGCAATTGTTCGATTTCCCGCGCTATTTCCGAACCTTCTGACAGTCCCAAAGTTCCCAAAGAACCGACTAATTTGTGAGCTTGAGCTTGGGCTTCTTGCCTCAGTTCGCTTTCCAAAGTTCCGGTTTTCAAATTGTCGATCGCCTGCTCGAATATTTCTACTTTTTCGGCGAAGTTGGCTGCCAACTTTGCCCGAATATCGGCAACTACAGCCATAACTTTAGCGCGTTTGGAGTCGCTGTTGAGTTTCTCTATTGGCGGGTTGGACGCGCCAGAGAAGGAGTTTCGACCGTCAGGAAGTTGCGGAGTTTCTGGTTCGATCGTTTTGCTTTCTACCTCCTCCGGCAAACTTTTCAATCGATAGCCCAATCCGTAGACTGTTTCAATTAAATCCACAGTCATCCCGGCTGCTTTTAATTTTTGGCGCAGTCCTTTGATGTGAGCGGTAACGGCTTCTTCTTGAGGGAATTCCCCGGCCGACCACACGCGATCGAGCATGGCGCTGCGGCTGAATATGCGTCGCGGATTTCTGAGGAAAAGTTCGAGCAGGTTGTATTCTTTAGGAGTCAAATGCAGCAATTTGTCTCCGTAAGTTACCTCTGTTGTATCCAAATTGACTTGCAGTTTTTCCCAAGTCAAATTTGTACTCGATAAAGTTGCTTTTCCCCGCCGCAGCAGCGCCCGAATCCGAGCGAGCAATTCTGGCAAATTAAATGGCTTAGCCACATAATCATCCGCACCCGCTTCTAAACCCTGAACTCGATCTTTACTGCTGTCGAGGGCTGTCAGCAACAAAATCGGCTTTTGGCTGCCGCGCGCGCGCAATTCCCGGCACAAACTAATGCCGTCGAGTTTGGGAATCATCACATCTAAAAGAATCAAGTCGTAATCGTATAATTGCGCTAACTGCAAACCGGTTTCGCCGTCTGCTGCAGTATTCACGGTGTAATTGTGAGCGTTCAACGCTTGTGTCAGCATATTCGCTGTAATTTTGTCATCTTCTACCAACAGAATCTTCATAGGCTTCATCTGATTTTAGATTTTAGATTTAATAATCGCCTGCTAAATTTCGGGGCTGGTTTAATTGTTTGAACTTTCTCCTTTTTTAGATTTGAGTACCCGCTGTATTTTTTCAATTAGATACTGAGAGGAATCCCGCTGTTTTACTAAATCTTCTAACTCCGATACTGCCGCTTCAGCTTGTTCGATTTCTTTAACTAAAGAGTGAGCGCTGCCTGTTTCTTGCTTCTCGATCGGTTGTTCGATCGCCAGAGAATTCAGTTTTTATCTGAAATTAATTCTTCCAATTCTAACAACGCCATCTCCGCTCTTTCGATTTTTATCGTAACGGATTTAGCTACATTTGCACCTCCTCTTGCTGCTTCTGTCAATTCGTGAACGCGAAGTTTAAAGCGGCTGGCAATTTGCTCTATTTGAGTGCCTAATTCAAACGTTTTACTTGCCAATCTAGCAATTTCCACGCTCACTTGACTCAAACCGCTAGAGCGATTTCCCAGTTGATTGGTAACTACTGCTACCTGCACTGCTAAATGCCTGACTTGTTCGATCGCCTCTGAGATCGTTCTAGAAGTTTGGTTTACTGTTTCTAAATCTTTAGCGATGGCTTTACCAACGCCCAAAATTTTCTCTGTATTATTACAAATAGAATTAGCACCCTGAAAAGTAGCCTGAAAAGCTTGGCGACTTTCGGAAGAAATTAGTTGAGCAGTACGCATAAATCGCTGGTTCAACTGAACCATTTCTTGCGCTTGTTTCGCAAGGGCGACTTCCTGGGGACTGGGCGTATTAGATTTTGCAGGTTGGCGCTGCTTTGACTCTAAAAGCTGGGTGCATTCCAGCACTCGCGCCTGTTCGTGTTGAATGCGGGCGACGTACTTTTGCCGTTCTGCTCGGTATTTTTCCAGAGTTTTATTAGCTTGCGCTAAAATTTGAGATTGCGCCAGCAGCAAAGTTTGCACCTCCAAAAGGCGGAGGCTGCGGTCTTGTTTTACTACCACAATTGGTTCGTAAATCAAATCTTTTTGCCTGTTAAGAGATGCTTGCACTGCATCGTCAATTTTCCAATTTTCACCGAGCAGTAGAGGCGGAATTCTAATAAAATCTAACAAAGCTCCGATCGGGCTGTTCCAATAAAGTTGAACGCGATCGGGCAGACTCATTTGCTCTCGAAATTTGATGCGGGAAATCATTCCCGACACCTGGGAGTCGCGAATGATAATGACTCCCGGCAAATCTGGTTCGTGTCCGAATTTTTCAGCCACGACTTGACCTAAAGTTTCAGCGCTCACTTGGAAGCGGTGAGACGGCAGATCTCCGATTGTGGAATCAGTGGCGAGGTGAGTTGGATTGCTCATGATCCTCGAAGTGTTAAATAGAAGTTAACAAATTGTATATTGATATTATACTCAAATAAGACTACTTAAAGTAATCAAAACTATACGGGTAAATTCAGGTGTTTCGCTTTCAGCCTTCCTTTAGCTACCTTGCCTCGCTGAGTTTCCTCGATCTCTTTACCTCCCTAATGTATCAATACTTGCATCTCCAATCTCCGGGATCTGCTGTCTCTGTTCCTCAGTTCGGTTCCCGAGCGCCGAGTAACTCATATCTTGTTCTTTAAAACAACCGGGAAAATACTTAGATTGAAACCAAAAACTTTACATCGGGTTTTGCCTTTAGCAACCTTTGAGGCGGCATACCGGTTGTTGCAGCAAATGGCTGAACTTCCGGGAGCGATTTTTTTGGGAGACGAGGCGATATATGGCGTTCAAAATAGTCAGAAAAACCAAACCGAAAGGTTTGCAGCAGTGGTATCACAGGATTTTAACGCGCTGCTGCGGGGAAAACAGTTAGATGAATTGGAGATGGGGTCAAAAACACCGCAGGTAGAAAATTTCACATCTCAACTGAATGTAGAATTGAGTTTCGACCCGGAGACGATCGCCCATTTTCTAGCTCCCATTGCAGAACTATTGGCAGAAACTGCCACCGCACCAGCACGGCCGATCGACATTAGCGACCTCAAACGCAGGATGCAAAACCTACAGCCGAACTCGGCTGCCATGCAAAGCGAATTCACCATGAATTTGTTGGAAATTCTGGCACCTCAAGCCAGTGCAAACAGCCAGATTCCGCTGCAAACGGCAACAGAAATAGCAGCAAATACCGCGATCGAATTAATTCCTGTAGCGCGATCGGAAGGCAATAATTCAAGTGCCGTTATTCAACAGCAAATTGCTACTTCCTGCGCTTCCTATTGCCAACCTGTCGAAGATGCTCTGCAACAGCAACTAGAACAAGAGAAGTTGTTAAATGAGGTAATAAGTCAAATCCGCCAAAGTTTGGAATTGCCGACAATTTTATCGCAAGCAGTCGATCGGGTGCGAGAGTTTTGGAAGTCGATCGACTGTTAATTTATCAATTTGAAAAACCGTCAAAACCCAACAGCGATTTGCAAGAGCCTGCTGAAACTGCTGCGATATCCAACTCGAAAGAACTCAAAGAAAATTCATCCAGCAACTTGTATGTAGGTCGCGTCACCTACGAAGCTTTAGCCAGCAGCGATATTGCTTCGGTGCTGAATTTTAGCGAAGGCGCGCACTGCTTTCCCAAAGGAGTGTTTCACCGAGAAAAATACCGCAAAGGGATGACCTTTAGCATTGCCGATGTAGAAAAAACTTACGCCGGACACCGATGTTTTTTAGACTTGATGCGCAGCATCCAGGTGCGGGCAAAGTTAGTAGTGCCGATCGTAGTTCAAGAGGAATTGTGGGGGCTGCTAATTGCCCACCAGTCTACTTGTCGGGAATGGGAAGAAAGCAAAAAAACATTTTTGAAGCACATCGCAGAACACTTAGCGATCGCAATTTATCAAGCCGAACTTTATGCCGAAGTACAGCAGCAAAAGCACACCCTCAAACAGCGCGTCATCGAGCGCACTCGGGAACTGCGCGACGCCCTCGCCGCCGCCCAATCTGCGAGCCTGGCCAAGAGCGAATTTTTAGCAGCCATGAGCCACGAATTGCGCACTCCCCTCACCTGCGTGATCGGCATTTCCGACACGCTGCTGCGCTGGTCCTACGGCAAAGTTGGCAACAAAAAATTGCCCTTAGAAAAGCAGCGGCAGTATTTGCAAATTATCCGCGACAGCGGCGACCATTTGTTAGAATTAATTAACGATATTTTGGATTTATCCCAAGTAGAAGCGGGTAAAACAGTATTAAAAATTAGCGAATTTTCCCTGTCTAAATTTGCGGCTCAAACCCTGCGCGCTTTCAAAGAAAAAGCAGCGGCTAAAGAGGTAGAACTGCTGCTAGACCAGCAAATAGAACTGCACCGCGATCGGTTCACCGCCGACCCGCGTCGGTTGAGACAAATTCTGTTCAATTTATTGGGAAATGCTATCAAATTTACCCCCAAAGGCGGGCAAGTCGTCCTGCGAGTTTGGATTGCCGACAGCGAAAATAAAATGCTTTCAGGGCGGCAGCAAGGTACTGCAATTGCAGGCTGTACCGCTGTTTTTCAAGTCAAAGATACTGGGATTGGCATTCCCGAAAATCAGCGATCGCTCTTGTTTCAAAAATTCCAGCAGTTGGATTCGCCCTACCGCCGCCAATACGGAGGTACGGGTTTAGGTTTGGCTTTAACCAAACAGTTAGTCGAACTTCACGGCGGGGCGATCGAAGTAAATTCTACAGTTGATGTCGGCTCGACTTTTACAGTTTTCATCCCCGCACAAAGTGTAGTTAAAGATGACTTTTCTAAAGATAAATATGACAAATTAAATTCATCTCTGCTGAGTCCCTCGGCCTTGCGGGGCAGCCTCGTTTTAGTCGAAGCCGATGAAGAAACAGCCATGCTGATTTGCAACATTCTGACAGCAGCAGGAATGCAGGTAGTCTGGATAATTGAGGGTTCGGCTGCGGTAGGGCAAATTGAACTTTTGCAGCCGAATGCTGCAATTATCGATATGCGTTTGCCGGGTATGAGCGGCAGCGAAATTATTCACCAACTCCGCCAAAAACCCGCTACTCAAAACCTCAAAATTCTCGCTTTAGCTGCTGGAGAAATTCCAACAAGTGAGATATCTGCTGCGACGGCGGAAGCCGATGATTGTTTGGTCAAACCGATTCACCCGCAGCAATTGCTGGATAAAGTTATTGTTTTAATGAGCAGTGTTTAGTAAGAGTTTTGAATAATGAAGGAAGAAGGAAGAAGGAAGAAGGAAGAAGGAAGAAGGAAGAGGGAAGAAGGAAGAGGGAAGAAGGAAGAGGGAGAGAATTACCAACTGTCAACTGTCAACTGTCAACTCTCAATCGATCGCGAGCGGGGACGCTCACACTACAACTATCAACTG
>JAAUPF010000230.1 GCA_012034575.1 Richelia sp. CSU_2_1 | reverse complement strand
GTTTTAGTTACCATTTGTGAATGCGTTCCCGGTCAAAACTCAAAACTCAAAACTCCTTACCAATTACCAATTACCAATTACCATTACCAATTACCAATTACCAATTACCAATTACCAATTACCAATTACCAATTACCAATTACCAATTACCTACAAATATAACTTTTGGAAGATAGCAAACTCTAGCTAGTGGCCGATGCGCCAGAAATTTCTACCTGTCAGAATCGCACTTGTTAAGACCGATTCAAAGTGCGATCGCTATGGTAGATGATTACATTCTCAACTTGCTAGTTATTGGCATTCTCCTGCTAACCGTCACCTTAGGTTCGGGATGGATTGCGCGATTGCCACTATCTTATGCCTTAATTTATCTAATTGTCGGTATCGGATTGGGCCCCTACGGTATCAAACTGATTGACTTGCGCCCCGAAGCTCAATTTTTAGAAAGACTCACAGAATTTGTAGTGATAGTTTCCCTGTTCAGTTGCGGCTTAAAAATGAATCGCCCCCTGCAACTTTGGGCTTGGAATTCTACAGTGCGCCTGATCGGTTTGTTAATGCCAATCTCGATTTTCGCAGTAGCCGCGATCGGTCATATTTTTTTGGGTTTAGAATGGGGGCCGGCGATTTTATTAGGGGCAATTCTCGCTCCTACAGACCCAGTTTTAGCCTCAGAAGTGCAGCTAGCACACATCCACGATCGCGATGAATTGCGTTTTGGTTTAACATCAGAAGGCGGCTTAAATGATGCTTTAGCTTTTCCCTTTGTTTATTTTGGAATTTACGCACTCAAAGATAACAACTGGGCGAATTGGTTTTCACAGTGGGTAGCAATTGACTTGCTGTGGGCAATTTCAGCAGGAATTGTGATGGGTATTGTAG
Source organism: Richelia sp. CSU_2_1 (assembly GCA_012034575.1). Taxonomy (GTDB): domain Bacteria; phylum Cyanobacteriota; class Cyanobacteriia; order Cyanobacteriales; family Microcoleaceae; genus Microcoleus. Next base: position 9,789 of record JAAUPF010000230.1, on the reverse strand, counting down.
TAGCTAAAGCAGTTACTTGGGTCGATCGCAGGCTCCAACGCTACAGACCGGCCGACGAGTTAATGGAAGATTTTATTGCCCTCAGCACAATTTTACTCACTTATTCCCTTACAGAAGTAGTCAATGGCTACGGATTTATCGCTGTTTTTGTAGCAGGAATTGTCGTGCAGCGCAGTTCCCGCGACCCCGAAAAACCGCTTTCCCAACTGCATTTTACCGAACGCATTGAAAAGTTAATGGAAGTAGGAACTATTTTACTTTTAGGTTCCTTGTTGCGAATTAAACCGATGTTAGCGTTTGCAGCGGATGCTATCTTAGTAGCTGGATTATTATTTCTGTTAATTCGACCTTTGGGAACTTGGATCAGTACGATCGGCAGTCCTTTGCATCCAGCCAGCCGCTGGCTGTGCGGTTGGTTCGGCATTCGCGGCGTCGGTTCGATCTATTATCTAACCTACGCTTTCGGTCACGGTTTGAAAGGCGAAACAGCAGAACAAATTGCCTGGATTACATTTACAATTATCGCCATATCCGTGATTTTGCACGGAATTAGCGCCACCCCATTAATGAAGTGGTACGATCGGCGAATTAAACCCAAAGTACCGGATTTAATTTAAGAGGTCAGAAACCGGGTTTTTACGAAAACATTGCACGCCGCCTTGAAAATGAGGAAAAACCCGGTTTCTTTGGTATTGATGCGCAAGTTCTAAACAACTAATTTTCTCTGCATTCTCGGAGAAACTAAACGAAGAATCATGGCTGCAACCAGCAACACAGTCAAAGGTAAATATATCGGAATCGACTTGAAAATCTTCGTACCGAATTCAAAGGTAAAAGCCAGCCAAAAATAGTGCATTCCCGCATTGTGCAAAATTTTCCAAGCCCGTTTACCTATCCATGCTGCGGGTCGATCGAAAGATGTTACAGTCATTGCAAATAGGAAAACATAGCCTAAGATTCCCAAAGGGTCAAACTGAGGCGATAACCCAGAAGTTACCCACCACAAGCCGCCCCACGCAATTGCATGATACGTATGCGATACTGCCATCGATAATCCGAAATAGCGGCGATTTTTTAACAGCCATTGGGTAAATTTATTCGACCAAATCCTGCAAAGTGCAGCAGCAACAAAAGCACTTAAAAATAGCAGGCAGGAAGTACGGGCAGTCGATCGAATCGCCACTCGCATCGCTGTTTCGTCAACGCCATAAATTAGCAAAATAACAGCAAACATCATGCCAACTGTTACCGCCGAAAAACCAACGATACTCCATCTTTCCAAAGTAAATTTAGTACCTTTCATCCAAGCCTCCGAGAAACTAGCTTAGGGTTTATGCACGAGGGATTTAGAAACCGGGTTTTTTACCAAAACTCTCGATCGCAGTCCACCAATTAAATAAAAAACCCGGTTTCTTGGGGCTAATGCACAAATCCTGTAGGTACTAAATTTAGCGATCGCACTTTGCCGCTGTCTTGCCCGATATTCCGAAAAATGTTCTAATCTTCCGCACCTTCAAAACGCATCTCGATAAGCCTTGGGCGTAGTTTTGACATATTGGCGAAAAACTCTAGTAAAATGACTCTGATTTTGAAAACCGACTTGATAACAGATTTCTACCAGCGTTAAATCCCGCTGTTGAAGTAACTGCTTTGCTCGATCTATCCGGCATTTCATCGCGTATTGATGGGGCGTAAATCCGGTCGATCGCTTGAACAAAGTAGCAAAATAGTGCGGGCTAAGCTGCACGGCGGCGCTCAGTTTTTGCAAACTCAAATCCTCGTTTAAATGCGCGTCAATATATTCAAATACTTGCCGTAGCTGATAATTAGACAATCCGCCCGTACAGCTTTTAATCTGTTTTGGAAAAGAACAGTATCGCCTCAACAAATGAACGGAAAGCGCAGTTGCCATTGACTCTGCATAAAAGCGACTGTCTGCACCTCCTGTCGCTAATTCTTCCTTTAATGCTAGCCCCATATGTTGAATTAACGGATCGCGAATATGCAACTGCGGCACTAACTCAATGCGATCGGGATTTACAGAATCAAAAGCAGCGCGATCGAGCATTGCAGGTTCGAGAAACAATTCAATTAATGGCACTTCGCGATCGACCAATGTTCTCGGAAAAGGTTGAGTAGCGGGAACGATCGCAATATCGCCGCTGGCATAATCTATATGTTGCCAACTGCCATCAAACATAAAACTCGCCCGAAAATTATTTTGAGCGATGATGATAAAGTGATGTTCTAAATCGATTTCCGGCATTTCATCAGCAGGTTCGAGCTCGTAAATGAGATTCAAACCATTCCATCCCGATTCAAAGCTAGAAAGGAGATGCAAGTGCGGTGCAGGTTCGTTATTAGACACGGCAAGTATCGATTTTGATTGAGGGATTGCTGTTTGAACATTAGATCTAGATCCCCCCTAACCCCCCTTAAAAAGGGGGGAACCGGAAGCGCTCTTAAAGTCCCCCTTCTTAAGGGGGATTTAGGGGGATCTAGCCTCGGATAAAAGCGATATTTACAACGGTTTCAGGCTTAAGTTGACACCAATGGGCTGGGCCTAAGTCCCTGACTCCGTTGTGTAACTAATATACCTGAAAAATGCTGTATCCGTGCGATCGTACAATTCTTCTTGTAAAATTGGATAACTCTAATATAAAGGCTCGACCCATCAAACATGGATAGATTTGAATTTCAGCTAGCAATGCTGCAACAAGGAGCGGAGGAGCTAGAAAAAAAAATAGCTTTTTTCACAACTATTTTGATGCAATTAAAAACAGCAACACTTACTATTTGGGTAGCGTTAATTGGTTGGGTTTTTTCCAGTAAAATAGATGCCTTAGTTCCGCTCGGATACGTTATAATTTTCGGCTTCTGGTTTTTAGAAGCTACCTACTGGAAGGTGCAATTTTATTACATACAAAGAGTCCATGCAATTACCGAATTTTTGAATAATGAAAACGGTTTAGAGGAAAGTTTTAATACTCGTTCAATCCCGGAAGGTCTTGTTCACCCGCTCGGTTCATTAAAAACAATGAAAATGCCTTCTTTATGGAGAGCTATGTGCGCTCCATCAATCTATATTTTTCATACATTTTTGTTTGTTGTTAATTCGATCGTTTGGTTAATAACTCTTAAAACAGCCCTCTAACTGGGTAAGTCAACTTGAAGTTTGTGTTGGGCGATGTGAAACGTAAGATCTAGATCCCCCTAACCCCCCTTAAAAAGGGGGGGACTGGAAGCGCTCTTAAAGTCCCCCTTCTTAAGGGGGATTTAGGGGGATCTAGACTCGGGTATAAACGACATTTATCAAGAATTCAAGTCTTAATTTGGCTGCTGATATATCCTGACATTTCCTTACCCGGATCTGCGAATTTTACGAAATGCTCTAAACAGGTTTCACCCCAACTAATAAAGCAAGTTCCCGCCACTTCCAATAACAATCTACCTCGCCAAAACCAATTTCTCTAAACCAGTGCAATTGCGTTTCCACATCGAGTAATTGATTGGACGGATCTTCTGGTTGTTCGCTAATTCCAAGTGCTTCTCGAAATTTATGATGCAAAGCTGGAGTTGGTGACGCTACGTGTTCCAAATTGCAAAAAATACCTCCGGGCTCCAAAATCTCGAAAATTTCTGCATAAAGGGAACGCTTGCGATCGTCCTCTACATGATGAATTGCAAAACTAGAAACTACCGCATCAAACTTGCCCAAATCTGGCAATATTTCATCAAAATTATGTTCGATTATCGTGACATTCTTGTCGCCAGCAAAACGAGTTCGGACTTTTTCTAACATTGTCGGCGAAAAGTCGATCGCCACAAATTCAACATCCGATCGATCGCACTTCAACAAACCCAACAACCGCCCGTCTCCCGTACCGATATCCAGAATTCGCCGCGCATTTTTCGGCACTTCTTCCAACAAAACAGCTTCACCTTCCGTGCGATGGGGGATACTATCGGCTTTAGCGAGATACCACAAAGCGTGTTCAGCAGAACTCCACAGATTGACTTGAGTCATAAACAGTTGATAGTTGATAGTTGGCAATTGGTAATTGGTAATTGGTAATCGATCGAGAGTAACAAAAAACCGATCCGTGTATCCGTGTCATCCGTGTCGTGTTGTTGGTAATTGGTAATTGGCAATTATCTTACTCTCTCCCTATACCAATCTAAAATCTAAAATTTTGCATTCTTCCCCTCTTGTTTCTTCTGAATCTTGATAATTTAGTAAATATCGCCGTTTTTGCGTGTAAAAATCCAGCCATTTCCGCTATCTTTAGCAATTAAATCCTCATCTGGATAATCGACCTCATCTCCTGGGGTGCGATCGCCCATTTCCAGATAAACAACATCTGCATTCGATCGGTTGACTAAATGATGCCCGTCAGCCTCTCCAGCCGGAAAACCCGCAGCCATGCCCGATTTTAGCACTTGCTCTCCCGAATTTGTAATCAGAGTAACTTCCCCTTCCAGAATATAGATAAACTCATCTTGACGGGTATGCCAGTGTCGGAGAGCAGAACAACTTCCCGGTGCAAGTTTTACCAAATTTACGCCAAAATTCTGCAATCCGGCCGCATTACCCAAACGTTTTTTTACTCTTCCAGCAACAGCAGATTTGAATTGTTGGGGATAATTGGAACCCGTACTTTCAGGGACATTTTCAGGATTGATAATCATACAAAAAGTTGTTTCGGTTTGAATTGCTGAGAGTAATTTAAAAGCGACTCGATCGAGCCTAAAACTTCACAGTTTATAAGTTGCTTAACTTAGAGAGTACCCGATGCGATCGCTTGACAGCTATTTTGCTCATTTTGAACAGGTCGGGTACATTATTTTTATAATCTGCTGCATTTCGATCTCTCCTCAACTTTTCCAAATTCCTACCTATATTTTGACGCTCTCGATCGGAACTCTGTTTAAATTGCTGTACGACGTACTTGTGAGCATCTGCCGTTGTCGGAATAGAGTGCCCTTCTGTTTCCTGCAGGTAATTTCTAGCACTGATAAAAGCTGCATAATATGCCCGACTAATAGCCGATCGCAGTTTGGCTTCTTGACTTGCAGGAGGAGTCGGTTGACCGAGAAATTCTTTGGCTAGATTCAGGTATTGTGACCAGTCAAAAGTCATTATTAGCACAGGCCACAACTAAAAACTCTCCGCACCTCATAAGGTAGAGATAAGTACCAATCCTCGGACAACTTTTCTTCTTTGTCAAGTGCCTCGTCTATAATTTCATCGCGGTCACTCTCAATAATGATATCTAGAAATAGCTGCGCTGAGTCGATCGATTCAAAGTCTTTTTCAACTTCCAGACACAACTTATTTTCGGGAAAGTAAGGGCAGATTTTATCGGGTGCTTCCAGCAATACCGGAATTAAAAACTGATAGATTTCCAGAAACTCTACTATTTCGGCTTTTTCCCGAAAATTGTACAATTTTTCCAGAGCTTCAATATCGGCCGCCGAAACAGGCTTGAGTTTTGTTAAGCTTTCGTGCAGCAGCATCTGGGCTAGGCTGTTAGGATCGATTTGGCGGCGTTTTGCTTCTGCCAAAAGTCGATCGCTATCTTCAGGAGACAATTGTACGGTCAGAGTTGGCAAATTGGTTGCGGTTTGCATATAAATTTGATAACATCACGATTGTTCCAGTTTTAATTCTACCTTATTCTAAAGGTTTTAAAGTCGTGGAATTTTCCCGAATCGGCTTAATAAAACGGCTGTTGGCGCGCACAAAACAATTGCCTTTATCTGTTAAAACTGGCAGCCAAGGTTTGCCTTGAGTATCGGTAATTACAATTTGATTTGCATTATTTCCTGTCACTGCTTCCAAGCGCTGTCCCCGTCGAAAAGTTGTCACTACAGGCCACTGTGAAACATTATGTTTGTTTCTTTCAAACAATTCAGCAGGCGCATCAATACCATCTACAGAGATCGATCGAAACCTCTGAGCCATCCGGCAGTTTAACCCTTTAGGATCGGAGTCAACAACCACCCAATTTACCTGCCTGTTTCCCCGCGCCCTTGGCGGTGGAATCGGATAATCACCTTGCGGATTAGCAACAGGAATTGCTGAGGCTAAATTAGCTCCCAATCCTAAAATCCCAGCAACTGCCAGAGCAACAATTTTAATTTCTGCTTTCATTGCTACAAAAATCCTTAAATTTAGACTAATTACAATGTTAGCAACCTCTGCAGGCGATCGGGAATTCCTAATTGCTGAAACCCTTCTCCCCTCTTCCCTCTTCCCTCTTCCTTCTTCCTTCTTCCCTCTTCCTTCTTCCTTCTTCTGCCTTCTTCCTTCAGAATGTGTTATAAATGTTGAGATTCATTAAGAAATATTGCTCAAATGCTCCTTTCCCCCTCCGGCGCTAAGAAACTCAAAGAATCTTTAAAAGAAAAAATATTCTTTGGGAACGAGCCAACCCCCGAACTCATAGCCATTTTACTGATTTACTTCGTCCAAGGCATTCTCGGACTGGCCCGCTTGGCCGTCAGCTTCTTTCTCAAAGACGAACTGGGAATGAGCCCCGCCGAAGTTTCCGCAATGCTGGGCGTCGTCGCCCTGCCTTGGATTATCAAACCTCTATTTGGCTTCATGTCCGACGGATTGCCCATTTTCGGCTACCGCAGGCGTCCCTACATCATCCTTTCCGGGCTGTTGGGAACATCGGCATGGATTGGCCTCGCAACAATTGTACACACTCCATTAGCAGCTACAGGCGCGATCGCCCTGAGTTCCCTTTCCCTCGCCGTCAGCGACGTAATCGCCGACTCCCTCGTAGTCGAGAGAGCCCGCAAAGAATCCGTTAGCGACGCCGGTTCCCTGCAATCCCTGTCGTGGGGCGCATCAGCCCTCGGCGGACTGATTACCGCCTACCTCAGCGGTTCCCTGTTACAAAACTTCTCCACTCACACCATCTTTTTAATCACTGCATCTTTCCCGCTCATAGTATCAGCAACCGCCTGGTTGATTTCCGAAGAAAAAGTTAGCAAAAAGACCGACTTTGCCACAGTCAAACACCAATTTCAACAACTGCGACAAGCTGTTACTCAAAAAACAATTTGGCTGCCCACAGCTTTTCTCTTTATCTGGCAAGCCACCCCAACATCAGACTCCGCATTCTTCTTTTTCACCACCAACGAACTAGGATTCCAACCTGAATTTCTCGGCAGAGTGCGCCTAGTCACCAGCATCGCCTCTCTCGGAGGTATCTGGTTGTTTCAACGCTTCCTCAAAACAATTCCCTTTCGCGTAATTTTCGGCTGGTCAACCATCATTGCCACAGCCTTAGGAATGACAAGTTTGCTGTTAGTAACCCATGCCAACCGAGCTTTAGGAATTAGCGACCAGTGGTTCAGCATTGGAGATAGCCTGATCCTGACAGTAATGGGACAAATTGCTTATATGCCAGTGCTGGTACTTTGCGCTCGATTGTGTCCCCGAGGCGTCGAAGCAACATTATTTGCCCTGCTGATGTCAGTTACCAACCTAGCCGGACTTCTCTCCTACGAAAGCGGCGCGCTTCTCACCCACTGGATGGGAATTACCGATCGCAATTTCGACAACCTCGCGCTGTTAGTTATTATCACCAACCTATCCACACTTTTGCCACTACCATTTCTAGGTTGGCTGCCCGCCGCCAGCACAGAAAGTGGAGATCCAAACTATCAACAATCTCTACCAGTATTAGAACCAGAAATGGGCAGTACCAAACCGGGCGGACAGCATTTTATGCCAGAATACTTTCCCGAATTAGTACCCACAGTCAGGTCAGAAACTCCGACGATAGTTGATAGTTGATAGTTGACAGTTGACAGTTGACAGTTGACAGTTGACAGTTGGGAATTAGTAATTGGTAATTGTTAATTCTCCCACTCTCCCCCTCCCCCTCTTCCCTCTTCCCATCTCCTCTCTGCGCCCTCTGCGCCCTCTGCGGTAAAAAAAATCAAAGCTTATTCGATCGATGCCAAACTTACAAATTTCCCAACCTCAAACACCAGCCCAAAAAACATCATACACCCGCACGGATTGGCAGCGTGGCTACGAATCCCAACCCAACGAATCGGCATACTGGATTGACGAAATCGAAGGCGAAATCCCCCCTGACTTGCAAGGAACATTCTTTCGCAACGGGCCCGGATTGTTAGATGTTAACGGCCAGCGAATCCACCATCCATTTGACGGCGACGGGATGATTTGCTCGATCGCACTTTCCGAAGGGCGCGCCTATTTCCGCAACAAATTCGTGCGCACAGAAGGCTATTTAGCAGAACAAAAAGCCGGGAAAATCCTCCATCGAGGCGTTTTCGGCACGCAGAAACCCGGTGGCTGGTTGAACAACATCTTCGACCTCAAAATCAAAAACATTGCCAACACCAACATCATTTACTGGGGCGGCAAACTATTAGCACTGTGGGAAGCAGCACAGCCCTACAGACTCGATTCGCATACCTTAGAAACCATCGGCTTAGATACCTTAGATGGCATCTTGGAACCGGGAGAAGCTTTCGCCGCCCACCCCAGAATTGAAAAAGGGAAAAACGGCAAAGGAGACAGACTTGTAAACTTTTCTGTCAAGCCCGGTTTGTCTAGCGTAATTACGATTTACGAACTCGACGAAAGCGGCAAACTCTTGCAAAAACACGCCCATGCAATACCGGGTTTTGCCTTCTTGCACGACATGGTAATTACCCCGAATTACTGCATCTTTTTCCAAAATCCCGTCAGCTTCAATCCGCTGCTATTTTTGTTAGGAATGCGAAGTGCGGCCCAGTGCATTCAATTTTCGCCCAACAAACCGACGCAGGCAATTTTAATTCCCCGCAACGGCACCGATGAGGTGAAGATTTTAGAAACTGAACCTTGTTTTGTGTTCCACCACTGCAACGCTTGGGAAGAAAACGGCGAAGTTTTTGTGGATTCAGTTTGCTACGAATCATTCCCCAATGTCGAACCGGATGGCGATTTTCGCGAGATTGATTTTAATAGCGTTCCGGCGGGTGAATTGTGGCGGTTCAAACTGAATTTAGCAGAGGGTAAAGTAGAGCATCAAGTAATTGAAACTCGGTGCTGCGAGTTTCCGACTTTGCACCCTCAGAATGTCGGAGAACCTTACCGATATCTTTACATTGGTGCGGCAGATTCTCCGACTGGCAATGCTCCTTTGCAAGCTATTCTGAAAATAGATTTTTTGACGGGAGAAAGGCAAATTTGGAGTGCTGCACCGCGCGGTTTTGCGGGGGAACCCGTGTTTGTTTCCCGTCCCAATGCTGTTGCTGAAGATGATGGTTGGTTGCTACTTTTGATGTATGATGCTGCCAACCATCGATCGACCTTAGTAATTTTAGATGCTCGCGATATCGCGAAAGGGCCTGTGGCAAAGTTGCATTTAAAACAGCACATTCCCTACGGTTTGCACGGCAGTTTTACATCAAATGTATTTCTTCCTTAAACCACTGCCTGAAAAAATAAAGAACTCATCAGTCCTCTTTCAGAGGACTTTCGCTATGAGACAGGGGTTTTTAACCCCTGGCGGACTATCGGGCTTGCCCAAAATTTTTGGCATTCAATAGTTTTCGGATTCACCCACAAGCCCGCCGGGGAATCAATTCCCGGTCTCATAGCGAAAGTCGGTTGAAACTCACATGGAGCAGCAATGTCAATAAGGGGATTTTGCGTGGGGTGGGGGCGGGTTTATTTAACCTGACAAGCTACGTTTTTGACCCTGGATGAACCCTTTCAAGGTGAGAATCGAATATGCTGCGCTCGTTATTCGA
>JAAUPF010000229.1 GCA_012034575.1 Richelia sp. CSU_2_1 | reverse complement strand
GAGAGGGGGAGATTTTTAGATGGGGGGATTAGGGATTGGGGGGAGGGTACCGTTTAACATTTCTGAATGCACTTCTAACGGAGGAACCGGGTTTTTATTGGTTTTAGGCGATCGAACTCCTTCAAAAACCCGGTTTCTGGCTGTTAAACGATGTAAGGAGAGTTAATTGGTTCAGCTCGGTTTGTGGCTACCAGAGTTTGGTAAATCAGGGCAGATATTTCGCCGCGGGTGATGTCGCGGGATGGGGATAACCTCGCGCGATCGGGATAATTCACTACTATTTTGCGTTCCGTAGCCGTTGCTACTGCTGTGGTGGCAAAACTAGGAATAAAAGCTCGATCGCTGTAAACGCTCAAAGAATTCGGGTTGCCGCCGGTCAACTGCAGGCCGTTTACTAAAGATACGATCGCCTGAGCTCTGGTTAAATTCTGATTCGGGCGAAATGTCATGTCTGGATATCCCATCAAAAACCCCGCACGATTGGCTTTTTCGATCGCGCCTTTTGCCCAAAAATCCGCCGTCACATCTTTAAAATTCGTTGCCGACAGGCGCGGTGCGAGCTCGAAAGCCTTAGCCAGCAAAGCCGCGTACTGAGCTCTTGTTAAACTGCGATCGGGTTGAAAAGTTTTGTCGGGAAATCCGCTGACAATATTCATCTTTGCCAATCTTTCGATAAAATCCTTCGCCCAGTGCGTGCTGATGTCGCTAAACTGCGCCCCAGGAGTGGGAGTTGGCGTCGGCGCGGGAGTTGGCGTTGGCGTTGGCGTTGGAGTTGGCGTTGGGGTTGGCGGCACGATACCCAACTCAAATAAACCTTTCAGCTTCGAGGGATTTAACTGATTTCCCACGGCAAAAATTTTGATCCCAGTCGCGTTTTGCAAATCGAATTCGCCGTTATCCCGAAAGATATTGCCGCCCGGATTTTGCGCAGTCCCCACATCCGGTAGCGCCTTTACCACCGCAGTCACTCCGTCTTGGGTATTTCTTTCAATGCGATTGTTGCGCAAAATTGGCTTGGAGTCGCCCGCAACCACCACGCCCGATCGATTTTCTATAATTTGATTGTCAACGATCGAAGGTTCCGACTGAGCTTGCAGGGAGATACCGAAACCGGTATTTTGAAACAGATTGCGTCGCATTAAGCCTTTAGCAGTCCCCGCCATAATTACCCCGGCAGCCGAGTTTTCCACAAATACATTGTCGAGAATTGCAGGATTCGCGACACCGGTAGCAAATACGCCTTCCCGCTTGCATTTAGTAAAAGTGCAATTAGCAACAGTGGGAGAAGTTGACTCGATCCACACTCCCGTGCCCCGAGTGTCCAAATTAGTAACAGTTACGCCGCGCAATTCGGCATCGTTGTCTAGCAATATTGTAATATTTTGCCCTGCAGCGGTAGGGCTGACAAATTTGCCACTTCCTTGAATCAGAATCCCGGTGCCTTTGTTGGTTTCATTGCCAATAACTTTGACACCTCGGGCAATTTCTAAGGGAAATTGTTCGCCGCTGGCGCTGCTGTAAGTTCCCGGTGCTAGCACAATAGTAGTTCCAGATCCAGCGAGGTTGAGGGCGCGGGTTATAGTTTTGCATGGCGACGATTGGCTGCCGCTGGCTGCATCGCTGCCCGTTGCTGGATTGACGTAAAGTGTTGCCATAATTTTGTAAAGGAGAATGCCCGATCGAGCCTTTGTGCAATTTTTATACGAAATTCGCCTTTCATCTTTATATTTTTAGATTGGGATGAAAGGCGACGGTAGAGCTTAGTTTACCATAATGGGTTATCGAGCAAGATCGATCGAATAATGTTGTTTTGATTTAGGGGTTGAAACCCCCTATCGAACTGCGGCTTTAACTTTTTGAGGCGGTTTGGGGGAACAGTACAGAATGCCGAAAAAGCAGCAGCGTTCTCATAACCGCGAAACAGCTAATCTCGTTTTTACCTGAGTCCAGATCCCCCTAAATCCCCCTTAAGAAAGGGGACTTTGAGCGCTTTTAGTCTCTGCTTAAAAAGGGGAACTTCGATCGCATCCGGTCCCCCCCTTCTTAAGGGGAGCCAGTGCGTTGCCCAGGTTCCCTCCGTTGTAGCAACTGGCGTGGGCTAGGGGGGATCTCGGCCTGGCGATCGCACAAAATTCTGTGACTGCATTTGACATTAATTAGTAAGATCCGCCAGCCTTTTATTTGGCAACTAAACTTTCAGAAATAGAGATAGCTGTCTGTTTGCGATCGGCATCTGAATCATCCTGTAAATTATCCGGCTGGCTGTTATCTTCTGCTGATTCAACAAACACATTCATCCGCTGCATCTGCACATCACCGAACAAAGTTCCGAAAGATACATCTGCTGCATCTCGACCGATCGCAATGCGAACGATGCCGTCGAGGGGAGCCAATCGAGTAGCATCAAATAAATACCAGCGATCGCCCAAAAAAGCTTCAAAACAAGCATGAAAATCCGCAGGTTCCAGCCTGTAAGCGTAAGCGGAAACAAAACGGGCGGGAATATTTAAAGCGCGACAAAATGCTATTCCTAAGTGGGCGAAGTCGCGGCAAACTCCCGCTCTTTCTCTGGCGGTATCGCAGGCTGAAGTTTGCGAATCGGTGCTGCCGGAGAGGTATTTGACTTTAGTATAAATCCAGTCGCAAATGGCGCTGACTCTCGCATATCCAGGCTCTAAGTCCCCAAATTCAGAGTTTGCCAAACCTACTAATAAATCTGATTGGCAGTAGCGGCTGGGATAGAGATAGTGCAGGGTTTCTAAAGGTAAATTAGCAGCAGGAACTTCGGTTGCTGATTCCGGTTGGGCGTCAAATTGAGATAGTTCGACTGTTGCTCGATAGGATAGCTGCAAGTCTCCGGGCATGGCGTTCGATCGAATGTAGCGGTTTCCTTCTAGGGGACTAATATATTCTTCTACCTCGATCGAGGATTTAGTTTGAGTTCTTCTCGTACTATTTGTTGATTTTTAGTGCTGGCAATTTGAATGTTCCAGATTAGGGTGCTGGGTTGAGCGATCGTGTAATCTAGCTGACAGCCGAGAGCGAACTTTCTGGTCAACTTTTGGTTGATTTTTGGCATAGGAAATATACATCTTTAGATAGATATAATTGTAGCGTTTAAATTGTTTAAATTACTTCTAGCTAAAGTAGGAATTATATGGAACTTGCAAACAAAGTAGCGGCAGTGACAGGTGCCGGTTCCGGTATCGGTAAAGCGGCCGCACAATTGCTCGCTAAAGCAGGCGCAAAAGTGGCGGCTATCGGTCGATCGGAAGCAGAATTAAAAGATGTTGTTGCGTCGATCGAACTCAACGGTTCTGAAGCAATTTCGGTAGTCGCCGATATTTCTCAACCGGAACAGATGCGATCGGCTATGGATAGGATTGCTCGCAAATGGGGGCGGTTGGATATTGTATTTGCTAATGCTGGAATTAACGGGGTTTGGGCACCTATCGAACAGTTAGAACCTCACGAATGGGACAAAACAATTAATGTGAATTTGACGGGCACTTTTCTGACAGTTAAATATGCTGTACCTTACTTGAAAAAACAGGGCGGTTCGGTAATTATAACTTCGTCAATTAACGGCACTCGCGTGTTTAGCAATACTGGAGCAACAGCTTATTCTTGCACGAAAGCTGCGCAAGTAGCATTTACAAAAATGATGGCGTTAGAATTGGCGGACGATCGAATTCGAGTGAATGTAATTTGTCCGGGCGCAATTACAACCTCGATCGACGAAAATACCGAACAGCGCAATTTAGAATCGGTGCGGCCGCCTGTAGAATACCCTCAAGGGCAAGTACCTTTAACTGACGGCAAATCTGGTACTGCCGAACAAGTAGCGCAATTAGTATTATTTTTAGCTTCGGATGTTTCCAATCATATTACTGGCACGGAAATTTGGATCGATGGCGGGCAGTCGCTGTTAATAGGTTAAAAACCTAGAGGATTAGTTTAGGGAATTTACGGGATGCAATGTTATTTCAAATAAATGTTATTTCAAATAACAGTGACAGTGCGGCTTGTCGATCGTGGATTCAACTAAAGCATTTAACGCCACTGCGGCCAACAGTCCGCCGCCAAAGTTTCCTGTTATTGTAATGTAAGGAACGCCCGATCGCGCCAACCGACGTTTGGCAACCATTCCGTGACTGAAGCCGATCGGCATTCCAATTACTAAAGCTGGTTCCAGTTGCCTGTTTTCGATCGCCTCACAAACTGCCATCAACACTGATGGCGCATATCCTATTACTAATATACACTCTTTTTCAATTTTTAACAACTTGTCAAACCAACTTTTTTCCTGCCAAAATTCTTGTTCTGCTTCCGCCGGATCGTTGACGTGGGGGTCGTCAATTAAAGTTGCGACAGTCGTTCCCAAATGCGCCAACCGGGTTCGATCGAGCGCGGTAAAAACAGGCTGTACGTCCGCTACAATTTGACATTTACGATTCAGAGATTCTCGGGCCGATCGAATTGCCGTGTCGCTCAATTTTACAAATGGTAACAGCGAACAATCGCCACAGGCTAATACCAATTTTGACAGCAAATCTGCTTCTATTTCCGAGCGATCGCTCAAATCCGGCAGCAACTGCTGCAGCGATTCGGTAAACCCTTCTGGATGAGCGTGGGCCGCCGCATCCCAACTATCCCAAAGCTGTTCTAAATCTCCCACTCCGCCATCAGTTTCTAACTGCAACAGCCTCATTTGTGCCAAAGCATCTGCTTGCACTGCTTGACAGGAAATATCCCGCCCCAGCAAACCTTCTAGGGCCGCAGCCGTTTGTTTGAGGCGCACTATTTGCTGAATAACTGACAAATATTGCTGTTGCAAAGTTGCCATCACTTTATTTGGAGAAGATGTGTTTTTGTCATTTTCTTCTAAGAGTTTTCGGATGTGAGAAAGTTGAAATCCTTGCTGTTTGAGGGCGACTATTTTTTGCAGTTTCTGCACGTCGCTGCGAGTGTAAAGTCTGTAATTAGAGGTCGATCGCGCGGCGGGAGATAGCAGCCCCAAGGCGTGGTAGTGTCGCACCATTCGAGGGGTAATTTGACCTTTGACTGCTTCGGTAAGTTCTTTAATGGTTAGGTATTGTTTCATGGCATTTTTTAACCGCAGGTGCTAGCGATGTTCTATATGTAGGGTGCTTATGGGCGCACCTTACTGCTACTAATAAGGAGGTATATCTAAACTTCCACGCCGTCTAAAATTCCTACCATTACTTTAACTAAATTTTCTAAATCGTCAGGGACTTTAAACAAATTGAGATCTTGAAAAATCGTTTTCGTTTCTCTATCTAACTTGCCAAATCGCCAAACATCTCCCATCGTTACCGCCCCGTAAAAAATATCTCGATCTTCAACGTGCGACATCGCGATTAATTCTACCGCAAGTTGAGTAAATCCTCTCGTCATATCGTCTTTTTTGGCTTCAATAATTAGCAGTTCTCGCTCGGACTGTACTAGATAATCTAAATTCCCTTTTAACCAATTATTAACGTTAAGTGTATACTCGAATCGCAGTTGGCATTGACAGTATCGAATTATGTCCAGTAAAACTGGCGATACTAATGATTCTCTTCTGGCTGTTTCGCTGCTGAGACTTACCAGGGGCAGGATATCTTCTATTTTTTCTCTCAGATCGTTCAGTCTGCTTAACTGTTTAGTTGTTATTGGCAAAGATAGCCATTGCTTAACTAGCGAATAATCAAATTCTGCTACAATCTCGTCTGTTTCGTAAGGCAATTCAAAATACGATCGAAAAGTGTATTCTCTACCTTCTTGTAAGATTTTTCGCTTAATCATGATGTTTTAACTCGCAGTAGATATTTATTTAATGAATTCTAATAAAAGCAAGATCGAATACGAGCGATCGGAAATAATATGACGGTCGATGACCCGATTTGCGATCGAATTAATTATAACATTACAGATCGAATGCGGTCGATCGCGCTCAAACAGAACTTACGCAAAAAGTAGTTTAACATACTATCAATAGCCGTAAGGTGCGCAGTGCACACCCTACATATAGAGCCGGTGCGTAACTCCTATCAAAAAAAACTGGGTTTTGAGGAAATTGACAACTGCTACTGAGCAAATTACCAATTACCAATTACCAATTACCGACCCCAAGATTATATTTTCAATCTTTCTGCAAAACCCCATTCAGAAAAATATCCGCCAATCCTTCCGCCATTTCCTGCATTTCCTGCACCGAAGCATTCGGATCGACGATCGTATTTTGGCTGAAACCGGCCACCGCAAACATCCCCAAAAATACTTGAGCTACAATTTTCGGATTCATCTTCCGATAAACCCCTTTTTCCATCGCCGTTTCAAAAAAAGCCTCAGCAACCTCCGTCATTTTACCGATTACTTCCAACTGAATGCGATCGCGCAAATCGGGATGAAATTGTGCCTCCAAAAAACATACCCGCATCATGTCGCTATTAGCGCGGATATTTAGCATCCGCTTGCGCATTACCTGAGCCACCGCTTTATAACTGCCCATCTCGCTCAATTCCGTCAGCAAATCTGTCAGCAATTCCACCCATCCCTCTGTCGCCACTTCAATCAAAATCGCTTTTTTATTAACAAAATGCCGAAACAGCGTCCCCTCAGCTACACCCGCAGCCGCCGCCAGATCCCGAGTTGTCGTACCGTCATATCCGTTGCGGGCAAACAAACGCTGAGCCGCCTGTAAAATTCGCTGTTTGGTTTCTGTTTCAGAAGGAGGAGACTGATTAAAAATTCGCATGACTTTGCAATCGGTAATTGGCGACTTGAAAGTGCAAATTCCGGACGCAGAGGCTAAAATAATGTTAAGTTTTAAGTTGCGCGCTGTTTCAAACTCAAACTTAAAACTGCTCGATCGATTTCAGACCCTGTTTGAGATTTGCTGTATCAGCCTAGCATTTGCCACGCAACAGATCGCTGATGCCTCAAAAAATCTTTATGCTTAAAACAGCATCCCTGGAATCGGACACAAATATTTGCGCGCGAACATCCCAAATCTAAAATCTCAAATCCCAAATCGAATGATTCCGCATTTTCAAAAACCCCGTGAAGCGAAGCTATCCCGCAGGGAATCGCCCAGCCAAAATCGATTCATCGCCCTCCTGCTGGCTGCTGTGCTGCTGTGGTGGGGAGTTTCCCCCGAAATCGCCCTCGCCCGCGAAACCCCCCCCAACCCCCCCTTGCTAAGGGGGGAGAAAGAGAGAACTCCTCCTTGTTAATGGGGAGCGAAAGAGAGAACTTCTCCTTGTTAATGGGGAGTGAAAGAGAGAAGTCCCCCTTGTTAACGGAGGGCGAAAGAGCTTTGCTAAGGGGGAACGAAATAGGGGATGAGCGAATCTCGATGGGTGTTTCACTCGATCGAGTCATCCGCCAAGTCACTGAATTTAAGCTCGATAATGGCATGACATTTATCGTCCTCGAAAGGCCCAGAGCTCCCGTAGCATCGTTTCTAATTCATGCTGACGTAGGAGGAGCAAACGAGCCCGACGGCCAAACAGGAGTCGCCCACTACCTCGAACATTTAGCTTTTAAAGGTACGACAAAAATCGGTACTACTGACTATCAAGCGGAAAAACCGCTGTTAGAAAAACAAGACAAACTTTACGAGCAATATCAAGCAGCTAAAGCTAGCAACAACACTGAAGCAGCAGCTAAATTCAAAGCAGAATTTGACATAATTGAAGCCGAAGCCGCGCAATTTGTCAAGCAAAATGAACTCGGTAAAATAGTCGAACAAGCTGGCGGAGTCGGACTGAATGCCGCTACTTCTACCGACGCCACCATGTATTTTTACAGTTTGCCAGCTAACAAATTAGAACTGTGGATGTCTTTGGAATCCGAGCGGTTTCTCGATCCGGTATTTCGGGAATTTTATAAAGAAAAACAGGTGATTTTAGAAGAACGAAGATTGCGCACCGAAAATTCCCCGATCGGACAAATGGTCGAAGTTTTTGCCGAAAAAGCTTTCTCCGTCCATCCCTACCGCCGCCCGGTAATTGGCTACACTGAAGATATTAAAAACCTCAGCCGCGATGACGTACAAAAGTTTTTCGATACTTACTACGTACCCAGCAACTTAACTGTAGCGGTGGTAGGAGATGTTAAAGCTGCAGAAGTGAAGCGCCTCGCTCAAATTTATTTCGGCCGTTACAAGGCGAAACCAAACCCTCCTCAATTGCAAATTGTCGAACCGCCCCAAACGCAAACGAAGGAAGTAACGCTGAGATTAAAAACTCAACCTTGGTATTTGGAAGGATACCACAAGCCCGCGATGAACCATCCCGACAATGCGGTGTATGAAATCATGGGTTCTTTACTCAGCAGCGGCCGCACTTCTCGACTTTATAAATCTTTAGTGCAAGAGCAGCAATTGGCGCTGGCGGCTCAAGGTTTCAGTGGTTATCCGGGGGAAAAATATCCGAATTTAATGTTATTTTACGCTCAAACAGCGCCCGGTCGCACGGTTGATGAAGTAGCTGCTGCTTTGAACAAAGAAATCGATCGCCTGAAAACAGAACCTGTTTCCGCCGCCGAATTAGAGCAAGTCAAAACTCAAGCCAGAGCCGGTTTGCTGCGATCGCTCAATTCTAACATGGGCATGGCATTTTCGCTGCTAGACTATCAGGTAAAAACCGGCTCGTGGCGCAATTTGTTCAAACAATTAGATGCGATCGCGGCTGTCGGCCCCGATGACATTCAGCGCGTAGCTAAAGCAACTTTTCGCCCGGAAAATCGGACTGTTGGCAAACTTTTGTCGCTGTAATTAGTTGACAGTTGACAGTTGACAGTTGACAGTTGATAGTTGGTAATTGGTAATTGGTAATTGGTAATTGGTAATTAGTCAACTCTCAACTCTCTTGCAACTGGTAACTCAAAACTCTTCCTTCTTCCCTGTTGCCTGTTGCCTGTTGCCTCTTCCCTCTTCCCTGTTGCCTGTTGCCTGTCGCCTGTTGCCTCTTCCCTCTTCCTTCTTCCTTCTGCTACATGATTCTGACGAAAATCGAATTGCCAAGCCAAGAAAATTTGGAGAAAAAATGAAAAAGACAAAATTGAAACTGAAAAAAATCAAGTTGTTTCTGCTATCCCTTGGCTTTTTTATCGTTTCATTTCTCACATTTAATCTGTCAGCTTCCTTCGCAGCCACCGCCAAACATTACGACGAATTAACATTCCCCGCCCTGCCAGAAATTAAACTGCCTAAATACACTCGATTCGAGCTCGAAAATGGAATGCGAGTGTATTTAATGGAAGATAAAGAACTGCCGCTAGTTGAAGGTACAGCAATATTTCGCACGGGCGATCGCTTTGAACCTGAAGATAAAATTGGCTTGGCTGGTTTGACTGGCGTAGTAATGCGAACTGGCGGTACTAGCAAGCATACTGCAGATGAATTAAATCAGTTGTTAGAACAACGAGCAGCTTCGGTAGAAACAGGTATTAATTCTACTGCCGGCAGCGCCAGTTTTGAGGCTTTAGCTGAAGATTTGGAACCCGTATTCGATTTATTTGCGGAAGTAATTAGAGAGCCAATTTTTGCTCCAGAAAAATTGGATTTAGCGAAAAAGCAAGAACAAGGCGCGATCGCCCGCCGCAATGACGATCCGAACAGCATCAGCAGCCGCGAATTTCAAAAGCTAATTTATGGCGATCGCAGTCCTTACGCCCGTACTGTAGAATACAAAACCCTCGCCAAGATCGATCGCGAAGATTTGGTTGATTTCTATCAAAAATACTTCCATCCTAAGAACGCAATTTTAGGTATTTCTGGCGACTTCGATACAGCAAAAATGCGGGCAATAGTTGAAGAAAAGTTCGGCAACTGGCAACCGACTCAAAATGCCGAAGTTCCGCAATTACCAACAGTATCGCCTGCAAACCAAGGCGGTGTATTTTTAGTAAATCAACCGCAGTTAAGCCAAAGTTACGTGCAGATGGGGCATTTGGGCGGAATGTTAAACAGTCCCGATTACGGTGCTTTGGATGTGATGAATGGAGTGCTCAACGGTTTCGGCGGGCGCTTGTTCAACAACGTGCGATCGCGCCAAGGTTTAGCTTATACAGTATACGCTGCTTGGAGTCCGAGATTTGATTATCCGGGAACCTTTGTCGCCGGAGGACAAACGCGATCGAACGCCACAGTACCGTTTATTAAAGCAATTCTGGCTCAGATCGATCGCATCCGCAACGAACCAATTACCCCGGAAGAATTAGCTTTTGCAAAAGAGTCAAAAATCAATTCTTTCATCTTCAATTTTGAAGATCCGAGTCAAACTTTATCGCGGTTGATGCGCTACGAATATTACGGTTATCCCGATGATTTCATTTTCCGCTACCGCCGCAGCATTGAAGCAGCAACAATTGCCGACGTGCAGCGGGTAGCTAAAACTTATTTGAAACCGGATAATTTGGTAACTTTAGTAGTGGGAAATACCGCAGAAATTCAGCCACCATTATCGAGTTTGGGAGCTTCGGTAAAGGTGCAATCTGTTGATATTACAATTCCTGCGGCGACTTAATCGAGCCAACAGTTTATTAGTTGTTAGGGTCGATTGAATGTAGCGTTAGATTGTGGGTAGGACCGATTAAATTTCGATCCCCCTAGCCCCCCTTAAGAAGGGGGGGACCGGAAACGCGCTCAAAGTCCCCCTTTTTAAGGGGATTTAGGGGATCGAAACTCTGCTAAAAAACGAGAAATCTCCAGCACTCAAA
>JAAUPF010000004.1 GCA_012034575.1 Richelia sp. CSU_2_1 | reverse complement strand
GGAAGAAGGAAGAAGGAAGAAGGAAGAAGGAAGAAGGAAAAAAAGAAGAGGGATAACTGTCAAACTGTCAACTGTCAACTGTCAACTGTCAACTGTCAACTGTCAACTGTCAACTGTTTAAAATCTTTCCCCTAGCCCGAAATGAATTTGATTGTCGCCGCTGTCATTGATACCGTAATCGATCCGGATCGGACCTAAAGGAGATTGAATCCGCACGCCCAGGCCGTAACCGTAACCGCTACCGGGCTTTCTCCTGATACCCGCCGGATCGCCGGGGACATCATTGCCCGTTCCCAAGTCAGTACCGGCGTCCAAAAATAGCACTCCACCGATAAAGGAAATAATCGGAAAACGGTATTCTGCACTCGCTTCTATGAAGCTGCGGCCTGCCCCGATCTCGCCTTCGTCGTAACCTCTGACTGAGTTAGCGCCACCTAAGGCAAAAGCTTCGTAGGGCGGCAAATCTCCGAATACGGTGCCGGCCCGGACGCTGAAAGCTAAAGCTTGAGGGCCGGAAGTAAAGTTAGTGTACCGGACGGGCAGGTAAAAACTGTAGCTGGCCCGGATGCGGTTGAGCAAAATGCTGCCGGAACCGACAGGAATCGATTGTTCCATCCCGAATCGCAGGAGAGAACCGCTAGTGGGGCGCAAGGGGTCATTGCGCCGATCGCGCACTACACCTGCTTGCAAAGTTGTCAAGTCATCGGAACCCGAATCGCTAAAACTTAACAAGTTGCCGAGTTCGTCGCGGGATTCGCGATTGCCTTTGCGATCGGTAATCGTAATTCGCTGGTACTGCAAGCCCACAGAAGCCGTCCACTCGGGGTCGGCAAAAGGATTGCGCGTTAGGGGGCGGGTAAAATTGATACTGGCACCGGTGCGAACGATCCGAGGTCGATCGTCATTGGGCAATCTAACTTCCCGTTCGCCCCCATCAAAAATCACGCTGATCGATCGGCGTCTAAAAGCATTCACTGTATAGGAAGTCCGGTAAGGATCGCCGGCAATCCAAGGATCGGTAAAACTCAGGTCGAACAAAGTTTGCCGTTCCCCGATTTGCAACTCAGCGCCCAACTTCTGGTTGTTACCGCCCAAATTTTGCTGCTGGTAACTCACCGTACCGAACAAACCCGTGGCAGAACTCAAACCCGCACCCGCCCCCAGAGAACCGGTGTTTTTTCAATGACATTGACAATTACCCTCGCCTTGCGGGGGTCAGTCTGACCCGGTTCCAAGGCCAGCCGCACGTCTTCAAAAATCCCTAAACCAAACACCCGCCTCAAATCCCTTTCCGCTTTCGTGCGGTTGAAAATATCTCCGGGTTTGAGTTCTACTTCGCGGGTGATGATAAACCGGCGAGTATTGCCTCGGATCGGCTGACCGGTGGCATCTGTAGCCTCTCCTTCCTTGTTCAAGAAGCGAACGTCAACCGACTCGATTTGACCTTCCGCCACTTGCAGCGTTACTGTCCCGTCCTCTGCTACTTGCGGGGCATCAGTTATTTGGCCCAATACAAAGCCGTTGTCTTGATACCATTTATTAATTTTTTGTACTCCCTCCTCAAAGCGTCGGAGGTTGAGAATTCTGCCGTACTGATCGCGGAAGCTGTCGTCAATGACACTTTGGGGCAGCACTTGCTGGCCGGTGATTTGCACTCTCTGCAGTACCGGATTTGCCTGCACGATAAAAGTTACCCGCACGCCCAAAGGTGTATCTTCCGGCACCGCCCGCACGTTTCTAAAAAAGCCCGTAGCAAAAATAGCGTTGATGTCTTGTTGCAGTTGGGTACGGTTGGTCGTGCGTCCCGGTTGGGTACTGATGACTCGGTAAACTTCACTTTCGAGGTCTCCCGTTACTCCGCTGACGGTAACTTCTGCTACTAAAACTTGCGGTTCAGCCGGGCCTGCAGGTGCGGGGGTTTGTCTGGGCTGCGGTGCCGCCGGACGGGGGGGAACCGGAGGTGGTACGGGTGCCGGTCGGACTGGTGCGATCGGGGCCTGCTGTGCCTGTGCGGGTTGAATTTGGGAGTTTTGATCCTCCTTTGCTGCGTCCTGTTTCCCCGGTTCTACTGCATCCTGGGAGGGCGAAACAGTAGTTGCCGGGAGGGGGGTTCGATCGGCATCCGGCGGGGCGTTTTTGACGTTAGAAGCAGGAGAGGGCTGGGGTTCTAAATCCGTTTTGGGGTTGAGGGCGGGAGGCAATCCGGGGGCAGGTCCGATCGGCAATCGATCGGGTCGATCGCGGTCGTTTTCTCCCCTGGCTGGGGCCTTTGTAGCTATTTCGCCGATCGCATCTTTTTTGCTGGCTTTAATTTCTACCCGGTTTTGAGGCGGGTTGGGGGCTAATTCTCCCTGGGGGAGATCGGGCGGGGCGATCGATTCTACGGGAGGAACGGCTGCCAAACTATCTTCTGTTGCTTCGGAGTAGGATGTTTGGCCGTTGGCAGAATTTGACAGCCCGAATGTTGTTGAGGCAGTAAAAACTGCCACTAATACAGCGGTTGACATACCTCCTCGTCTTTTCGTCCGAGGATTCCTTGACGCTTCATGGCAACGTGCTACCAATGGCAGTCTTACCGTCGCTCCACATCCGTTTAGAGTCTCCCAATGCCCTGTGGCGACTAGCGACATCTTAACAAAAAGCCATGCTAGAAGCACAGGGTTTTCAACCCAAAATTTCGATAAGCGCATTTTTTGTTCACTTTTTTAAGCAATTCACACCACATTTAGTCATTAGTCGGCAGTCATCAGTCACGGGCGATCGTCAGTCATCAGGCATTAGGTTTCTCCAAAAACTATTGAATTTAAGCCGAAAGTCCCGGTTGGTTCGTTTTTCCCCTGCACTTTTTCAAAGACGCAGTTTCTCAACGGATGGGAAAGTTCTGTGACAAACTGTGCAATTTTAGCGCATTGCCAGAGTTCCTAGACTTTCTGGGCGAGAACTCGCTGCAGAACTTGTTGGTAAGCGCTTTCTACAGATCCTAGATCGCGACGGAACCGATCTTTGTCCATGACGCGGGCGTCGGGGTCAGTTTCTGAATTGTCCCACAGGCGGCAAGTGTCGGGACTGATTTCGTCGGCGAGGAGCAAATTTTGATGTTTGTCCGTACCGAATTCTAGTTTGAAGTCTACAAGGGTGATGCCGCATTGGCTGAAAAATTCTTTCAGAATTTCGTTAATTTCTCGGGCTGCGGTTTCTAGTTGGTTTACTTGCTCGGGAGTGGCTAGCTGCATCAGCAGCAGTCTGTCGCGGGTCAGCAGGGGGTCTCCTAAGTCATCATTTTTGTAATAAAATTCCACTAGCGGGGGATTGACAATTGTGCCGAGAGGTATGCCTGTCTGCTTGCAGAGACTGCCGGCGGCAATGTTTCTGACGACGACTTCTAAGGGCAAGATTTGGACGCGACACACTCGCATCTGGTTAGGGGCGGGAGTGTCGATGAAGTGGGTGGGAATGCCTTTGGTTTCTAGCATCCGAAATAGGTGGGCGGATACGGCACAGTTGATTTCGCCTTTGCCGGTGATGCTGCCTCGTTTCTGGGCGTTAAAAGCCGTGGCGTCGTCTTTGAAGTGAGTCAGCAAGATTTCGCTGTCTTCGGTGGAGTAGAGGATTTTGGCTTTGCCTTCGTAGAGTTTGCGATCGGCTGACATGGGAATTTAATACTTGATAAGACGGGTTTTAGCTTTTAGAGTAGCTCGATCGAGCGCAATTTGCGAGTTTTGAGCGCGATCGAACATTCAAAACAGCCGAGGTTGAGTACCCCGATAGATATATACCGCTACCGGCTGAGGCACAAATGATGCTTCACAAAGCACAATAGATCTTAAACCTGTTGGGTTCGCGATCGCTGCTGGCTCTACCTCGACCTGGGTAATGCAGTAGGAAAAAAATCCGTAAAATGGCCGATCTATGGAAGACAAAAAGATACATATTCTCTTAGTAGAAGATGATGAAGTCGATGTGATGAACGTCCGGCGCGCGTTCAAAAAAAATAATATCGTCAACCCCCTCTACATAGCTGGGAACGGGCTGGATGCCCTCGCTATGTTGCGCGGCGAAGCTGGCAGCGAACCGATCGTTCCTTGCGAACGCCGCTTGATTTTGCTGGACTTAAATATGCCGAGAATGAACGGAATCGAATTTTTGCGAGAACTGCGGGTCGATCGCCAACTCAAGTCAATTCCCACGATCGTCCTGACCACTTCTAATGAAGATAGAGATAAGGTAGAAGCTTATAATTTAAATGTAGCTGGCTACATTCTCAAACCTGTCACTTTTTCTAACTTTGTGGAAGTTGTGGCTACCCTAAACAAATACTGGATGCTGAGCGAAATTCCATAATTGGTAATTGGTAATTGGTAATTGATAATTGGTAATTGGTAATTGGTAATTGGTAATTCTCCCAAGTTCTCGACCTTCCAATCTCTCAATCTTTCAATCTTCCAAATTTTCAATCTTCCAATCTTTCAATCTATCAATTTTTCACTCTTCCAATCTAAAATCTGAGATCTAAAATAGAATAATCTTTCAATCTCAATCCTAATATGGAAAAATCAATCAGAATTCTGGTAGTTGATGACGATGAAGTAGATAGAATGGCGGTAAGGCGATCGCTCAAATCTGCGGGATTTTTAGGAGAAATTTCTGAAGCAGAAAATTGCGCTCTAGCGCTGGAAAAACTGTCGGCAAGTACGGGATCTGGCGCTGCATTACCGATCTTGCAATCGGCTTTTCCCCCACAGTCAAATTCCGGTGGCAAAACGGAAAAATCCAGCGCTACAAACCAAATATTTGAAAGTAGATTTGACTGCGTATTCTTAGACTACCGTTTGCCAGACGGAGACGGATTGAGTTTGGTGACAGCGATCCGAAATGCCGGCATTAAAATTCCCTTAATCGTACTTACCGGTCAAGGCGACGAACAAATAGCTGTAGAATTGATGAAAGCTGGAGCTTCGGATTATATTGCTAAAGGCAAGATGTCTGCTGATAGTTTGTCCCGCAGCTTGCAAAATGCACTGCGGGTTTATCGCGCGGAAACTCAAGCAGTTTTAGCCAGCCAGCAGCTTAAGGAAAGCGAGGAACGCTACAGGTTAGTTTTAGAAGCAGTTAACGACGGGATTTGGGATTGGGATTTAAGTAAAAATGAGGTGTATTGGAACGATCGACTGTTGGAAATTATCGGTTTGCCCCGATCGCAATTTGGCAATACAATGAATGCTTTGTACGATCGACTTCACCCCGACGATCGAGAAGAAATTATCAGGGCGATCGGCGCTCACTTAGAGCAAGAAATAGACTATAATGTAGAATTTCGCTTGCTGCACTCTTCCGGCAGCTATCGCTACTGCATTTCTCAGGGAAAAGCCCAGCGAAATTCTGGCAAACCGCTGCGGATGGCCGGTACGATCGGCGATATTACCGATCGCAAAGAAGCGGAAACTGCTTTAGAAAGAGAACGCCAGCAACTCAAACAAATTATTACTTGCGTTCCCGTGGCAATGGCGATGTTCGATACAGAAATGCGCTATTTGGCTAATTCGCACAAATGGCTGACTCAGTTTGATTTGGGGTGGCAATCTCTGATAAATATCAGCCATTACGAACTGTTTCCAGATACACCCAACCGCTGGAAATTAATGTATCAAAAAGTGCTAAAAGGTGAAGTAGTTTCTGTTAGCGAAGATGCTTGGGAACGGGCAGACGGTTCTGCGATCTACCTGCGCTGGGCGGCACATCCTTGGTACGACCCCGAGGGCAAAGTCGGGGGAATTGTGATGGTTGCTGACAAGATTAACGAGTTGGTAGAAGCGCGAGAAACGGCCCTCGAAGCAAGTCGGGTGAAGTCACAATTCTTAGCGAATATGAGTCACGAAATACGCACTCCGATGAATGGGGTTTTGGGCATGGCTCAATTGCTGCTGCACGCCCCGTTAGAACCGAAACAGCGGGAGTGCGCCAGGACTATTTACCGCAGTGCAGAACATTTGCTGAGCGTGATTAATGATATCCTGGATTTCTCAAAAATTGAAGCTGGAGAAATGCGCTTGGAAAATGCAGATTTCGATTTGGATAATTGCCTGGAATCGGCGATCGAAATGGTAGCGCCTTTGGCGGAAGAAAAAGGTATTGAATTGAATTTTTTAGTTGACAGTTCGGTGCCGAGAAAGTTGGTGGGCGATGCTAATCGGCTGAAGCAAATATTGCTAAACTTGACGGAAAATGCGATTAAATTTACCGATCGAGGCCAAGTTTTAGTGCGCGTAACACTCAAGCGCGAAGATCGATCGACCGCTAGCAAACAAACTGCAAAATTGCTATTTTCAGTGCGCGATACGGGGATTGGAATTTCGCCGGAAGGACAGAGAAAGCTGTTTCAATCTTTTTCTCAGGTAGACAGTTCTCCTACTAGAGAACATGGCGGTACGGGCTTGGGTTTAGTGATTTGCAAGCAGTTAGTGGAGATGATGGCAGGCGAAATCGGAGTGCGCAGCGTTCCCGACGAGGGCTCGAATTTTTGGTTTGCTGTACCTGTGGAAAAACAGTTGCAATTTGAGCCTCCGCATCCTGAATTTGCGGGCAAAAACTATTAATAGTAGCGGCAAGTGCGCTGGCGAGGGCGGCAGTTCGATCGCTCGTAAAAACTTGGGGTTTGCACTGCGATGAAGCAGAAACTATTGCTGAAGTTTTGAGTTTATTGGAGAAGGCAAATAGTACGGTTGACCGACATTCGGAGGGCGCACAAAAAAGCTGGGATGCGGTGCTTGTGGATTTGCAAACGCCGGATTTAGATGCGGAAGAATTTGCTTTAAAAATGTGCGGATTGAAGCTATCCCCTGACGAATCGGTACTAGCAGCTTGCCCGTTAATTGCCATGACTTCTTTAGCCGAACAACCCAAGGCAGAAGCACTGTGCGATCGGGGTTTTAGCGGTTATTTGCTGAAGCCCGTGCGGGCTTCGCGCCTGCTGGAAGAGCTGCTGCGGGCTGTTAAGGGAACCGGAGAAGTCGATCGGGTTGTTGCTGCTAATAATTGCGATTTACCGGGGGTAAACGATCGATCTAATGCTGTTAATTGTGCTTCGGCGATGAGAATTTTGCTAGCGGAAGATCACCCAATCAACCAACAAGTTATCTTGGAACAGTTAGCAGTTTTGGGCTACCGCGCTGACTGCGCTGCTAACGGTCAAGAAGCGCTGGATTTGCTCGCTGCGCGCCCTTACGATTTGGTGCTGATGGACTGCCAAATGCCCGTACTTGACGGTTACGAAACTGCACAAAAATTGAGGGTAATTGAAGGAAACGATCGACACACTTTTATTGTAGCTTTAACGGCCCACGCGATGCCGGGAGAACGAGAAAAATGTCTGGCGGCTGGTATGGATGATTATCTCAGCAAACCTGTAGATTTAGACGCTTTGGCTGGGGTACTGAAAAAGTATGAACTGGGAAATATTCAGTTGGAAACTAATTCTGAAGTTAAAAGTATTAATTTAGAAAAGAAATATCTCTGCGAAACAAATCATCCAGAAGTTTTGGAAACAGCGACAGTTTCGCGGGCGGTGGCAAAAAGACCGATCGAACTTTACAATGGGGAAGATGCGGAAGGACTGTTCGATCGAACTCGATGGGAACAGCTCAGACGGGTTAATATTAAATTACCGCACCGACTTTTGCAAGCATTTGTAGAAAATGCGCGATCGGATTTGGCAACTGCAAGCATTGCTTTAGAGGCGAGAGATTGGCAGGCTGTGGAATATCGAGCTCACCGATTGAAGGGAACTGCTGCTAATGTGGGAATTCCGATGATGTCGGATTTGGCTGCACAATTAGAGCATCAGGCGCGCCACTGTCAAGAGATAGAGGAATTGCCCGCGATCGAAGGAATTGAGAACATATTAACTAATTTGTTAAGTTATTTAAAGCGAGTGCAAGAATTTGTAGAAACTCAGATAGTGGGTTAATATACAGTCCTGGGCGGATTGGGGGACTCGGCGGTTGAAACCGCTCGCCTGGGTGCAAAATCGAATGTGCTGACGCAAGTCAAAAGATTTTCACCCCCGTCTACGCGAACAAAGTCGCCCTCCGCGGATTAAGAAAATAACGGGGGTAAGAAACCCGGAGTTGGTATAACTCTTATTTCTCTCTCTCTTTCTTTCCTCTCTCTGCGCCCTCTGCGCCCTCTGCGGTAAAAAAACTCCCATAATTCAGCCATGAATTACGCTGTAGATACCAACACTAATTCATCGATCGAACCCTTAACAAATAATGGCTCGATTCTCACACCATTAATGGCATTCGATCGCCAGCTTTTACTATATGAAATTGCAGTGGCTTCCGCCAACACTCCTGCAAGCACACCCCTACCACCTCCGCCAGAAACCAGCGATAATTTTGGCGCGGAAAAGCTACTAACAAAAGTAGCTCGCTGCTGTCGGGAAAGCCAAATTGGCAAAAAATTACCCACAGCTTTTTACATTCACGTTTCGGCATTACCAGCACTCAATCCAGTCCTCGCAATTTACGAAAATTGCGCCCGACAAAATGTTGAAAATAATGTTGAAAATATCGATCGAGCAACTTTAGTTAAATTTTCGCTCGTTCAACCTAAAATATCTTATCTTTTTTATCCCGATTTTGATACAGACGCTCATCCTGCTTTGCAAACTAGCATTCAGATAGATTTGGAAACCGGAGAAGTCAGACATTTCGATTACAGCAACAGCGAAAATCCCCCGGTTTTGCACCGCAAGGAAACTTTTGTAACGCCAGATTATCCCAATTACGATAAGTTTGCCAGACTTACCCGCAGCGAGGAAAAGTGGGGATTGCTTGACAATACGAGCGCGATCGGCACTCGCGAAGGTTGGCGGAAATATTTGGGATACTGCGGTGTAGAAATTCGCGATCATGCTGTTGTGGAAATTGCCAAAGATGAAAACAGCGATTTGTCACTTCCCAAGATCGATCGACACAAGGCTGCAATGGTGCGCAACACTTTATCTAAACCTTTGCGGTTGGTTTTGGAATCGGATTTGTTTGCGGAGGGGATGACTTTTTTTGATTACGGCTGCGGCTACGGTAGCGATATTAAATTTATTGCTGAAGGGGGCTATGCTGCTGCGGGATGGGACCCTTATTACCAGCCGGATACTCCCCGAATTTGTGCGGATATTGTGAATATCGGTTATGTAATTAATGTCATTGAATCTTTGGGCGAACGGCGGGAAGCTTTGCTGAATGCTTGGGAATTAACTAAAAAAATATTAGTTGTAGCGGCTCAAGTTTTGATTGACGATCGCGATCGAGGTCAAATTGCTTACGGGGATGGGGTGATTACTTCTCGCAATACTTTTCAGAAGTATTACGAACAGGAAGAGTTGAAAATTTATATCGACCAAGTGTTAGGAGTTGATGCAATTCCCGTGGCTTTGGGGATTTATTTTGTATTTCGCGATGCGGCGGAGGCTGAAAGTTTTCGGGCTTCTCGGTTTCGATCGCACCTATCGACTCCGAGAGTTAGATTGCCGGTCAAGCGGTTTGAAGATTATGCAGAATTATTGGCTCCTTTGATGGATTTTGTGAGCGATCGCGGGCGGCTTCCCATGAAGGATGAATTAGCAGAAGAAGCGGCAATTAAGGCGGAATTTCGCAGTTTTAAACAGGCTTTTCGGGTGATTTTGCAAGCGACAGATGCGGAAGATTGGGAGACAATTGCTGACCAGCGCCGTCAAGATTTGCTAGTCTATCTCGCGCTTAACAGTTTGGCCGATCGACCTTCAATGCGCAAGTTACCAACTCAAATTCGCAATGACATTAAAGGTTTATTTGACAGTTATGAAAAAGCTTGCACTTTGGCAGATATCATGCTGTACAGTTTGGGAAAAACTCAGATGATTGCTGACTGCTGCGAAGATAGCGCGATCGGCTGCAAACAGCAGGGTTCTCTTTCCGTTCACGTTTCTGCACTAGCAGAACTCGATTCGATGCTGCGGCTTTATGAAGGCTGCGCCAACCGGACGATCGGGCGTTTGGACGGCGCGACAATTATCAAATTTCACGCCTGCAAACCGCTAATTTCCTATTTATTTTATCCCGATTTTGACACTAACCCGCATCCAGCGCTGCACACGGCGATGCACATCGATTTGCGCGATCTTTCTGTAAGCTATCAAGATTTTTCGGATTTGTACAATCCGCCGATTTTAGTGAGGAAAGAAGCTTTTGTAACTGAGAGTTACCCGCATTATGAAAAGTTTGCGAGGTTGACACGCCAGGAGGAAAAGTTGGGTATTCTCGATCGGTGTCCGGTGAAGAAATATCGGGAATTTGTGAAGTGTTTGGAGGAAAATTGCGTCAAAATTAAAGACCATCGATTGTTTTGGCGATCGGACGCCGATCCGGAACGGGTAAAAATGTTGCAAAAAGCTGCATCGGAACGTTACCGGAAAAAGGTTGATGCTCCTCAAGAAAAGATGGATTTAAATGCAGAGGAAGCAGAAGGTGTAGAGGAGGGGAAAGAGGTTCAGGTTGAAGCTGTTAGTATTGTTGCGATCGAAACGTTGAATTAGCAGGCGGTTATCTGCTCTAATTACTCTGCTGTCAATCTTAGTCCGCGGAGGCGGACTTGGTTTGTATAGCCGCGGTTTCAACCGCCGGGGACCTAAATATCGCGATGAAAATATGCGATCGCAATCTTAGTCCGCGGAGGCGGACTTGGTTTATATAGACGCGGTTTCAACCGCCGGGGACCTCAATATCGCGATGAACTTTGTTTGTGTAAACGCGATTTTCAATCGCTGGAGACCTCAATTGGGATACAATCATTTGGATATCGTCGCGGGTAAATTAATCCCCGGCGGTTGAAACCGCTTTTGACCTCTTGCTTGAATGTGCTACGCTCGTTATTCGAGTAAGAGGTGAAACTACACAAATAAAACCCGCCTCCGCGGGTTGAAGAGAAATATGAGAGACAATTTCACGCAATTGTACGTACACTATGTATGGGCAACCTGGGATAGATTGCCTTTGATTACTCCCGATATTCAAGAAGCAATTTATGCAGTCATTATTGGAAAATGTAATAATTTAAAATGCACGGTAATTGCTGTTGGCGGGATAGAAGACCACCTACACTTGCTAGTCGGTTTTCCATCAACTTTGACAGTAGCTGAAATTATTAAAGAAGTTAAGGGCAGTTCTTCTCATTTAGTAACTCACGAACTTAAACCGGGTGTGTTTTTTAAATGGCAAGGTAGTTATGGAGCATTTACGGTCAGTCATGATGCGATCGACACTGTAGCTAACTATATCAAAAATCAGGCCGTTCACCACCGTCAACGATCGATGATTCCTGGATGGGAAGTGATTTTCAATCACCCGGCGGTTGAAACCGCTTTGGGGGTGCAAAATCGAATGTGCTTCGCCTGTCATTCGATTTTCACCCCCAACTATAAAAACAAAACCTGCCTCCGCGGGTTGAAGATTCTACACAATTATTTCTCATCTCCGAATATCCTCTTCCTTTGCAGAAGCGGATATCGTTTGTATAGCCGCAGTTTCAACCTAATTTGTCGATCGCACCCCCTCTTTTCCTAACTCTAACATTACCTAAACTTAACACTCGCCCCCGCAGTCTCTTCTGGTTTTCCCGACGAGGGAAACACTAAAACACTCTTAATTTTAGGATTGTCAATCAATGCTTTTAACCGATGAAATTGCTTGTCAGAAATGGCAACTCCCGCATAATTTTCGGCATACTCCAACTCCTGAGCGAAATTAGCATCATTGTAAATTTGAATGAACGCTCGATCGACCTGCCAATTTTCCCAATCGGCCGCAAAATAACGTTTTCCCCAATAAGGATTGTGATGGCACAGATCGAAACTAACTTTTGGATTAACTTTCTTCATGTCAGTTCTCATTTGCAGCACAAAATTAGTCAAACTTGTAGTTCGATCGACCTTACCGGGTAATTCTGCATGATAGCCGAGATAATCATCCCACTGCACTGCATCAATGGTTGGATACTTTTGCACAAACTCGACAGAGATTTTTTTGAATAAATTAGCAACCTCTGGAATCTCCACATCTAATACGTAATGCTCGACGCCCGGATAAGTGCGATCGACTCCAGGAACGATCCACCGTTTAGCAATTGCCAAGTCAAAAATCGGGCTATTTTTATCGATTTTAATGCCCTTCTCAAAATAAGCGTGAACCTGCATTCCCTGCTGGTGCGCTTCATCAATCAACCAATTCAACCATTCTTTTTGAAACTCGTTGGGACAGCTTTTGAATCCGAAAGTTTGCTGCATGACCTCGCTGTCATACATCGTGCAACCGTTACCCCAAACTCCATGAATAATTGTATTGAATCCTTGACTGCGGTAATAACGAACTCGCTGGCGGATCGTTTCTTCGCTAGCATTATTCGTCACTTGATAGCGACTTAAATAAATTCCCCTAATTTGCTTTTTCTCCCAAGCATTTTGAGGTGATGGTGATTGCTTGGGGATAATAGTAGCTGCGGGTGATGGCGATTGCTTAGGGGCGTTGGAAG
Organism: Richelia sp. CSU_2_1; assembly: GCA_012034575.1. Taxonomy (GTDB): domain Bacteria; phylum Cyanobacteriota; class Cyanobacteriia; order Cyanobacteriales; family Microcoleaceae; genus Microcoleus. The sequence goes on along the minus strand of JAAUPF010000004.1, from coordinate 67,519 downwards.
TTACGGGTGATGGTGGAAGTTGTGGATTAGTTGTCGGTGTTGGAGTCGGAATAACTTGCGGTAGTGGAGAATTGGCAACAGGTGCTGGCGCTACAGGCGCAAGAGGTAAATTAGCAGTAGTTGGTTGTTGGCTGTTGGGGAGAACTTTGCTAAGATTATCGGGCAGAAATTTGCCGATATTTAGTCGATCGAGCTGCGTAAAACCCCAGTAACCAACACCTAACAAAACTACGATTAATGAAAGAGGAATACTCGCACATCCACATCCAGCATTTTCTTTTTTAGATGGCATAATATTAGTAGCAGGGATAATTTAGGGATTGAGTGCTACATCAAGCTACTTCAATTGGCAGTCGATCGATTCCGCACAGACCATGTTTTCCTAGTATTACGGGGTAATCCCCAAGTAATCGCGCAACTAGGAAAAGCAGATGATTTAGGATCGCTCATCATTGCAGGGAACTGAAGTCCTTACTACCAACACGCCACCAGGTTCGTAGTAAGGACTTTAGTCCGGATCAAGCAAACTTAATCTTCAAATAATCATCCTCCATCTTCGCCCCCGAAGGTTGCAGCGCCGCCAAAGCTTGCGGCAAAACCATATTCCGGCGGTGATTCCCAATCCGAACGTTTAACTCATCTCCAGTTTTGCTCAATTGAATTTGATCCTTAGCAATTCCCGGCAAATACAGTTCTAAACTGTATAGATTGTTTTCCTGAACAATTTTTACCGTAGTTTCTTTGTAATAAACTTGGCTCGGATCTTCTCCTGCATAAAGCGTTTCTTTCAGCCTTTCCAAAGCTGGCAAACCGCACATTTCTTCAGAATAAAGCGGAATTTCTTTCACGGGTAGCGGTCGAAAATTATCGTGAATTTCCTGCTTGTACTGCTGCTGGTTCTCTTTCCAGCGCTGGAAAAACGGATCGGTTACTTCGGCAGGAATAATCCGGTTTGCTACTACTAAATCTGTCGCTACGTTGTACAAACTCAAATAAGCGTGAGCTCGCAGCGATTCTTTAATTACCATTTTTCGGGATTGGTAACTAACCTGACTGAAGTTACAGTATTGTCGGTTAAAATCTTTTCCAAAGCTTCGATTTGTTCGTAGAATTCGTAAGGCGCATCCATCACCTCTCGATCGGGCAAAGAAAAACCGGCTATTGGTCTAAAAATCGGTTCGACTAAAGGTCTTAAAGCCGCAGAAATGCCTTGCAAAGGCTTGTAAAATTTCCTCATGTACCAGCCGCCAACTTCCGGCAAACTTAGCAGTCTCAAAGCCGTACCCGTCGGCGCGGAATCGATAATTAAAACATCATAGATTCCCTCATCGTAATGCCGCTTCATCCGCACCAAACCGAAGATTTCGTCCATTCCCGGCAAAATCGCCAATTCTTCAGCTTGCACGCCGTCGAGTCCCCGCGCTTGCAAAACTTGGGTAATGTAGCGCTTGACTGCGCCCCAATTGCCTTCTAATTCCATCAGGGCGTCCAATTCTGCACCCCACAAATTCGGTTTTACCAATCGCGGATCGTGACCGAGATCCATGTCAAAGCTGTCGGCTAAAGAGTGGGCGGGATCGGTGCTCAGCACTAGGGTTTTGTATCCCAATTCGGCGCATCTCAGGCCAGTGGCCGCTGCTACTGAGGTTTTACCGACGCCTCCTTTTCCAGTCATTAATATTAAGCGCATCGATCGTTTAGCTCGCTTGAAAGTTCTTTACTTATCCATTGTAACGGATTGTAACAGAGATTAATTTAGTATGGGAATTAATTTGGGCGATCGACTGCCATGCACTAAATCCGTGGAATGTCAATCATCGATTTTAGATTTTCGATTTTCCTAAAACGATCGGCTAGCATATAGGTTTATGCTATAAATTGACAGTCAGTACATTAAATTCACGATATAATATCAATTAGCAATCTAATTATAGCAATTTTAAAAGAGTAGAATTTACCATGCAACTCGAAGAATATCTTGAGTCTCAGCAACCAGAGCTTCCACTCAAAGGAACGCAAATAGCAAGAGAAAAAATCCTGCAATTAAGCCGGGCTATAGTCACTGAATTTAAGCCAGAAAAAATCATTTTATTTGGCTCGTATGTTTATGGAGAGCCTCAGAATGATTCGGATGTAGATTTATTGGTAATTTTACCTTATGAGGGAAGCAGTTTGCGCAAAATATGGGAAATTTTAAATAAAGTTCAGCCAGAGTTTGCTATAGATTTGTTAGTCAGGAGTCCTCAAGAGGTAGAGCAAAGACTTGCTTGGAATGATTTTTTCATGCAAGAAATCATCAAAAAGGAAAGGTGATTTATGAATCCGCTAACAATATAAAGCAGTTAAACACGATCTAAAAAAAAATAAGCCGAATTTTTACGCATTAGTTTGCACCGGAAATACCAATTGTTTGAAAACATCCAATCGCGAACAATCCCAGTAATCGATGTGAGAACAAATTAAACCATCGCTATTAATTTTCAGTTCGCTTCTCCCGCTAATTGCCATTTGCGGTCGCCAAGGCAGAGGCGCTTTCCAACTCAGAGTCCAGCGAGTTTCTACAGTATCTCCCAACTGAGAAATATCGTGCAAATCGAGTTTGATATCCTGAAAAAAAGCAGCCATAAAGCCAATCATTTTTTGGTAGCGATCGAACCCTGTAAATCGATTCACCGGATCTTCAAAATAAACATCTTTTGCATAAATGCTGTAAGTCTGATTTTCAGGAAACCTGCGATAGTCTTCTTTGAGAATTTCCAGAATATCCATTATTATTAGTTAGGGGGCTTAAATCACTATAATGTAATTATAGCAAAAAATAGGGTAGCACATCCGGCATCGCACGCCGTCCAAAGTTTGGAAAACTGGGTATAAATCCCCATCTTAAAAACCCAGTCCTCAACTGTCAACGCTCAACTGTCAACTATCAACTGTCAACTGTCAACTATCAACTGTCAACTGTCAACTGTCAACTATGATAGACCTTTATACTTTTACTACCCCCAACGGCCGCAAAGCATCGATTATGCTTGAAGAAGTAGGCTTACCCTACAATGTCAAAGTTATCGACATTACAAAAAACGACCAATTCAGCCCAGAATTCATTGCCATCAATCCTAACAGCAAAATCCCGGCGATAGTCGATCGAGATACTGGCATCACCGTCTTCGAGTCCGGTGCCATCCTGATCTATCTTGCCGAAAAAACCGGAAAACTGCTACTGATCGATCGAAAAAGTCGCTTTCAAGTTATCGAATGGTTGATGTTTCAAATGGGCAGTGTCGGGCCGATGTTCGGGCAACTCAACCACTTCAAACGCTTTGCACCCGAACAAATTCCCTATGCAATTCAACGCTACGAAAAAGAAACTCTGCGACTTTACGGAGTATTAGACAATCAACTCGCAAAATCCGAATACATTTGCGGCGAATACTCAATCGCCGACATTGCTACTTATCCCTGGGTTGCGATTTACGAATTTCAAGGATTAAGCCTCGACAACCATCCCCACCTCAAACGCTGGGCAGAAACCTTGCAACAACGTTCCGCAGTACAGCGAGGCATGGCAGTTCCATCTATTTGAAGGAAGAAGCAAGAAGCAAGAAGCAAGAATCAGGTAGTTAGTGTTAGATCGTAAGTTGTAGGTGCAGGTAATTGATGTGGGCGATCGAAATTAGAACAAACTTAAAACCCAATACCTAAAACCTAAAACCTAAAACCTAACACCTATCTGCGTTCATCCGCGTTCATCTGCAATATCTGCGGTTGCAATATCTGCCTTAATCCGCACTCATCTGCGGTTGCAATATCTGCGGCTGCACAAACTCAATCATCGAAATGCTTGACAATCGCCTCCGCAAACTCAGAACATTTAAGTTCCGGCACCGGCGGTTCCATCAACCTCGCCAAATCGTAGGTAACTTCACCGTTAGAAATTGCTGCACCCAAACCCTTCTTAATCAAATCTGCAGCTTCCTGCCAGCCCATATATTCTAACATCATCACCCCCGACAAAATCAGCGAACCGGGATTGACTTTATCCAAGCCAGCGTGTTTCGGTGCAGTGCCGTGAGTAGCTTCAAAAATCGCGCATTCATCGCCAATATTTGCCCCCGGACCCATACCCAATCCGCCGACAATCGCAGCCGCAGCATCGGATAAATAATCCCCATTTAAATTCATCGTCGCCAAAATCGAATACTCTCCGGGTCGAGTTTGAATTTGCTGGAAAATGCTGTCAGCAATTCGATCGTTGACCATAATTTTGTCTTTCCATTGCTTGTTACCGTGGCTGTCCCAAATTGCATCTAGAACGCCAGCAACTTCTTGACAGATGTCTGCTTGTTTTTCCGGAGTCAAAGCATCGAATCCCGGATCTATTTTGCGCGCGTTGTCTTCTAAGCTAATGTCGGGATTGTGTTCTTTGTTGCTGAGAATCCAAGACTCCCTTTCCGTCACGCATTCCGCGCGAAATTCGGTAGTTGCTAACTCGTAACCCCAATCTCGAAAAGCGCCTTCAGTGTATTTCATGATGTTGCCTTTGTGCACCAAGGTTACTTGCTGCTTGTTTTTCGGCAACCGCAAAGCATGGGTAATTGCCCGCCGCGCCAAACGCTGGGAACCGCTTTTGCTAATCGGTTTGATGCCGATTCCCGAGTCGAGGCGAATTTGTTTTTTGCCGTGTTCCGGTGTCGCCGGAATTAATTCTTTATTCAAGAATTCAATCAATTTATTGGCAATTCCGCTGCCTTGTTTCCATTCAATTCCTAGGTAAATATCCTCAGTATTTTCCCGGTAAATAATTACATCTAGCAGTTCCGGTGTTTTGTGGGGCGATGGCGTACCGGCATAATACTTGCAAGGCCGCACGCAGGCGTAAAGGTCAAAGATTTGCCGCAAAGCTACATTGAGCGATCGAATTCCGCCTCCGATTGGCGTTGTCAGCGGCCCTTTGATGGCGACGCCGTATTCTTTGATGGCGTCTAAGGAATCCTGCGGCAAATATTGGTAAGTTCCGTAGACATCGCAAGCTTCATCGCCGACGTAAATTTTAAACCAATTGATTTTGCGTTTGCCGCTGTAGGCCTTTTCTACCGCAGCATCCATTACCTTCTGAGATGCCGGCCACAAGTCAACGCCCGTACCGTCACCGCGAATGAAAGGAACGATCGGATCGTCAGGGACGATCGGCGAACCGTTTTTGAAAGTAATTTTAGAACCTGTTGTGGGGGGTGTAATTTTTTCGTACATACTTTGTAGTGCCGATATAAATACGCTCTTATTTTCCCACGAATTATCGATTTCGGCTTAAATAAATTCTAAATAATTGCCTAAATTTTTATGTTTTTTATGAGTTTGAATGTATTGTTAGCATTGGAGCGATCGCTACTTTAAAACTGCCGAGTTCGGCAGGTGAACGACTGTCGGTATTTTTTAGTTGAAGATCGCAGCAGGTAAACACAGCAGATAAATTTTTTTAACCGCAGATGGCAGCAGATAAACGCAGATGAACGCAGATTGTTTTGATGGTTTCTGCGTTTATCTGGGAGTTTATTCTTGGCGCATTTTCTTTCTGACTACCCACAAGAGACACCAGATGACGATAATTACTAAGATTATTTTGGAAGCCGGGCCGAGATATTCATCTACGAGTTCGTAATTTGCTCCGAGTTTGTATCCAACAACTGTGAGGAATGTTACCCAAATAGTGGTTCCGATTGTTGAGTAGAGTATAAACGGGATTAAGGGCATATTATTGATGCCCGCCGGTAGTGAAATCAAGGTGCGCACTCCGGGTACGAGGCGGCACAAAAATACGGCTTTGCCGCCGTGTTTGTTAAACCATTCATTTGCTTTGTCGATATCAGCGCCGGATACTGTCAGCCACTTGCCGTATTTGTCAGCTAAGTTCCGCAACCTTTCTTCGCTGATTAATTTACCAGCATAGTACCAAGGAAATGCCCCTAAAACTGTACCGATTACTCCGGCAGCGATCGCTGGTATCATTTGCATATCGCCCCTCGATACGGTGAATCCTGCCAGCGGCATAATCAATTCTGAGGGAATGGGCGGAAACAGGTTTTCTAAAAACATCAGAAGTCCGATGCCTAGATAGCCCATCGACTCCATTGTATTAGTTATCCATTCAACCATTTTGTTTAGCTAATTTACGAACAGTTGACACGAAGGAAGAAGGAAGAAGGAAGAAGGAAGAAGGAAGAAGGAAGAAGGAAGAAGAAAGAAGAAGGAAGAAAGAAGAGTTGAGGGCACGATAGCAATCGACAATCCCACAATCCCACAATTCCACAATCTAAAATCTAAAATCGTCCAGACAGTCGAGAGTTAGGTTTTTAGATTGCGATCGATACTATTGCTCGTAAAAAAACGGTTTGTAGTGCGGACTTTAGTCCGCATTTTCAGAGGACTTAAGTCCTCGCTACAAACCTGACTTATCGCAGTCAATACTATCGATCGCGATGTTACTTCCAGACTCTATCTGGCAACTCAAACAAGCGATTTTCTAGCTCGATCGCGCCTGCGAAGTTTCTGGAGATTCTGCCTCCCGGCGTTCGTTTCCAGGCGCGATCGGGAAGAATCTAAACTTAATTAAGTACCCGAAGTCCAAGAATTCATGTACTCAATTTGTTCGGCAGTCAAAGAGTCAATTTGAATGCCCATTGCTTGCAACTTCAAGCGTGCGATTTCTTTGTCAACTTCCACAGGAATTGAATGAATACCGGGCTCTAATTTGCCTTTGTTGGTGACAAGATGTTCGCAGGCCAAAGCTTGGTTGGCAAAGCTCATATCCATCACGGCACTGGGGTGGCCTTCAGCAGCAGCCAAGTTAATCAAACGACCTTCGCCTAACACAATAATCGATTTGCCATTTTTGAGGTGGTACTCTTGGGTGAAAGGCCGGACTGTATTTACATCACCGCTTTTTGCACCGAGAGATTTGAGATCGATTTCGATGTCGAAGTGACCGGAATTGCAAACAATTGCGCCGTCTTTCATCGCATCAAAATGAGGAGTGCGAATTACGTGTTTGTTGCCGGTAACAGTGATAAAGATATCTCCGATGCTGGCTGCTTCATCCATCGGCATCACGCGGAAACCGTCCATCACAGCTTCGATCGCCCGGATCGGATCGATTTCGGTGACAATTACATTAGCGCCCATGCCGCGAGCCCGCAATGCCGTGCCTTTGCCGCACCAGCCGTAACCTGCAACCACAATATTTTTACCCGCTAACAGGATGTTGGTAGCGCGGATAATCCCATCTAAAGTAGATTGACCCGTACCGTAGCGGTTGTCAAAGAAGTGCTTGGTATCGGCGTCGTTAACGTTCATTGCCGGGAAAGTCAGCACGCCGTCTTTCAGCATGGCCCGCAGGCGCACGATGCCCGTGGTAGTTTCTTCAGTAGTGCCGATCAAGTCAGAAATTTGGTTCGGGCGGTGCTGGATCAAGGCTGCTACCACGTCGCTGCCGTCGTCGATGATGATGTTGGGGCGGTGGTCCAGGGCGGTGTAAACGTGGCGTTCGTAGGTAGCCGCGTCTTCCCCTTTGAGGGCGTAAACAGAGATGCCGTAATCTTCAACCAAGCAAGCGGCTACATCATCTTGAGTGCTCAGGGGGTTGCTGGCGATGAGTACCGCATCTGCGCCGCCGAGTTTCAGGGCGATGGCTAAATGGGCGGTTTCTGTGGTGACGTGGCAGCAAGCAGCCAAGCGGATGCCGGCAAAAGGTTTTTCTTTAGCGAAACGTTCTTGAATTTGCTTCAATACGGGCATTTCCCGACCTGCCCACTCGATGCGCTGTTTTCCCAAGGGGGCCAGGGATAAGTCTTTGACTTCGTGCTTAATCTTGACGGGTGTAGCAACCATATTATGTTATTTCTCAGAAAGCATCTAACTTTACCAGTTTTACTAGATTAACCCATTGAGCTGCAAGTTCCGCGATTTTAGTAAATTGTCACTGGCTTGAATGATGTGAATTTTTTAAATACGCGCGATCGAGCTTTTTTAGCCTGCCCGATAGCGCGATCGCAAATTGCATCAAACTTAATTGCATAAAACTTATCAGATAGAATCCAATCAGATAGAATCCAAAAATGGGTGCTGTAATTCAACAAATCCAAACTAGCTTATTGAACTTGCTGGGTCAAGCGATCGAGTCGATGCCGTCGCTAGTAGCAGCAATAATCGTGCTTTTCCTAACCCGGATCGCAGCTAAATTTTTCCAGAAAATCGTTTCGGCTGCTACCCAACGCACAGTTAAAAGTTTATCCCTGCGATCGCTCTTCGTGCAAACCAGCTATGCCCTTGCTTGGGCTGCCGGCAGTTGTATTGCCTGCATAATTGCTTTCCCCGCTTTGCGTCCGGGAGACATCATCGGTTTGATCGGATTGAGTTCGGTAGCTGTGAGTTTTGCTTTTCAAGAAATCTTCAAAAACTTTTTAGCGGGAATCTTGCTGCTGTTACAGGAACCGTTTCAATTAGGCGACCAAATAATTGTCGAAGACTTTGAAGGAACTGTCGAAGAAATTTCGATTCGATCGACTCAAATAATTACCTATCAAGGAGAGCGAGTTGTGGTGCCGAATGCGACAGTATTTACCAATCCAGTTCGGGTACTTACGGCAATGCCCCACAGGCGGACAGACTTAGAATTAAGCGTAGATTACGAAACACCGCCATCCTTCGCAATTGAAACCTTAATGCAATCAGTTGTCGAAGTCGAAGGAGTTTTAGCAAAGCCTGTACCCGAAGTAGATATTTCCAGCATCAGCGACGGTTCATTGCATTTGATTGTCCGCTATTGGACGCTGCCGGAAAAAGCACAGGTGAGGCGGACAAAAACTCGAGTATTGATAGCGCTTAAAACAGCGTGCGATGCTGCCGGAATCCAAATTCCTCAACCCGTCCCAGTAAATTTATTCGACTCCCAACAGTCGCAAAATAGCGGTTCGGATTCAGGCGAATAATTGTATCAAGTAAAACAAGGGCGATCGAGATGTTTACCGCCGTTTACCTGAAACGTAGTGGTTGAGTGAGGCAGGCAATTTCAATTAATTTAGGTTAGTTGCAAACGAGATATTTCGTTCTGATTTAACTCACTGCGATCGCTTTGCATACCAAGCGTGAATGAGCAGAGTTTGAAAAAACAATACAGGTGTATCGAATCCACTTGACGCAATAATCGCTGCAACTTCTGGCGGCGGTAATATGGCAACATCCCGCCCGTAGGATGTCAAAAATTTCTCAATTTCTTCAGCAGGTGCTTCAGAATATTTCAGCATCCGCACCCAAACTTCCAAAAGACTTTGGTAAGCTGAACCAGACATATCGGAAGCTAAATCGGAACTAACTAAATATCCATCAGGAAGAAGGCGTGCGGCAATTTGACGAAAAAAGTTGCGCCGTTCCTCTTGTTGAATAAAGAAATGAGAAACTAAAAGACAGGTTGCGGCATGAAAAGGTTCTGATGCGCGAAGTGAATCGAGATAACCTTCGTGAAACGTGCAACGGGAGGCAATCCCATATTCTTCTGCTTTCTGACGGCAGATTTCTAGCATCGGTGCGGCAGGTTCGATCGCAGTAAATTGCCATTGTGGAAATTTTTGAGCGAGGTCAATCAATTCTAAGCCGGTTCCCACTCCGACGCACAGAATTCGTGCGCTGTCAGGAAGTTCGGAAAGTACCAGGCCGATCGACAAATGAAGCGCATTGCGCATCGGGGCCAATTTAGCGAATCGCCGATCGTAATTAGCAGCAAAATTTTCGTCAAAAACAACATTTGATGCTTGATTTTTCATGGCGATCTATCTCTTCTCAAGAAAATTCAGCTCTTTTTACTAAAGCTACCCAAACAATCAACAATGGGTAGCTTTATTAAAAAATTAAGTTACATTTGCCAACCGATCGATCGACTCAAAACTATTCATTTTCTACCGCAGCCAATGTTTTCTCCCGATCGAGCTTCAAAATTAACACGCCCAAAGGAGGCAAACACAGGTCGATCGAATAAGAACTGTTGTGGAACCACCACTCGTCAGTCCACTTACCGCCCAAATTCCCCATATTGCTGCCGCCGTACTCCCGCGCGTCGCTGTTAAACAGTTCCGTATAGAAACCCGGTTCCGGCACGCCTACCCGATAGTGAGAATGCGGCTGCGGCGTAAAATTGCACACCGTTACCACAAACTCCTCCCCATCCTTAGCGCGGCGCACAAACGCTACCACGCTGTGCCGGTTGTCGCTGCAATCGATCCACTGAAAACCCTCTTCAGCAAAATCCTGAGTGTAAAGCGCCGGTTCGGTGCAGTACAAATGGTTCAAATCCTTAAAAAAGCGTTTTAACTTTTGGTGCGGTTCGTATTGCAGCAAATGCCACTCCAAATCACCCCAAACATTCCACTCTTGCCACTGCCCGAACTCCATCCCCATAAACATGGTTTTCTTGCCGGGGTGAGCAAACATAAACGCAAACAAACACCGCACGTTGGCAAACTTCTGCCATTCGTCCCCCGGCATTTTGCCGATGATGTTGCTTTTGCCGTGAACTACCTCGTCGTGGGACAGCGCCAGCATAAAATTCTCGCTGTGGTTGTACCACATACTGAAAGTTACGTTGTTTTGGTGGAACTGCCGGAACCACGGGTCCATGTGGTAATAGTCGAGCATATCGTGCATCCAACCCATGTTCCATTTCAGGTTGAAGCCCAAGCCCCCTACATAAGTCGGCCAAGATACCATCGGCCAGGAGGTAGATTCTTCGGCGATCGACAATGCCCCTGGAAAATAGCTAAAAATTACGTGGTTCACCTGCCGCACAAAATCTGCAGCTTCGATATTTTCCCGGCCGCCGTACTGGTTGGCAACCCATTCTCCCGGTTTGCGGCAATAATCCAAGTACAGCATCGAAGCTACCGCATCGACCCGAATGCCGTCGATGTGATACTTGTCAAACCAGAACAAAGCGTTGGCTACTAGGAAATTCCGCACTTCGTTGCGGCCGTAGTTGAATACCAAAGTTCCCCATTCTTTGTGTTCGCCCTTGCGGGGATCGGCGTGTTCGTAAAGGTGAGTGCCGTCAAAGAATGCCAAACCGTGTCCGTCTTTGGGAAAATGCCCCGGCACCCAGTCCACAATGACACCGATGCCTGCGGCGTGGCACTGGTCTACAAAATACATAAAATCTTCCGGTTTGCCGTAGCGGGAAGTTGGGGCGAAATAGCCCGTTACTTGATAGCCCCAAGAACCGTCGAAGGGATGTTCGGCGACGGGCAGCATCTCGATGTGGGTGTATCCCAAATCTTTGACGTAGGGAATCATGCGATCGGCCAATTCGCGGTAGGTTAAGAAACGCGCGCCCGGTTTGAGTTCTGAAACCTGCACTGCGGGTTCTACTTCTCCGTCAGACCCCACGGGAATTTCGGCAGAGGCGGCGTGCAGCCAAGAACCCATGTGGCATTCGTAAACTGAAATCGGCTGCGTCAGTTGGTCGGTGTGGCGGCGCTTTTCGATCCAAGCGCTGTCGTTCCAAGTATAAGTATCTAAGTCAGTGACGATCGAGGCTGTTTTCGGCCGCACTTCTTGCTGGAAACCGTAGGGGTCGGATTTTTCGTAGGGATGTCCCTCTTGGTTTTTGACTTCGTACTTGTAGTGCGTCCCTGCTTCGAGTCCGGGAATAAATAATTCCCAGATGCCGTTGTGGTTTTTCCGCATTTGATGTTTGCGACCGTCCCAGTAGTTGAAATCCCCTAAAACTGAAACGTTGCGGGCGTTGGGGGCCCAAACTGCAAAGTAGACTCCGGCGATGCCGTCTACTTCGGTGAGGTGAGCTCCGAGTTTTTCGTAAATGCGGTGGTGGTTGCCTTCCGAGAACAGGTGAATGTCAAATTCTGTGAGTTTGGGCGATCGAAAGGCGTAGGGATCGTAGATGAACCGTTCGCGATCGCCCTCTTTGACCCGCAGTTGGTAGTTTGCCAGTTCTGGGGTATCGATGTTGCATTCAAAAAAATGCGGGTGATGTACCGATTTCATCGGGTATTCGGTTCTCGTCTCCGGAACCACTACCGATACGGCATCCGCATTCGGCAGGTAAACGCGCACGGCCCAGACTTGTTTGCCGTTGGAGTCGATCGGGTGGGGACCTAGCACTTCAAATGGATCGTGATGCTGGTTCCACACGATACGGTCAATCTGGTCTGAGGGGACGGTTGCGAGCATAAAACTACCTACCTGAACTACTTGACTAAATGGTGATCAAAAAAATTTGCGAGCGAGCGGCGCTTTACATTTGTATACAATTTTTTTTGTTAATGCTACTTCTTAACATAAATTTGCCCTGTTGTCGCCGCAGCAGCCGATCGAACTTGAGCTGCACGGCAAATGATTTATTTGCCCGCAGCCTAAATCTGTCGGTATTGCTCGCAGCAGTATACAGTTTCGGATGCAATTTTCACACTAATTAGCCTGTAGGGTTCGTCCCTAGCTGGCTAGCGGGAAAGATTGGGTGTTCTCAACCCAGACACGCTGTCCGAGTTGGCTGTCGAGTCAGTCCTAGTTTGACGTACTCCCCGCGATGAATCGACGGGGATTCTCAAAGGTTGCATGAAGGCGGGTTAAAAACCGCGCCTTCATGCTTTCTTCTTCCTGCTTCTTCGATTCTTAACTAGACGGTTGCCCGTCCCCGCCAGACCATCTCCACAGGCATTTTCTTTAACGTCCAAGAGGCGTCTCCCCTGGTGACAATTGAACTATACCTTGAAAAGGGAATTACTTGTGCCCCTGCCACGTCGCGATGCGTGGTATAGCCGCAGTGAGGGCATTCATGAATTCTGTCACTTAACTGTTTCGGGCCAGTGTGCGCGTCGCATTGCGGACATACTTGGGAAGTGTAATATGAGTTTACTCTGTCAAAGTATACTCTGCGCTTCCAACACACCCATTGCAAGATTGAGATAAATTGCCCGAACCCGGCATCAAGAGTATGCTTGCAAAACATACCCTTAGCCCAAACGCGAAAATCGATATCTTCAACAAATATCATTCCAGCACTGTCGCAAAGTTTGTGGGCTAATTTAAAGTGCCAATCCTTTCGCGTGTCTGCAATCCGTTGGTGAAACGGTTAGCGTGTGTTCGATAATCTGGACTTGTTCTTTGGTCGGGCTGGCTTTATATTCGTAAGTCAAAGTTAACAGGTTTTTTATCACCTCCTATCTAATTATACTAACTGCGGCAGGAGTATTTAGGGGAAAGAGAAACAACGGGTTAAAACCCGTCGCGTCGCTTTTCATCCCCTCAAGTAAAGGCAGGGGTTCTCAAGCTCCCGTATTGTTTTGATAGAAATATTACAGCACATGTGAACTACCCCATCCTGCTACTTCGCGCTTACGCGCTCATTGGCGAGGATGGAGCTTCCAGTTTCGCGGGGAACAGCATCTGACAAGACCGAAATCTTGCCACCACGACTTACATTCCCTCCACTGGCAGTAGCACTAGTTCCTAATGCCAAAAACCGCAAGGCTTCATCTCTAATGTTTTTTGCCGCATTCACATCGCGATCGTTTCGAGATTTACATTTAGGGCAATCCCAATTACGAACATCCAAAGGCATATCGGATACTTTATGCAAGCAATTATTGCAAGTCTTAGAGCTAGGAAAAAATCGGTCAACCTCAATATAAGTTTTCCCATAATTTTAGAGTGGACTTTAGCCACTAATTTTCTGGCTTTATATTTTGCTCGCCTCGCACGGCTCTCATCCCCTCCCTGCTACGCTATGTCCCTTGCACATCAAGCGTCACAACGCTTGGCGAGGAAGGGGAATTCCCGCCTGTCTAGTTAAAAAATCAAGAACTGCAGCAAAAGCACCAGACAAACAGTAGAGCCCAAATAGTAGCTTTTGCCAGCGGCATTAAAAAATGCGAGGAGCGATGAACTTTTCAGCCGCTGGCTAAGCTTGTTGGGACACTGCGCGATCGCCCTTTCTTAGGGAGACTTTTTAGGAGAAGGAGAGGCTGCACCGGGAGAAGCTGCGCCAGGAGAAGCTGCACCGGGAGAAGCCTTAGGAGATTCCTTGGGCGAAGGAGAAGCATCCGGAGCAGGACTAACTGCCGGAGACGAGCCACCGCCAGGAGACGGGCTAGCACCGCCGGGAGCACTGGTATCGCCCGCGCAAGCGCCGAGAGCGGCAGCCAAGCTCAGTGCCAAAGTCAGACGAATCAATTTTTTGTTCATAAACACTCCTTAAGATTCAAAACCCGTCGCAAGGAAGGGGATGGTGTACTTGAGAACCAATGCTGGCACGAATGGATCGACGATGGTTAGCTCGTTGATTACAATACTGCATTTACTAAAAAATTTCACATTGATTCTACCAAATTGGCAAAGATTTCCTAATTTTTGCCAATCCTGAAGTCAAAAAAACCGGTGGTAGGATGGGTTTGTCTGCTTGCGAGCTATTTTTGCGGGCGCATCCACTGCCCTAAAAGTGCTGTAATTCTTGACGCTGTAATTCTCGGCGCTGTAATTTTTGACACTTCCGGCAAGTAATGCTACTTTCGAGAGTCTGACTCTCCCGAAGAGTCCACAGGCGAGTCAAGACAATGGCTTATCCCGACTTTTGTACACTATACTACACGATTGGGGGCAGCAAAGCCGGAAACCAAGTCGTTCTCAAAAGACGTGGTTTTAAACCCAGCTTTCCGATCGCCGATCGAATGCCCGATTGTCGTTACCCCCGATCGGCCCGGACAACTTGCAAGCTAAAATCGAGCTGAAGCATTTGTGAAATCTATTTTGTGAACTCTATGACTGCTGCTATCAGATCCCCAGAGCCCCGGCGTCCCCGAGCTGCCCGCAAGCCGGCGACCGCCCCAGCCAACGGCAAAATTACTTCGATCGCCCGAGCGCGGCGGGCAAAAACCGGGCCGATGCTGCCCGACTACCCTGCGAGCGAAAAAGTTATAACTCGGCCGCAAATACCCGTTCTCAAAGTTCTGCCCGATCCGCAGGGACAGCCCGCATGGCTGCGATCGCTGCTGCAGGTACAGCGTGCCTCCTGTGCAGTAGCTTTTTTGCTCGCAGGCTCAGCGATGACGCTCTACGGGTTGACGGTTTACGGCGAGCAGCAGTGGAGTCAAGAGTACCAAAAGCTGGAAAACTTGCGCCTGAGCGAACAGCAGTTGAGCGCTGGCAGCGAAGTGATGAAACACCAACTTGCCAAAGAGGCCGAAAATCCCGAAACCGGTTTAGCACCTCAGAATCCGGCCGATCTGATTTTCCTTGAGCCAGTCCCTGAGAGCCGCACACCCGAAGAAACTGCGCTCCCCAATCTCGATCCGGCGATCGAAAATCGAGCCGAGGACCAAACACCTCTGGGTTATTGAGGCAAATTCTAGAGACCTGGGGGTAGGAGTGCGATCGGCGATCGGTAAAAGTTAACAATGGCTAAAAGTTTGAATTTTTATGGGCTACGATTCCCGTTTTGACCGCCACCGATCGCCCGATTCCCAGCGCCCGCACTCTCAGGGCGATCGGATTCTGCGGGGCAAACCGACCAAACGCTCTGTTGGTAGCGGTGCCGCCAAACACCTGCAACAACCAGATCCAGCATTTCCCCGACCCCGGCTCGATCGCTCGCATCGTCACAAGTTTCGCTTGTGGGCGGTGTGGGCGGTATTGGTGCTGTCGGGACTGGGGCTGGCAGTGAATTTGTTTTACTTGCAAGTAACGCGGGGGCCGACACTGCGCAAACAAGCCGAGCAGCAGCAAACTCTCAAAACTCGCCCCTTCGTACCCAGACGCTCGATCGTCGATCGTCACGGCAATATTTTGGCCCTTGACAGGCAGGTATACACCCTCTACGCTCACCCGAAGTTATTCAATCGCACCAAGGACGAAATCGCTACCGCACTTGCTCCCCTGCTACCCATTCAAACCAGCGAGGGCAATTCGCCAGTCGCGGAACTGCTGCAAAAATTTAACCTAGCTGAAAGTGGCATTACCGTGGCTGACTCTCTGCCCCAAGAAGTGGCCGATCGAGTGCTGGGAATGCAAATCAAACACAGTCCCGTTGACGGTTTGGAGTTGGTGCGACAGCAGCAGCGTTTCTACCCGCAACAGGACTTGGCGGCGGATATCCTCGGTTATGTGGATGGGGAACGCAAAGGGCAAGCGGGAGTAGAGTACAGCCAGCAGAATTTGCTCGAACGATCGATGCCCTCAATTCAATTTAGCAGGGCGATCGACGGCAATTGGGTGCCCGATCGGCTGACGGCGGGATTTGTCCAATTTGATGACTTGAAACTGCAATTAACGATCGACAGCCGCCTGCAGCGGGCTACGCGGATTGCTTTGAAGGAAAAAATGGAAAAACACCGGGCGAAGCGGGGCGCGGCGATCGTCATGGATGCTCGCAACGGTGAGTTGCTATCGTTCGTATCAGAACCCACTTACGATCCGAATCAATATTTTAATTTCGGTTTGGAACGCTACAAAAATTGGGCTGTCACCGATGTTTACGAACCGGGTTCGACTTTTAAAGCGATCAATATAGCGATCGCTCTCGAAGCAGGTACAGTCAAACCCGATACAGTATTTAACGACGAAGGTCGGATTTTCATGAATCCTTGGGTAATCCAAAATTCCGATTACCAAAAAGCAGGCGCGCGCGGCCCTTCAACTGTTACTGAGATTTTGAAGTATTCTAGTAACGTCGGCATGGTGCATATCATGAGAAAAATGCAGCCTTCACTTTACTATCAAGCTTTAGAAAAACTCGGACTCGGACAAACTGCGGGAACGGATTTGCCTTTTGAAGTAACCAGCCAGCTCAAAAATCGCGACCAATTTGTTCACTCTCCGGTGGAAGTTGCTACGACAGCATTCGGGCAGGGTTTTTCGATTACTCCGATTCAGTTGGTGCAGCTTAACGGTGCTTTAGCTAATGGCGGAAAGTTAGTAACTCCTCACGTTGTGCGGGGACTGTACGATCGAGACGGTCAAGCTTATTGGAAACTTCCCCGCCCCGTACCGAAGCAAGTTTTTTCCCCAGAAACTACTAAGCAAGTGTTAGAAATGATGGAAACTGTGGTTGAAGGCGGAACGGGGAAAGCCGCACAAATTCGCGGATATCGGATTGCGGGAAAAACTGGTACGGCTCAAAAAGCTAATGCCGGAGGCGGTTATTCTAAGAATTCGATTATTACCAGTTTTGTGGGCATAATTCCGGTTGAATCTCCTCGGTATGTGGTGCTGGCGGTAGTTGACGAACCTCAGGGAGGTTCTGGCGGGGTAGTGGCGGCACCGATTGTCGAGTCTATTATGGAAGCACTGATTTCTATTGAAAAGATTCCGCCGAGTCAGGTCGATCGACAGCAAAATTAATGAATAAAAATTGGGAATTGGGAATTGGGAATTGGGAATAGATCGACTGTTAACTCGGTTAGCTCGCGGGGGCGATCGCACTACCAACCACCTTTCGCAAGCTGGAGACGCTCGCACTCTAAACTATCAACTACCAACTATCAACGATCGACTATAAAAGATCGACTATAAAATGAACGAAAAAAAAGCGATATTGCCACCATTTTTAGTATTAGATCCGCTGTTGCAAAGTTGGTTGATGGAGGATATTGGTAGGGGCGATCGTACTACTCAAAGTCTGTTTCCCGATGGTGCGCCAGCGGGATTTGCCAAATGGGTTTCTAAAGCAACAGGCATTATTGCTGGATTGCCGATCGCCGCTAGAGTTTTTCAATTGCTCGACAGCAAAGTCAAGTTTGTACCTCTAGTAAAAGAGGGGGAAAAGTGCGATCGCGGCCAAACTATTGCCAATATTGAAGGTCCCCTTGATGTTTTGTTAATGGGCGAACGAGTTGCCCTAAATTTAGCGATGCGCTTGAGTGGAATCGCCACGCTGGCTGATAAATACGTGCAGCAGATTGCCGATTTGCCAACTCAATTGGTGGATACTCGCAAAACTACACCAGGCTTGAGAATTTTAGAGAAGTATGCCGTACAACTTGGCGGGGGAATCAATCATCGGATGGGTTTAGATGATGCTGTAATGATTAAGGACAATCACATCGCAGCCGCCGGGGGAATTGCAGCCGCGATCGCTCAAATTCGCTCCCGCATCCCCTACCCACTCACCATAGAAGTAGAAACAGAAACTTTAGTTCAAGTAGCAGAAGCGATCGAGCATCAAGCTGATATTATTATGTTAGATAATATGCCTTTAGAACTGATGCGAGAATCGGTGCAGTTAATTCGGCAAAAAGCTCCTGGGATGAAGATTGAAGCATCAGGTAACATTACCCTAGAAACCATTCGAGGCGCTGCTGAAACCGGAGTTGATTACATTTCTAGTAGCGCGCCCATTACCCGATCGAGTTGGCTCGATTTGAGCATGAGGATCGATATGTAGGGCAATTGATAGTTGACAGTTGACAGTTGACAGTTGACAGTTATGATACAGGAATTAAACCGTTGATTCTAGCAGGATAAGGACTTTATTCATGAGTTCCTGAATGTCAAGAGTGCTTTGGCGATTGCTATAGGTGCGCGCTGCGATCGAGCATGAGAAGCGATTAGGGCGATCGCCCTGTACTTTACCTAGGACAGCAGAATGCCCCCACTATAGCGGTACTCCGCTTAGTGGCGGAAGTATGTCAAAAAAAGTATCAGGCACAAAGATTATTAGGCGAGAGAAGGTAAAAAATTATGGATCGATCAAAACTGCAAAATCTTCTAGAATCAGTAGCTTCCGGAGAAACTACAATTAATAGCGCGCTAGATAAGCTGAAAAATTTTGGTTTTGAAGAAGTAGAAGACTTTGCTAAAATTGACCACCACCGAAGTTTAAGAAATGGTTTTCCTGAAGTGATTTGGGGTGCGGGAAAAACTCCCGAACAAATCGTCAAGATTATCGAAGTGATGGCACGCAAAAATAGAGAATTAGATCGGGATTTGCCCGTGATGGCAACTTCGATCGAGCCGGAAGTATTTACGCAATTGCAAGCCCAAATCCCCGAACTAAAATACTATCGGATGGCAAGAATTTGCGCGCTGGTTCCTCAAAACATGGAGCCTAAATATCCGGGTGCGATCGCCGTAATTACTGCTGGAACATCGGATTTACCAGTCGCTGAAGAAGCAGCTATAACTGCCGAATTATTGGGTTTTAAAGTTAACCGTCTTTGGGATGTGGGAGTAGCGGGAATCCATCGCTTGCTGCAAAACCTCCACTTCATCGCCCAAGCAGATGTTTTAATTGTAGTAGCAGGAATGGAAGGAGCGTTGCCCAGTGTTGTGGGTGGTTTAGTGGATTGTCCGGTAATTGCTGTCCCCACCAGTGTGGGTTACGGTGCAAGTTTCAACGGTATTGCTGCACTGTTAACGATGTTAAATTCTTGTGCGTCGGGTATTGGCGTGATGAATATTGATAATGGGTTTGGCGCTGCTATTTTAGCAGGGCGAATCCTCCGCACTGCTGGCAAGTTAAACAATAATATCCTGGACGATTGATTGACCGCGATTAAAGCAGTAATATTATCGATCGCGAGCTCTTAAGCTCGCACCATCAACGATCGACCATCAACGATCGACCCTCAACCATCAACGATCGACCATCAACTATCAACCCTCAACCATCAACTATCAACTGTCAACTGTCAACTGTCAACTGTCAACTATCAACTGTTTAATCGGCAGTTCAATGATAAACTCTGCCCCTTGTCCGGGTGCAGAAACGCAACTCAAATTTCCACCGTGTTCTTGCACGACTTTATAGGAAATTGACAGCCCCAAACCCGTACCTTTACCTGCTGGTTTGGTAGTAAAAAATGCCTCGAACAATTGCTGGCAAACTTCTTCTGGCATACCGGGACCGTTATCAGAAATCCGAATTACAACTTGGGAGTTTTGAACTTCTGTTTTAATTTTGATTTTGCTGCGATTAACTTTTGCTTCAGCAACAGAACGTTCTTCGTTATACTCCTCGATCGCGTCGATCGCGTTCCCGATCAAATTCATAAATACCTGATTGATTTTACCCGAATAGCACTCAACTAATGGCAAATTTCCATACTCTTTAATTACCGCTATTTCGGGATAGCCACCTCGGGATTTCAGGCGGCTTTGCAAGATTAATAGCGTTCCCTCAATCCCCTCGTGCAAGTTAACTGTAGTCATTTGAAAATCGTCTTTGCGCGAGAAATTCCTCAAAGATCGTACTATTTCCCGAATGCGATCGGCCCCTACCTGCATCGAAGACATCGCTTTCGGCAAATCTTCTAACAGAAATTCTAACTCGATATCCTCAATTTTATCTTGAATGTTTGCCGGCGGTTCCGGGCAGTGTTTCTGATACATATCGATCAAATCCAGCAAATCTTCTGTATAGTGACCGACATGAACGAGATTGCCGCAGACGCTGCTGACGGGATTGTTAATTTCGTGAGCGACACCGGCTACCATTTGACCGAGGGTAGACATTTTCTCAGTGTGAATTAATACCGCTTGAGTTTGTTGCAATTCCTGCAAAGTTAATTCCAGTTGAAGTTTTTGCTGCGTCAGTTCAATCTGCGATCGCACTAAAGCTTCTTCGCTGCGTTTCTGTTCGGAAATATCTGTAATTAACCCTTCCAAAGCTATCAATTCTCCCGAGTCAGAAAACACTCCCAAACCTTGTTCCCAAACCCATTTTAATTCCCCGTCTTTAGAAGTAATGCGGTAGGTAAGCTGATAGGGTCGATTTTCTTCTAAAGCAACTTGTACGGCATTCCACAAGATATCGCGATCGTCCGGGTGAGTCAACTTGGCGATCGAAACTTGCTTGGTTTCCATAAAGTCTTCGGGATAATAACCTGCTAACTTATAGCAACCTTCGCTGACAAATTCCATGCTGCGATCGGGATCGTTGCGGAAGCGGTAAGCCATACCGGGTAAGTTGCTCATCAGCGTCGATAATGCCCGCTGGCTTTCCCGCAAAGCTTCTTCAGCCCGCTTGCGATCGGTAATATCTGTCATTACCGCCAGCATACAGAGTTCACCATCTAAATTAATCAATTCCGCTGACATCAGAAATACAACTACCGATCCAGATTTCATCCGAAACTCGCATTCGTAATTGCGAACAACACCTTTTTCCTGCAAACTTTGCCGAAAATCAAGTCTGTATTCAGGATTGACCCAGATATTTAATTCAGGTACTTTATGGCCGATTACCTCATTTTTAGAGTAACCGATCGCGGACAAGAAACTGTCGTTAGCCTCCAGAAATCTACCCTCAGCAAAAGTAGTAATAGTCATCGGATCTGGGCTCGATCGAAAAGCTTTAGAAAACTTTTCTTCCGACAACCGCAACTGTTTGATCGCATCTTCTAACTGACTCGTTCGCTCTTGCACGCGGCATTCCAACGCCTCATTTGCCTGTTGCAAAGCCTCCTGGGCCTGCACTCGGGAAGTAATATCGCGCACCACTGCTTGCAGCCCAATTTTGCCGCCAACATCCATAGAAGTTAGCAGCACCTCCGCCGGAAATTCCGAACCATCCAAGCGGCGGTGACGCCAGTCAAAACGACAATTTCCCGATCGCAAAGCTGTATCGATTTGTTCTCTAGCTAAACTCGCAGAATCTTCCCCATTCGGTTGCTGTAGCGGGCTAAATTCCGAAGGATGCTTGCCGCAAAACTCCGATAGAGTGCTGCATCCAAATAAATTTAAAGTTGCTGGATTGCAATCCAAAAAACCATTTTCATCTAGCAGCATTACCGCATCGGTAGTCGATTCGTACAGGGTACGGAACTTCTTTTCCGACTCCTGCAAAGAAGCAATCAACCGCATTTTTTCCTCTGCAGCTTGCTTTTGGTCGGTAATGTCCTGCATGATTTGAGAAAAGCCGCGCAGTTCCCCGCTTTCATCGCGCAAAGGAGTAACAATAATATTTGCCCAAAATAGCGAGCCGTCTTTGCGCAGCCGCCAGCCTTCATTTTCGTATCTACCTTCTGCAGTCGCGATCGTTAATTTTTCTTGATGCTTGCCGATTTTAATATCTTCTTTCGTGAAGAAACACTCGGAATTACTGCCAATAATTTCATGAGAACTGTATCCTAAAATGCGTTCGGCTCCCGAATTCCAGCTAGCTACATATCCCTCAGGATCTAACATAAATATAGCGTAATCTTTAACTCCTTCCACGATCGATCGCAAGCGCTCTTCACTTTCTCGCAGTGCAAATTCTGCCTGCTTCCGCTGAGTGATATCTTCCACAAAACCTTCGTAATAGAGCAATTTTCCTGCTTCATCACAGACAGCCCGCGCATTTTCAGCGATCCAAATTATTGTTCCATCTTGGCGATAAATCTGCGACTCAAAATCCGATACGACACCCTTTTGTTGCAAAGCACAAATAAACTCATCGCGCCGATTTGGTTCGACGTAAAGCTGATCGCTGATATCAGTCAGACAGTCCATTAATTCTGCGGCTGAATTATATCCGTAAATCCGAGCCAAAGCTGGGTTAGCGCTGATGTAGCGACCGTCGTAGGTGGTTTGGAAAATGCCTGACACCGCATTTTCAAACATACTGTAATATTTTGCTTCCATTTTGTGCAGTGCCTCCTCGACATTAAGGAAGTCGATCGGTTTATTTTCCAATTTACAGTCGATCGTTTGATTGTCCAATTTTTGGTGTCTCACTTGTGAATACCCGGCTTACTGTGAAAAATTTAAGATAATTGACTATCTGTTAGCAATATGGCTAAAACCCAAAAAATCGATCGCGGTAATGTATAAACCTGGTTATTAATCTTCCCGCAGCAAATAGTGGATTTTAGCTGTGTCGCCTCGCAGCGAGAAATCAACCGCAAACCCCTACGGTTGTTTCTATTTATTCTCAATTGCCAGCAGTAAAGATCGGAATACCATATTGTTGCACCCTTGGATAAGATCTGTATTTTACCCGATCGAGAACCGCTAGAGTTCTAACTGCCAGTGACACTGCTGTATTTATTTACTCTTGATTCACTGCATCTACTGCGCTGTAATTTGTTAGTAAATGATGACAGCTTAAGCAGTCCGTCCTGTTTGTGATAGATGCACAAATAAATGTCAAAATCGGATCGACCAATTTACCTGCTTTTGTAGCAGTTATTTTAGCTAAATCCGTTCTTTAAAATCTCCCTGAATATATTAACAATTACGCACCCCTAAATTTAGTTAGCGTCAAGACAGTTTCTCTTGTTTGGTTAGCGAATTATACAACCATCGAACTGCTCCAGGTAAAGCACCAAGTACCGATTTGACGAACGGTAAGCGATCCCCGGCAAGGGCTTTCCAGCCAGTGCCAAAGCTAACGCTAACCACGATCGGCTCGATCCTTGCCACTCATCCGCCAATCCAAATTTGACGTTTGCTACCAATCCAGTCCGTTGAACTTGATTTTTGCTGGCAGATCCTGGTGCTGACTGTCGATAGATCCATGCAGACATGGGTTCGCTATGTACAATTGTCACAATCTGGGGGAGCATTGTTGTATCAAAAAATTCATTATCGATCTAGCCTGTTGGGATTTATTCCGCAGTGGTGCTAGCATTTGGGCAAAAATCTGAACCGAGGCGCGCAAAATTTGGCCGGCAAGTCTGGTAAAATCCCGATCGATTCTCGGTTTTGCGTCACCCCCGCCGCGATCGAGAACCAGCATCCTGCTTCGCACCATCTCAAATCTCCCATCTAAAATTCCATGACTGATTCTCCCCTGTGGCCTTCCCTGCTGCAACAACTATTAGACAAGCAATCTCTCTCGCGATCGCAAGCAGCCGACTTAATGCAGGGATGGTTGGCAGAAGCTATTCCCCCCGTGCTTTCCGGCGCTATTTTAGCAGCCCTCCAAGCCAAAGGTATTTCTGCTGCAGAATTGGCGGGGATGGCTGGCGTGTTGCAGTCTCAATCTCTAGCCAGCGAGTCCCCATTTTCGATCGCCAATCTGAAATTAATCGACACTTGCGGCACCGGCGGCGACGGCGCATCAACCTTCAACATTTCCACCGCCGTCGCCTTTGTCGCCGCCGCCGGCAAAGTCCCTGTCGCCAAACACGGAAATCGATCGGCATCCAGTAAAGTCGGTTCCGCTGACGTACTCGAAGCCTTGGGAGTCAACCTCAGCGCCGATCCTGCCAAAGTTAAAGCTGCCGTAGGTGAAGTCGGCATCACCTTTTTATTCGCTCCGGGCTGGCATCCCGCAATGAAGGCTGTAGCGCCGCTCCGGCGTACTTTAAAAGTGCGGACTGTTTTTAACCTTTTAGGCCCGCTCGTCAATCCCATGCGCCCTACAGGCCAGGTAATCGGGGTATTCGATCCGGGGTTGGTATCGACTGTAGCGCAAGCTTTGGGCGAGTTGGGAACGGAATTGGCGATCGTCCTTCACGGTAGAGAAAAGTTGGACGAAGCTGGATTGGGAGACATTACAGATTTGGCAGTTTTGTCCGATGGCAAAGTCGAATTAACTACTTTGGAACCCGAAAAGATCGGATTGACACCAAGCCCGATCGGCTCTTTAAAAGGAGGAGATGTTGGAGAAAATTCTGACATTTTACGCAACGTTTTGCAAGGTAAAGGAACGCGCGCCCAACAGGATGCCGTAGCTTTAAATGCGTCTTTAGCTTTGCAAGTAGGAGGTGCAGTTCCTTTGGGTTCTCACGGTGCAGGAGTGTCTTTAGCTAAAGACATTTTAGCCAGCGGCGAACCTTGGGTGAAATTGCAGCAATTAATTGAATTTTTGCGGTGAAATAACGGACGATCGAGCGATTTTAGATTTTAGATTTTAGATTGTTTTGAGATTGGGGAGAGCGAGGGATTTGAGATTTTTTTAAGAATTGCCACAGGAAATCTTCCCTGTGGTAGAGGCAAGCGAGACCACTGATGCAGTATGAATAAAGCAGTATTTTTGCTAAGCACCGGCAAGCCAGACATCCGATCGTATTGTAAATATTTAACTGCCTGCGACAACAAAAAATCATATTTAGATAAGTATCCAGTTTTGAGATAGCAGGAACAAAAACTGTGGAGCGAGAAGTATCAGTAGCTGAAGATATCTTTGCAGGCGGTGGCGAAATGGGAGGGCTGATGCGATCGCGCGATTGGTCGCAAACACCCCTAGGTGCCGTTGAAAACTGGCCTTCTAGCTTAAAAAACGCAGTGCGATCGCTCTTGATTTCTTCCTACCCGATGTTTCTCTGGTGGGGAGAACACCTCACCAACTTTTATAACGATGCTGGCATTCCTGTACTCGGCAAGCACCACCCCGAAGCCCTCGGCCGATCGGCATCAGAAGTGTGGGCCCAAATTTGGGACACGATCGGCCCGCAAACAGCAGCAGTTTTGCAGGAAGGTCGATCGACCTGGAATCGCGAATTACCGTTAATTGTGGAACGCAACGGATATCCAGAAGAAACCTATTTTACCTTTTCCTGCAGTCCGGCAAGCAGCGATGGCGGCAAAGTTGCAGGCGTTTTCTGCACCTGCATCGATGACACCCAGCGGGTTTTGGGCGATCGCCGCTTCGCAGCCCTGCGCGAATTAGCTGCAGCAACAATTGCTACCAAAACACCAGCAGCAGCCTGCGAAATTTCCGCAGTCGTACTGAGCAGCAATCCCGACATTCCGTTTGCTTTGTTTTACCTGTTAGAAGACGGCGGCCGATCGGCAAAGCTGGCAAGTACGATCGGATTAGCAGCCGGGACGATCGCCAGCCCGGAGTCGATCGATCTGACATCCGCCACAACCCCCGACAACTGGCAATTGCAGCCAGCAATCGCAGCAGGCAAAACCCAAATCCTTGAAGATTTAGAAACAAAATTCGGACTTTTACCGGGGGGCGCGGGGGCGCAATCTCCCCACACCGCAGCAGTTATCCCCTTGGTGCGATCGCCCGAAACCTTAGGGGTAATAATTATCGGAGTCAGCCCCCTGCGGGCATTAGATGGCGATCTCCGGGGCTTTTTCGATTTAGCGGCGGGACAAGTAACAACTGCGATCGCCAACGCCCGTGATTGCCAACAACATTTGTGCCTTAAAGTCGATCGCCCGCCCCCGATCGCACCTTGCTTGCAGATTGAAAGCATTTTGTCAAGTATCCGAGACGGATTTTTTACCCTCGATCGCGATTGGCGCTACACCTACACCAACGATCGCTACTGCGAGCTCGTGGGAATGCGACGAGAACAGGTTCTGGGTCGCTGCATTTGGGAGCTGTTCTCAGATACTGTGGGTACTGAGGTTTGGGTGGAGTTCGATCGGGCTTTGAGGGAGCAAACACCCGTGCAGTTTGAATATTTCTACCCGACTTGGCAGCGCTGGTTCGATTTGCGCGTTTCTCCCTGGAACGGCGGACTCTCAGTCTTGGCGATCGACATCACCGATCGCCAACAAACCGCAGCAGCCCTAGCAAATTCCCAACAGCAGTTGCAATCCCTAATTGATGCCATTCCCCACGCCATTTGGGTGATGGGAGCCTCCCAGGAATTCCGTTTCAGCAACCAGCAGTGGCTGAACTACTACGGCGTTTCCTTTGCCGAAGCAATGGCAAGCGGTTGGGATCGGGTGCATCCCGACGATAAAAACTCGATTCAGCAACAGTGGGAAACCGCAATCGCGGCGGGAGTGCCTTACGAGACAGAGTTTCGCTGGCGGCATTGCGATGGAGTCGATCGGTGGTATCTCTGCCGCGCCGTACCATTAAAAGATGAGTCCGGGAAGATCGTAGAGTGGGTCGGTACTAACACCGATATTACCGCTCTCAAACAAACTGAAGCAGCCCTGCAAGAAAGCCAGCGCTTCAACCAACAAGTCGCAGAAACCCTCCCCGGCGTGCTGTCCGTTTACGATGCGATCGAGCAGCGCCACGTTTACATCAACCCTCAGGTGGGCAAACTGCTGGGATACACGGCAGAGCAAATGCTGGAGATGGGGTCTGAGGTAATACCAAAAACGGTGCATCCAGACGATATACCGCAAATCGCAGCGCACCTAGAACGCTGCAACGCTTCAAAGCCACCAGAGGCGATCGAAATCGAAATCCGCCTCCAAAATGCCCGCGGCCAATGGCGCTGGTTCCTCAGTCGCACGGTTGTCTTCAGCAGAACGCCAGAAGGCAGGGTGCGACAACTTTTGGGAGTTGGAATCGATATTACCGATCGCAAGCGCATCGAACAGCAACTGCGACAAACCAATCAAACCTTAAGCACACTAATTGCAGCCTCGCCTTTAGCGATCGCCCTAATTAAACCAGATGCCGAGGTCAAACTCTGGAACCAAGCTGCAGAAAGCCTGTTTGGTTGGAGCGAATCGGAGGTTTTGGGTCGGCCAATTCCGATCGTTTCCCAGGAACAACTCAACGAATGCCTCCAATTGCGCGAAGCCACTGCTCGCGGAGAAACATTTCTCGGTATGGAAACCTACCGTCAAAAACAGGACGGCTCAAAGGTAATTGTCAGCCTGTCGGCGGCTCCCCTCTACGGAGACAATGGCAGCGTCAGCGAGATCGTGGTGATTTTTCAGGACATTACCGCCCAAAAACGAGCAGAAGCCGCCCTGCGCCAGCTCAACGAACGATTTCAGGCAGCAATGCAGGCAGTCGATGGCATCGTGTTTGAGTGGAACCTGTCAGAGAACTCAGTCTACCGTTCCGAGGGATTGTTTCAGCTTCTCGGAGTCAAGCCGGAAGACGCAGAGGCTACGCGGGAGTGGTGGGCCGAGCGCATTCATCCCGACGACTTAATCTATTTGCAGTCCAAGCTGGCATCTCTTGCTAGTGCCGATCGCTACCAAGACGAATACCGCGTGCGCCATCAAGACGGTAGCTGGGTAGATGTGTGGGAACGCGGTTGTTTGCAGCGGGACGAGAATGGAAAAATTATTGCGGTTGTCGGTTTTACCACAAATATTACCGATCGCAAACTTGCTTTATCGCAACTGCAAGAGAGCGAGGAACGCTACCGCTATCTCGTAGAATCGATCCCGCAGTTGGTGTGGACAGCCGGCATCCAAGGCAACTTGCTAGATGTCAACCAGCGCTGGTCAACCTACACCGGGCAGACACTCGCCGAAGTGCAAGCCCAGGGCTGGCAGGCGATCGTTCATCCAGAAGATTTGCCGGAACTGGGGGCTTGCTGGAGGGCCGCACAACAAACGGGGAGCGATTACCAAGCTGAAGGTCGGCTGCGCAGGTGCGACGGCACCTACCGCTGGCATTTGCACCAAGCCATCCCGATCGCCGGCGAATGCGGTCAAATCATCAAATGGTTCGGTACTGCCACAGATATTCAAGACCGCAAGCAAGCTGAAGCAGCGCTGCGAGACAGCGAAGAACAGTTCCGCAACTTGGCAGACAATGCTCCTTTCATGGTTTGGGTCACAGATCCGACGGGCTACTGCACCTATCTGAGCCAAAGTTGGTACGAGTTTACAGGTCAAACAGAGGCATCGAGTTTGGGTTTTGGATGGCTGAAGGTGACGCATCCAGAGGACTGCGAGTCTGCAGAGCGTGCTTTTTTGGCAGCGAACGATCGCCGGGAACCGTTCCGCCTGGAGTACCGCTTGCGGCGCTTTGACGGCGAGTATATTTGGGCGATCGATGCTGCTAGCCCGCGATTTGGGGCTGGCGGTGAATTCCAAGGTTATGTGGGTTCGGTGATTGACATTACCGATCGCAAGCAAGCAGAGGCCGAGCGCGATCGGGTGCTGGAACAGGAGAAAGCAGCCAGAGCCGAAGCCGAAAAAGCCAACCGCATCAAAGATGAGTTTTTGGCGGTGCTGTCCCACGAATTGCGATCGCCCCTGAATCCGATTCTCGGCTGGTCGAAGCTGCTGCAATCGGGCCGCCTCGACCCGCAAAAAACCAAGCTGGCTTTAGAAACGATCGAGCGCAATGCCAGACTGCAAACTCAACTAATTGAAGATTTGCTCGATGTCTCTCGGATTTTGCAAGGCAAGCTGGTGTTAAATCAAGTTCCCGTTCCCTTGACAAATACCGTTGAATCTGCTATGGAAACCGTCAAGCTGGCAGCAGAAGCGAAAGGCATTCAAATTCAAAAATGCTTAAACTTACCGGCGGGAAAAATTTTGGGAGACTCGGCGCGCTTGCAGCAGGTGATTTGGAACTTGCTTTCCAACGCTATAAAATTCACCCCAACAGGAGAGTCAGTAGAAATTCGCTTGGAACAAATTGATACTTGCGCTCAAATTCAAGTTATCGATCGCGGTAAAGGTATCAAACCGGAGTTTTTGCCCTACGTATTTGACTATTTCCGGCAGGAAGACGGCACGACAACTCGCAAGTTTGGCGGTTTGGGATTGGGGCTGGCGATCGTCCGCTACCTTACAGAACTGCACGGTGGCACTGTTGGGGCCGAGAGTCCGGGTGAAGGTTTGGGCGCTACTTTTACCGTCAGGTTCCCGTTGATACAGGCTCCCACTCAAACACCGAGAGATAATTCGCCGGCAACTTCAACGATCGATCTTACCGGATTGCGGATTTTGGTGGTGGACGACGAACCGGATATTCGGGATATTGTGTCGTTTATTTTGGAGGATGCGGGTGCAGGGGTTAGCATAGCCTCTTCTGCACTCGAAGCCCTCAAGTCGATCGAACAGTCATTACCCGACGTGTTGGTTTGCGATATCGGGATGCCGGAAATGGACGGTTATATGCTAATGCGACTGCTGAGAAGGCAATCGGCCGATCGAGGCGGAGAAATTCCCGCGATCGCGCTCACGGCTTACGCTGGAGAGGTCGATCGACAAGGTGCCATATCTGCCGGATTCCAGCGCCACCTTGCTAAACCCGCAGAGCCCGATGAATTAATAGCAGCCGTAAAAAGTTTAGTTTCATAACAAAAACATTTCGCAGTCAGGACTTCCGTCCTTCTTTTTGAGGACTCAAGTCTTCACTACAAACGAACATAATATCACTCACAAATAGGCGGCGCAGCGCCGGGGCTGTAAGGCACAACCTCCGGCGAATTTACCACCAATTCCACCTCACCTTTGCTGTTAATAATCCAGCCTTGAGCTTCCACAAGCTGCTCCGGTATCTGATAGTTATTATCGCCGCTAACTAGCTCCCTGGGAGCGGGAGGCAAACCACCGCGCCCGGTAATTACAAACCGACTTGCCCTTCTGGGACTAGCTTCGCAAGCTTGCGTTAACTGCGCCGGAACTCCGGGATTTTCTGGCAGATTCAATCCTTGTACGGGATCTGTAGCGGGTGTTCTGAGTTCTACGTTGCCGTCAATTCCTAATTCCGAACTGGCGTCAATGTCGCTGTCCAAAGAGCGAAAAATACCTTCAGCATTAATTACAATATTTCCTCCGCGACCGCGAACGGCATTGGCGCGAATGTCGCTATTTTCTTTAGCAATTAAGAACTGAGTGTCGATGTTAATATTGCCGCCGATGGCAGTGCCGAACGCATTAGTAGTAATTTGACTGTTGCCCTGCATTCGCAGATCGGGTGCTTGCAATGTAATGTTGCCGAAATTTCCGGCTTGAGTTGTCGCTTTAATTGCGCCGCCATCCAAACGAATCGATCGTGCATCAATTCTCAAATTCCCAGCCGCTCCTTTGCCATCCGAACTAACAGTAACTTCTGCTCCTTCTCGGACAGTTAACTGTCCGGTTTGAACGTTTAAACTGCCGCCCGCACCTGTAGAATTTGCTGATGTATTGGCATAGATTCCGCTAGCAGCACCGAAGGTGTTGGGTAAAAAATTTGTGCCGGCATCGAAAACTCTGCCAGCAAAAGTGCGATCGCTCCCAGAAAGCATCATACTCTCAGAAACATTGAGATTAATATTCCCGGCGCTCCCACGGCTATTAGCAGTAGTTAGAACTTGCCCGCCGTTAATCGCTTCAAAAGTGCGGGCATTAATTACAATACTGCCGCCGTCGCTGGCATTGAGAGTTCGGGAAGTGATAACTGCTCCATCGGCTACTCGCAAGCTATTAGCATTAATTGTAATTTCTCCTGCTCTGCCCGTTGCGGTTGGCTCAGTAGTGTTATAGATGCCGCTGGGTTGTCCGTCGTCAACTCCTGCTAGATTGACTGTATCGGCATCAATCAAAATCCTGCCACCGTTTCCCTTACCCAAAGCACTGGCAATTACCAAAGCACTATTTGTCACCGAAAGCGACCTAGTTGAGATGCGAATATTTCCGCCTTCGCCAACAGCAGTTTCTTTGACACTGCTGAACAAACCGCTGGATTGTGAGAATCCCAAAGATGGCGACAGCGGGCCGGCGCCATCCAAAATAATGTTATCCCGGACAATCACTGTTAAATTGCCAGCATTGCCTTGGGCTCCGGTGCTGGCAGTAATCACAGCACCGCCGGTCACAAATAGCGATCCCGCCGCGATGTTAATGCTTCCTCCCTCACCTACTGCGCTTTTGGCTGTCTCTACTCGGTTGTAGATACCGCTAGAGAAAACAACATTGTCATCAATAGTCGTCCCGTCAAAAATCGCTGTCTCGCGCACGTTAATGTTAACGCTGCCCGCATTCCCCCGCCCGAAGGTACTCGCTTGCAGGACAGCACCGTTAGTTACAGAAAGTGAGCCTGCTGTGAGATTGACGCTGCCTCCTTGACCCCTACCCGCGCTTTCCACCCGGCTGTACGCACCGCTGGAGAAAGTTTTCGCCCCGTCAAAGGAGGCTGCATTGCTGACATTCATATTCACGCTGCCGGCATCTGCTTGCCCGCGAGTGCCTGCATATATTTGCACGCCGTTGGTTGCAGTAAGTGAGTTGGCCGTGAGGTTAACATCGCCTCCGGTGCCTGTGGCGTTTTCTAACACTGCATTAGAAAGGAAGGTTCCGTCACCATCAAGAGCGATCGCCCCCGTCGCATTCACATCTATATTTCCCGCCAATGCGCCAGCCGCACCCGACCCTGCTGCTATTCCCGCACGTAGCGTACTTCCTCCTGACATACTGAAGTTCCCAGCGCTGACAGCAATATTTCCGCCGCCACCCGCGCGTGCATTCACCTCGGCTCCGTTTGTGAGAGATACATCGGCTCTGGCGATCGCACTTATCGGATTTAAACTCACATTGTTACCGAAGAGCAGCCCGACAGTTTCGGCTCCTGTAAAGGCTCCCAGCTCGACTCGCCCTCCCGGAGCCAGCAATTTTCCGCCGTCGGCTCTCACATCGCCTCCGGCAAGTATCAAACTGTTGCCCGATCGCACTGCCAATCCAGCGGTCGATCGGTTGATAATAGTTCCAGGATTTTGTCCGTACTGCAATCCTAGGGGAACGCTAACTAACAGTAAAGGTGAATTTTGTCCGCCAACATTAATGCCGAATTCCCTACCATTGCCAAACTGTATTGCATTCGCCGTACTCGCCACAAACGAGCCGCCAATATTTAATGCAGCATTCTTGCCAAAAATAATTCCGTGAGGATTGAGCAAAAATAAATTTGCAGTACCGTTGGCTTTGAGCGTACCGTCAATATTAGAAATCGACTCGCCCGTAACGCGGGTAAAAATATTTTGGATATCTACAGAGTTGTTGAAAAAAGCCGTGTTACCAGTCAAAACTGAAAATTCTTGAAAGCTGTGAAATAAATTGCCTCCCGCCCGAGTGCCGCCCTCGATCGAGCTAGTTTTTTCGCTAACAGTAACTGTAGAATTGACTGGCAGCGTGCGATCGGGGACGATCTGGGCGACAGCGGGGGCGATCGCGATCGAACTCAAACAAACCGTACTGATCCCGAATTGGCAAATTTTTAGTTTCATCGGCTAACTAATTTTAAATTTAGGTTTTAGGTTTTAGGTTTTAGGTTTTAAGTTTTGGGTTTTAGGTTTTTTCTCATACCTACTTCTTCCCTCTTCCTTCTTCCCTCTTCCTTCTTCCTTCCTATTACGATCGCGAGCGAAATTCGATCGTATCTTGCTTGATTGTCACATCTTTATTGCCAAAAAAATCCTGACCCAAAAGTCCGATATCCAGTGAAGGCGAGATTGCTACAACTACATTTTTCATCGCCAGACCCCCAGCTTCCATAGAAGTCAGGCGACCGAGAGCAAAAGTAGCCTCTCCGTTGGGAGTTTTTGCTTGGATACTTCCCTGAGGAACAACTCCCAAAGCTTGAGCCATTGCTGGCGTAATTACTGTCTTGCTCGCTCCTGAATCCACCATCATCTCAAACTTTTGTTTGCCGTTAAACGTAACTTCTATTACCGGGATATTCGCCTCCCTGCGCTTAATTTTTGCTTGAAAAACTCCCGATTTGGCAGCAGCCGCATCAGTGGGAGCCAATTCTTGGGGGACAAAACCGCAGACGGATTGACTTAAGTTAAAAGTTTGACCTGATGAGGTGCGCATAAAACACCCCTCCCTCTCTTGAGCCGCCACTCGCGAGGAGCTAGCAGCAGTCCCAACTAAAATAGAGCTGGTTAGAGCTAGAAGTGTTGTTAAAACCAGTACGGGTTGGCGTCGGTTTTGAAACTTGAGTAGATGTTTTGTTAAGTGCGAAAGTAAATTCAGAGAGGATTTGCTGGCCATAGTTGGGTGAAACGCTATGCTTCGATCTTGACATACTCCCGCCGAAGGATCGGAGTACCGATATAGCGGGGGATTCTTATTCATGGCTCATTGAAGTCCACTTATTGCATCAAATTACTTATCAGCAACAGCGGTGGTCTTCTCCCCATGCTTTCCCGATTTCTCGGCAGATTCCTCTTGCCCAGAGGTACTGTGTTTATTCCACTCAACTCCAAGAATGTTCAATCCTTTGTGCAAGATATTTAAAGCCGCATTCGTATCACGACAAATCTCTATCTTGCAACCTGTGAATGCGATCGATTTGCAATCGTCAGATAGCTTCCAGCCTGAAACTTTGTATTCAACAGAGCGATAATGTTTTTTAAACTTGGGAAAGCCTTTCTTTCCTTCGCCCTTTTTACATCTGGTATAGAAGCTAGAGATAGCAGCCCAAGCACGTTCAGCACTAGCTTGTCTAGCGGCGGAGTTGAGCTTTTTAGCAAAGTCAAACTCTTTGGCTAAGTCTTTGCATATACTGTACAGATCGGCTTTACTCGTACCTTGGTTATCCATCCAATAGCGAACGGCTTTGTTCCGAATGAACTGAGCTGTTCGGATGGCATCATCAATGGCAGAATATTGCTCTGCTGTACCGTGTTTTAGCTTGGCTTCTTTAACTATCACGGGTCTACGATAGCATAGTTTTATCCAGAAATACTCAGATAAAATAAGACAATGAATTTGTGGGCGACAACATGAGAGCCCTCCTTGGGAGATCTGCCGATTGTTGGGCTTGTCGGGTTCTCAATCGTCGTCTCACTCGCATTCATCCCACTACCAAACGGAGTACCGTTCTAGTCGGGGAATTCTGCTGTTCTAGGTAACAGCGACAACAGTCTTTTGGTATAAATTAAGTTTCTAATTGGGTTTGCAGTTACGCGCTGACTGCAAACCGAAAAAAAGCTGCAGGTCTAGCATCAAATCCCAGCCAGTGATAAAAATAAAACCAACTACAGTAATTAAGGATGCCATGTCAATTTCTACAGCACAACCCGCTCTCCTAGTCCTGGCCGACGGTACTGCTTACCGCGGCTGGTCCTTTGGCGCTCGCGGTACAGTCGTGGGCGAAGTAGTATTTAATACTGGGATGACCGGCTATCAGGAAGTATTGACCGATCCCAGCTATTGCGGCCAAATTGTCACATTTACTTACCCGGAATTGGGGAATACGGGGGTAAATCTGGAAGATGAGGAATCAGCAGGCCCGCAAATTCGAGGCGCGATCGCCCGCAATGTTTGCAGCCGTCCCAGCAACTGGCGCTGCTCGCAATCCCTGCAAGATTACCTCAAACAATACAACATCCCCGGCATTTACGGCATCGACACCCGCGCCCTCACCCGCAAAATCCGCACCGTGGGAGCAATTAACGGTGGCATTTCCACCTCTATTCTCGATCCGGCGGAACTTTTGGAGCAAGTGCAAGACGCCCCCAGCATGGCCGGGCTGAATCTGGTGCGAGAAGTTACCACCCGCGAGGTTTACGAGTGGAATGAGGCTACGGATGCGCTTTGGGAGTTCAGCCCGACAGTCAAGCCAGACAGCGGCGAACAGTGGACTGTAGTGGCGATCGACTTTGGAGTCAAGCGCAACATCCTGCGCCGTTTGGCGAGTTACGGCTGTCGGGTAATCGTTGTTCCCGCCGACACCCCAGCAGAGGAAATTCTCAAACACAATCCCGACGGCATTTTTCTCTCCAACGGGCCGGGAGATCCGTCGGCGGTTACGGAAGGAATCGCTACTACTAAAGCGCTGTTAGAGTCAGAGAAACCGATATTTGGCATTTGTATGGGGCACCAAATTTTAGGCCGTTCCTTGGGTGCGGATACTTTTAAACTCAAGTTCGGACACCGGGGATTGAACCAGCCGGCGGGTTTGACGCAGCGAGTTGAAATTACCAGCCAAAATCACGGTTTTGCGATCGACCCAGAATCGCTGACTCCCGAAGTAGAAATTACTCACCTCAATTTGAACGATCGCACTGTAGCTGGATTGAAGCACAAATCCCTGCCGCTGTTCTCCGTTCAGTACCATCCCGAAGCCAGTCCCGGCCCCCACGATGCTGACTATTTGTTCGATCGATTCGTCCAGGCGATGCGAGACAATCGGAAAGCAGCCATCAGTCAATAGTCAACAGTCATCAGTCCTTGGTCAACAGTTAACCTCGCCAGCAGTCACCAGTCCCGATCGCGATCGATAACCAATAACTAATGACTAATGACCAATGACTAATGACCAATGACTAAAAACAGTAGACACAAAACCAAAAACCTCGTATAATGTATCCTCAACTTTAAGCAATATCTAGCTAGGAGGGTGTCATTCCTGAGTCATTGACCCTGACCGTTAGCCTCAGAGGCACTCGCGAAGTCAGGAATAACTGTCAGTTGTTTCGCCTGACCGGTCTGCTGGACGCTTTTTCAGAGGCAACTTTTCGGAAGGTACTGAGCAAATGTATCGATGAGGGCCCAAAACACGTAATTTTGGACTTGTCTCAGATAGACTTTGTGGACAGTTCGGGCCTGGGCGCACTGGTGCAACTTGTCAAGAAGGCCCAAACTCTGGAGGGGACTTTGCAAATTGTCTCCAATCCCCGCGTAACTCAAACTGTGAAACTGGTTCGCTTAGAGAAATTTTTGTCTTTGCAGCCTTCGGTTGACGAAGCCGTAAAAAACGTCAAGGATGCTTGATCCAAAAGTGCATTAAATTCGCTATCCAGTTCTCTATACTGGATAGCATATTTTTTTAACTGTTGGTAATTGGGAAATCGAACAATCTTCAATCTAAAATCTCCTTTTGCTTGGAGATAAATTTCGTTTAAGTTCGAGAAGAAATCACTCTAGCAAGCATTTAGGTAATCCGTAGAGGCGCTGCCAACTATTATTGAAACAATTTAAAATTAATATAAATCAAAAAAGCGTTATTATTTTTATTTAAGCTTAACAATAATTAGTGTCCGGAGTAGTAGAATAATTAAATATTATTAATATCAAAATAAAAATAAATCGACAAGTTAAAGTTGATGTAGGATTGAAAGTTGAAAATAATAACTCTAACTACAAGCTGAAAATTATGAGCGGAAAGTCAAGGCAAAAAGTTTTCAGATATTTAGGAGCGATCGCCCTTGCTTCCACAGCGGCATTAACAGCGATCGCCCCTAAAGTTCAAGCAGCAGTTCTCACCTACACTTTTGATACTAATCTGTTTAAAGGCTATTTCAAATTCAATAAATTATCGCAGTCAGAAATCGACGAAATAACCGCCCGATCGACAGCAGATCCTTCAGAGCATATCATACAATACCGACCGATAATCGAAGGACATTTATTTTATAAAACAACAGATTACACTCCAGATTTTCTAAGGTATTCCCCAGAAAAAGTGATAGAGGCAGACCCAGAAACAGTGCCAAAATCGCATAATTTAGCAACACCAGGGTATTCAGTTAGCTATTATTACGGTCGTTTCAGTGATTATCAACTGCATTTTGACGGCTTGTCAGGTGTGGGAGGTACCAGTCAGAGATTCGTTTATAGAGTTCCGCCATTCGGCAGCGATCCGGGAGGCATTGAAAGACTTTCAACAGGTTGGAGTTGGGACTTGAGATCTCTCGTGTTTGGTAGCAGTGTAGTTGTTTATGCCAACCATTATCGAGAACGCGAAGGCGGGTCAACAGTAAACTTGGCTAGAGACAATATCACATACAATCCCGTTACTTACGAGTTAGTATCGGATACCGATATTGACTGCGCTCAACCAGTTCCCGAACCGATCGCACTTGCAGGTACGGCTTTAGCCTTAGCAGGAATTGCGGGATTAAAACACAAGAAAAAACGCGCCGATTTGAATGCGAAAAACTAATGGCGATCGATCCAAGTAAGCGACAGGATGAATATCGATCGAACCGCACAGTTGAGCGAAATTTAACAGCCTAAAACAAACAAAAAAGAGGTAGGATGATGAACAGAAAATCAGGACAACAAGTTTTAAAGTATTTAGGAGCGATCGCTATCGCCTCCACAGCGACATTAACCGCGATCGTCCCCAAAGTTCAAGCAGCCGTTCTCACGTACAATTTTGATACAAGTCTGTTTCACGGCTATTTCAAAATCAATAAAATATCGCAATCAAAATTAGACGAATGGGCAGCAAGTGCAGCAGTAGATCCTTTTTTTGATGGCGTGATGTTGCAACCGATAATCGAAGGAAAGTTGTTTTACAAACAAACTACATACAATGATGACACGACGACCACAATTGAAGGAGATCCTACCATAAATCCCACATTTGAGAACTTAGCAGGGGAGCAAACTTCATCCGGCATCAGAAGATCCTACGTTTCCTATTATTACGGCCGTTTCAGCCAAAATCAACTGCATTTTGATGGATTAGTAGGTAAGGGATCTCACAGTCAGTCATGGGTTAATCGGGTTCTGCCCAGCGACAATTACGCAGGACATATTGACAAGATTTCATTCAATTTAAGTTGGAGGGCGAACAGTAATGTATTTGGCAGCACTGCGATCGTCTCTTTGTACGAATCTCGCGAACGCAACGGCGTGCGAAATACTCTTTTGGACAGATCTCTTCCACCGCGACAAGATGCTATTAATTACGAGTTAGTCTCAGAGGATGACTTCGCACAACCAGTCCCCGAACCGATCGCACTTGCAGGTACGGCTTTAGCTTTAGCAGGAATGGCGGGATTAAAACGCCAGAAAAAACGCACCGATTTGAATGCGAAAAATTGATAGAATTTACGATCGAGGAGTGAGAAACCAAATTTTTTTCAAAAAACCTCTCACCTCAAGGTCGAAAATCTCCGTAGTGGTTACGCCAAAACACAAAAGATGCTATTATTACCAGAATCGAATGTATGCAGAACAACTAAGTGAATGTAAAAATCGAGCTGTGCGGAAGTCTTATTAAAAAATTATGTCGCCGATCGCCGATGACCACCTAGAGTTGAGTCTCGCTGAGTCTCGCGCTAAGTCTCAAAAAGAGATCGGTTTACAGCGACTGCATCCGGCGATGGCGACACCAGCAGAAATCGAAAGGCTTTCACCCGCAGCCTGGGCGTATTTGGGAGATGCGGTGTACGAACTCTACGTTCGGACTTTGTACTTAGTACCGCCG
The DNA here is from genome assembly GCA_012034575.1 of Richelia sp. CSU_2_1. Lineage (GTDB taxonomy): Bacteria > Cyanobacteriota > Cyanobacteriia > Cyanobacteriales > Microcoleaceae > Microcoleus. Next base: position 28,770 of record JAAUPF010000004.1, on the reverse strand, counting down.
AAAAGACTGAATGCTTATCACGAACTGGTGGTGGGTCAAGTACGGGCCGAAACTCAAGCGCGTCACTTGCGATCGCTCTCTCCTTACTTGAGCAGCACAGAATTAGCAATTGTCAAGCGCGGCCGCAATGCCGCAGCGGGCCGTTCCAAACGGGCAGATGCAGAAACTTACCAACAAGCTAGCAGCTTAGAAACTTTGGTGGGATACTTGTACCTCACCGATCCCGAAAGATTGACGCACCTTATGGGACTTTTAGAACTCGGTCCTCAAGAAACTTAAAAAGTTGACAGTTGACAGTTGACAGTTGACAGTGAAAGGCGACATTTTTCACGCAGGGATTGAAATAGATCTCTCAAAATAGTCCGTCAATCAAAACGGAAAATACGGATTCTTAAATATTTGACAGATCTCAGATCGATAAATCCGTCAATCTCCAATCTCCAATCGATCGACAATCCCAAATCTCTCGATCGACCAAAAATTACTTATTGCCACACTTATTGCCACAACAAACAAATGAGAAAATTTCCGAAACCGAATCCCCAGCATTCTGACAGCAAGCCGTTCAAAGGCGACGCCCGCCGTCAAGACTCAAAACCCTACGGGCGCGCAGAAAGGCAGTCCCGTCCTGACACTCGACCCACCACAGGGCCTCAAAAGCGATCGCCCTTTGACCCGCGATCCCGAGAAATGCCGGAAAGATCGGGTTTTAAACGCAGTTACGATGGCGAAAATCGATCGGAATACCGGGGCGGCGATCGTCCTTACAAAGACAGAGACAGAGACAGCAGCCCCCCAGCGGCACGGGGCGATCGTCCTTACAAAGACAGAGACAGGGACAGCAGCCCGCCTGCGGCACGGGGCGATCGCTATTACAGGGACAGAGACAGCAGCCCCCAACCGGCAGCAGAAAATAATTATGGCAGAGACAGGAACAGAGACAAAAATTGGGACAGAGATAGAGACAGAAACAGAGACAGAAACAAAAGCAGAGACAGCTACCCTGTCGAAAATGGGTCGGCGGTAGTCGTACAGCCAGACGAAGACACAGACATGATTTACGGCCGCCATGCAGTGCAAGCAGCCTTAGAAACACACCAAGTCCTCAACCGAATCTGGGTTGTCCCCCACCTGCGCTACGATCCCCGATTTCACAGCTTGCTAACCGAAGCCAAATCCAACGGCAGCATCATTGACGAAGTTGACGATTTGCGACTCGATTACATCACGCGCAAAGCCAACCACCAAGGGGTAGCAGCCCAAATCTCCGCTTACGAATATCTGGATTTGAGCGAACTGATCGCCAAAGCAAAAGCTGCTAGCGAACAGCCAGTAATCTTAGTAGCAGAAGGCCTCAACGATCCCCACAATTTAGGGGCGATTATTCGCACCGCAGAAGCATTGGGAACTCAGGGCGTGGTAATCCCGCAACGGCGGGCCGTGGGGATTACCTCAGCAGTGAGAAAAGTGGCAGCAGGGGCGCTGGAAAATCTGCCGGTGGCGAGGGTTGTCAATCTCACTCGCGCCTTGGAACAATTGAAAGAGGCAGGATTTTGGATTTACGGCACGGCTGCAGATGCCAGCCAATCGATCGATACAGTCAAATTTTCGGGTCCGACTGTGTTAGTTGTGGGCGGTGAAGCTGACGGTTTGAGCCTTTTGATACAGCGCGGTTGCGACGCATTAGTTTCAATTCCATTAAGGGGAAATACTCCGAGTTTGAATGTCTCGGTAGCAACTGGCATGGCCTTGTACGAAATTTACCGCCAGCGCGGGCCGAAAAAGTTTCACGTACACGGGTCTTGAGGGACTGCTGCCACGTCTTTGCCCGATCGAAATTGCTAGTGTGTGCTACCATTAAGCCGCAGCAAAAGTTACGAAACCATCGACTCGGGCAGGTGCTAGCCCTAGGGCGCGTCTTCAAAGTCTTCGCTCCCCCCCAGCCCCCCTTAAAAAGGGGGGAGAAAGAGTCTTCAAGTAAGTCTTTTTAAGGGGATTTGAGGGGATGATGTTACTTGTTTTAATAACAGGTAACACGATCGAGTATCTAGGGGAAGAGAAAATAAGTTGCCGTCTGTACAAATTCAAATGAACCGATATTTCAATGGTAGTCGCGTGTGCCGATCGGGGGCAAGGCTCGATCGCTCCAAGCTTCGAGGAGAAAACCTCAACTTGTGCGCGTGTTAACCAACATTAGCAAAAAAATATCGGTGATTGAAAAAACGAATCCAACACAGTATAAAAAAGAAGTGTCAATAACAACGGCGCAGACTCTGCCCGCATCGCTCAGAAAAAAAAACCGTCAAATACATTACAAAAGCACATGAAAGAACTCTTGATTAGCTTGCTTAACTTCTTCGGATTGGCTTGGTGGGTTGAAGTCAAAACCTCCACACCTCGCTGTACTTACTATTTTGGTCCGTTCTTGACTGCTAAAGAGGCTGACGCTGCAAAAGCAGGATATATAGAAGACTTAGAAAATGAAGGAGCCCAAGGTCTTGCTGTGGCGATCCAGCGCTGCAAACCTATTGATTTGACGGTTGCGGAGGATTTGGGAAAGATTGGTGACGGAGGTATGTTGCCTATTTTTAGCGGTCAATCGTAGTTGAGAAGTATTGAGTTTTGAATGGAAAACTCTTGACTTTTAGGCAATTATTTGCTAAAGGCGGAGTCAGATAGTGTCCGATCGATTGCGTGCAATTAAAACGGTTCGTAGTAGGGACTTGAGTCCTGCTGATTTTGCGGGCTAAATCCCTCACTACAAACTAATTTTTTGCGGTCGATAGAGCGAATACAATCTCAAAACTCAAAGCTTGAAATTGCTCGATTATTGCGAGAAAGCATCGATCCAGCGATCGATATCTGCGAGTACGCGATCGGGAATTTCCCAGGGGAATAAATGGGCTGTATTCGGATAGCACTGCCACTGACAATCGTGAAGGTGGTGGGCTGTTTCTAAGCTGGATTGTGCAGTGATGTGTCTGTCGCCCTCTCCAGCCAATACCAAGCAGGGACATTGAATTTCAGCGAGGTGGTGAAGTCGATCGTACCCGGCCCTCAAAGCAGTATTTAAAGCCTTAGTAGCGGCGCTAGATGTTTGCAAATAAGCGGGGGTGCCGGCGGCGGCTAGATAGCGGTAAGGGGTCGGTGTATGCTGGTTTATTAAGTAGCGAAAAAGCGATCTTTTGCCCAAAGTGTCGATATTCCACTGCCATCCCGGTATTACCCAATTAATAATTCCGGCTAAACCCGTGTAAAGGTGATCTTGCCAAGAAACGGGAGGGTGACTTCCCCTCGGTTTTGCTGCCGATGCGAGTATTATTAAACCTGCAACTCGCTGCGGGTATTTTATGGCTAATTCGAGGGCTAAAATCCCCCCCAAAGACCATCCCAGTATCAAACATTTGTTAATATCAAATCTGTCCAAAAGTGCTTCTAAGTCGAGCAAGTGATCCGTCATTTCAAAGGGAACCGATGTGCGACTGTTTCCGTAGCCGCGCAAGTCAGGGGCAATGGTTTGGAAGCGTTTTGATAGGTGTTCTGTAAAAACGGACATACAGTAGCCGGAACCCGGATGGCCGTGCAAGCAAAGGATCGGAAATCCTTGTCCTTTGACATAAACATTGAGTTGGGCGTGAGGCATTTTTTTGAGATTTTAGCAAAACAGACGGGAATCCCCACACTATACCGCCTCGGTTAGTGTGGGATGAAAGGCGCGTGAGGTGAGGATTCCGCCCCTATGCAATCTAATAATCGAAGATGTTAGCAGCGGACGGGCGGATGACGAGACGAACAAATTTTATTCAACGGGTCGATCTTGTTTCTCTATATACTTCTTCAATTGGTCAATTGTCACCCCACCACAAGAAGCAACAAAGTAACCACTTGTCCATAATACATCCTTCCAATAGACCTTGTTGATGTCGGTTGCAAACTCCTTCCGTAAGTACCGACTGGATACGGTCTTGAGATTGTTGATTAACTTGCTAGGCTCAGTCTGCGGCCTGTACTGGAGCAGTAAGTGTACGTGGTCACGCTCGCCATTGAATTCTACCAATCGCCCTTCCCACCTTTCCATCAGAGCTTTGAATATCTCTTCAAGCCTGGTCAGCATTGGATCGGTGAGAACTTTTCGCCGATATTTGGTAGTTAACACTAAATGGCACTTGAGGTCTGAAACCCCTCTAGCTTTATGGATAAAATCATTCGCCATCTGCTTGACACTAAACAATATACCCGGTTATGATAACACTAACTAAAGCGTAAAGGTCGTAACGCAATGAAAACAACATATCAGTACCAATTTTACCCAAACACTAATCAAAAACTAGAGTTAAATCACTGGCTGAGGATTTGTCGTTATTGGTATAATCGTCAGTTAGGTGACAGATTTGATTGGTGGCAGATGAACCGTACTGGTATTGATGCTTGTCCACTAATAAGCAGTATTGCTACTCCCAGAGAAAAGCCAAATTATTACAACCAAAAAGCTTTACTACCATCACTCAAAAAAGACTTAGTAAAAATTTTTCATAGTGGTGAATTATTGGAGCTTAAGCAAGTAGATTCAACGGTTTTGCAAGATGTTTCCAAACGAGTAGACAAAGCATTTGAGCGATTTATTATCGGTGATAGTAAGGGTAGCAAGTCTGGTAAACCTCGCTTTAAAACTGAAGCTGACTACCGGACAATGACTTTTGCGACTGCTAGCGATGATTGGATTAAGCTAGTCCGCAATGACTGGCTTTATATTCGATTGCCAAAGCTAGGAGTTGTCAAGGTTCGGATGCACCGCCCCATCCCAGATGGATTTACCGTCAAGCAAGCTAGTGTGACTAGAAAAGCTGATGGTTGGTTCATTCAATTAATGCTTGAAGATCCTTCAGTACCTAAATTCATCTCTGACAAACTTACTCCAGATTGGGGTAACTCGATTGGGTTGGATGCGGTGCTTCATGAAGATGTCTATTTGGCAACATCTGAAGGCGATAAACTGCCTTCACTTAAGCCATTACGAAAGAATCAATTTAAACTAGCTCGCATCTCAATCAAGCGAAATAAACGGAAGCGAGGAAGTAGAGCTAGACGAAAACTAGCAAAAAGAGAGGCGCGTCTGCATCAACGTATCGCTCGTTCTCGTCAAGACTTTCAGTACAAAACTGCTCATAAGCTTGCACGAACAGGAGCTAAATTCTTCTTCTATGAAGATTTAAACCTTCAAGGTTTAACCAAGCGCAATAAAATCAAGCAAGATGATGATGGGACTTATCTGCCCAATGGTCAATCAACCAAATCCGGACTGAATAAGTCTTGGTTGGATGCTGCCTTTGGTCAATTTTTCAAGACACTGGACTACATAGCCGTAAAAGCTGGAGCAGTTGTCGTTTCACAAAAACCTGCTTACACCTCAATGGTGCTAAGTTATCGGAATGAAATTATTTTCACCGATTGCAGTATGCGAGATTATTGGGATGAGCAAAACTCTCTGATGGTTGACCGCGATATTAACGCTGCGATTAATTTAAAGAAACTTGGGTTGGACATTTTCCCAAGTATAAAACGCCGTAGTGGGAATCTTTCTGTAGTAGGAACTATAGATAACAGTATCACGCAGGAAATTTTGCATACCCTTCATCGGGCTGCAAAGACGCCCACGTCATAGCGTACTCGCTTGACGTGGGAGTATGTCACGATGTAAAATAGATAGTCCAACACAGAATGAATTTCCTGTCTTATAGCTAATCTTGCAAGCCTTTCAAGAATCCTGTAGGGGCGGGTTCGCCAAGGGCTTTGAAGCTTGCAAACAAGTTAAATAAACCCGCCCCCACCCCACGCAAAATCTTTTTTATTGAAATTGCTGCAAGATATTAATTTTAACCGAATTTTGCTATGAGATCGAATCCGTTTACCAATTCTCAATTACCAATTACCAATTACCAATTCCCAATTTCAACGATCGCACTTTAAACCAGCCGCTGCCGCTGTCGGATACTTGACGGGAACAAAAGTTAGCCCGAACTGCTCTTTTTGACATTCTACAATATGTACTAAATCGCTGGGAGGATTTTTGCGATCGCCCGTTTTCGGCGAGTCAAACTGAATGGTTCCAGTTGCTCCATCAGCTCTAAAATCAGGAGATGAAAGCTCTTTTTGCATTCCTGTGCGACTGGGATTTTGCTGCATCTCCAATGATTTTATCAGCGCGCGAGTTGCATCGTAAGCCGAAGCTGTACGAGTATTTCCCTCTTCTCGCCACAGCAATCGAGCCTGTTGGGGAAATTCTTTGTTGGGACTGTTTAAGGAATGCCAGCTAACAGCAAAGATGAGTTTTGTAAACAACTTTTGCTGTTGTTTCGATGCAAATTCTAACATTTGCGGAAACACCAGCGTCCATGCCCCGACAATCCAATTGCGATCTTTGTTAAATTTGATTATCTCAAAGGCGCGATCGAGGGATGCCGTCAGGTGAGGATCTGGAACTAACACGATCGCAGTTTCTCCTTTTCCTTGAATTTCTGCGATCGCTCTGGCAGCGTTGAAGTCTTGTTTAGATAAATCGAAATCGCGAATCCAGACTATTTTTCCCCCTCGCTCTTTTTGAAAATACTTTGTGAACTCTTCCCTAAAAGATGAGCCGAACGGACTTGCCGGATTGTAGATAATTGCAGCTTGTTTTTGATTTTTTTTGAGTAGGTAGTTGGCTAAATCCCTCGCGATCGCACTGCTTGTATATAGAGTCCTAAAGAAATTTTTTCTCGGCTCATGTGTCAGCTCTTCCGTGGCTGCACCCGGAGACATCAAAACCAGATTATTGCGATTGTAAATATCTACAGAGTCCATTGTCATTTCGCTGCTAGCGTGACCGATTACTGCTAAAATATCCGATCGATCGACCAGAGAACTTGCTACTTTTTGGGCTGACGATCCATCATTCATATCGTCCGCAATAATTACTTTCAATCCTTTACCGTTGATAGCTTTAATCGGTAAAAAACCTTGACCTGGAAAGTCTGGATTTTTTTTAGTATTGAACAATCCTAAATTAACTTCTGTTTGCGCTTGAGCGACTCCGCGCAGAAAATCTTTCGCTCGATCGCCCATGTAAGCAGAACGCCCTGGATCTCTCCAGTTGCTAATGGGAAGAGCCATAGCAATTGTGTAATAAGGAGTCTTGCTGACCTCCAAAAAGGCATTATTCAGATAAATTAAAGTTTCAGAATCTTTGTTGTATTCTTCGCTCCAGGATTTTTTGAATAACTTAAAAGCCGATTCATAATTTGATTTGGCAAACTCCTCAACTCCCTTTTTCTTTAACCGAGGCGCGGAAGTTTTGATGAGAATTTCTTCCCCACCACTCAAAGCATCTCCCTGAATTAAAGGATAACTTTTGGGTGAAAAAGCGATCGCGCGCATTAAAAATGTTCCCAATCCAACTAATATTGCGATCGCGATCGAAAACCCAATTTTCAATTTTTGGGAAGACGGGTCGGAAACCGTTGTAAAATTTGAATTGTTGGTTGTAGAATCAGGGTCTTGCCCGCAGTTTTCAGCCCCTGGAACAGTTGGGTTATTAGTGGAACGGGGAGAATTTCCATTTTCGGTATTGGTGTCGGAATTCAGTTCCTCTGAAGGCAATTGAATAGCTTGCAAATCCCGCAAAACATCAGTAGCGGATTGATAGCGATCGCAGTAGGGAAAGCGGATCGTTCTATTTAAAATTGTTCTCAAACCGTCGCTAACCTGCGGCAGATCTCGATCGGGGGTTGAGAAGTGCCACAGCAGTTCGCAACTGAGGGGATCTCGCGGCAAATTGTTAGGATGTAAGTGCGTGAGGGCTTGAACTGCGATCGTCCCGATCGCGTAAATATCGTTGTAAGGCTGAGGGTTCCAGGGCATCAAAAGTTGTTCGGCTGGCATATAACCGCGGGTGCCGATTGCTTGCGTTGTTGATATTTCGCCTGAATTAGTAACACCCAAGGTGCTGATTTCTCTAACTGCACCAAAATCTATTAGTACGATCGAATTGTCGCACGCACGCCTGATTAAATTGCCGGGATGAATGTCTCGGTGAACCATTCCTCGATCGTGGACGAACTCTATAATGGAGAGAATTTCCTGCAATAGGAAAACTACTTGTTCTTGAGTCCATCGCGGACTTGAAGTTAATTCCTCGCTCAGGGATTGTCCGGCAATGTATTCCTGAATTAAGTAAAACCTGGCATTATTTTCAAAGCTATCTATTAAGTTTGGAATGCGCGAGTGTTGTTCGCCGAGGTGGCACAAAGCTGCTGCTTCTGTTTGAAATTGAGTTATTGCCCTCTGCAAAACCTCGGGATCTGTAGATTGAGGCGACTTAATTTCCTTGACAACACAAGGATAATTGTCGGGTTGCTCTAAATCGTTAGCCTTATAAGTTCTGGCAAAACCTCCCTCACCTAACAAACTGATAATTTCGTAGCGATCGCGCAAAATATCGCCTGGATTGAGACACATAAGTTTTTATTTCCCAACTGTCTGCACTCGTTGGCGTTAATTTTACCAGAAAGCAGGGACGATCGCTATGGCAGAGCGAAGTATGCGGCAGCGATCGCTAATGCAATGCTAATTTATATTAGCTCGGGCAGTTTAAAAGCTGGGATTCTGAGTAATAAAAGCGGCAATTTTAGAAATAGACTGGCGAATTTGGGCATCTCTGCCGCCACTGTCAATTACAGTAATAATGTACGCTTCGCCGTCAATACTCATCGCTAAAGTTGTGCCGAGTACCAGAGAATTTTCCCCTGTTTTTTCGCCCAACCATTGAGCTTGAGTTCCCTCCAGGGCGGCAAATCCCAACTTGCGATCGTACTGCTGGTTCAGAATTTCTACTAACAGTTTAGCACCCGGTGTTTCGCCGTTGTAAATTTGCACCATCATTTCGGTAAGTTCGTTAACAGTTAAACGATTGGGGCCGGGACCGAGATTTGCAGGTCTAATTTTTGCACCCATTAACTTGGATTTGACGCGGGTGACTTGGTAGCCGCGATTTGCTAAGGATTGATTGATGTAATCCCAGCCCACATAATCAATGAGTTGATTGGTAGCTGTATTGCTACTGCGCTCGATCGTTTCTTCTAACAGCATCTGCAGCGGGTAGTTTTTAGGTGACACAATCTGCGTCGATGCGTCTTCAGTAAAATTGCCCCGATCGACAAAAACCGGCTCGCTCAAATTTATTTTTTCCTTCTCAACTTTATCCATCAAAGCAACAGCAACCGGAACTTTAATTAAGCTGGCCGGGCTGACGGGCGGCACATCGCCCCGCAGGTTAACGCACTGTCGGGAAAGACTGCAAACGCCGATCGAAGCTTTCCCAGACAAACCGCTTTCTCGGGCAAACACACCCAAAAGCTCGGATTTTTCTTGCTGCAATCGAGCTGCGGCTGCGCTTAAATTTTCGCTGTATTCTCGGGTTTTGGCAGCAGTCACGCCGGCTAAAAATGAATTTTGAGGAATTTCTTGCAAGTTGTCGATCGCTTTTTGCCACAAAAAATGAGTTTGCTGCGCGGATTCGATCGACTGATTTCGCTCTCCTCCAGTTTCTACGGCTCGGGCGGCCAAACGAACTGCTTGCTGAAAATTATCGTTAGCCCTCTGTTCTACTAATATTTGAACCTCTACTGCTTGCAGGTTCCGAATCGTGGCTTCCTGAGGAGTGGCAGTGAAGGGAACCAAACGGGAGAGAAAAGTGGGTTCTGGGGAAGGAGAGTCAGGGTTTTCTAATTCGGTGACAAGGCGATCGCGGATTTTGTATAGTTCGTCTAGAGAGCGCTGGTTCGATGATTGAGAAAATGAATGCGCGATCGTCAACACCTGAACCAATCCGATCCCAGCTACTACTGCCAAAGTCTTGTTTGCACCAGGCAAAAAACGCCGAAGCCCCAGCATAATCAACATCCTCAACACAACCACAATTAAATATACGCTGTCGCGCTCAAAAAAAGCAGTAATAGCAATTTCATAAATATTTGCTACAGCAAAGCCGCCTCTTGCTAAGGGGGGGGGCTTGGGGGGTAGTTATGTCGCGCTCAAAAAAAGCAGTAAGGTGCGCGGGTGCGCACCTACAATGTACTGTCAAGATTGCGTGGGGCTCTACTTTCTGCGCCGGCGCCGCCAGTCAACACCCAAGCGTTTGAGATAATCCCAACCGCGTTGAGGCCAAACACGCTCGACACCGGTTTTTTCAGCAATCCAGCGAGCTACTTTGGGGCCAGTCCAAGATCCGCCGTCGGGGGCCGGGCCTTGCAGTGCTTGTCGGAGTTCTTCTTGCTGTTCGGGAGTCAGCAAGGATTTAGCGGGAGGGGGCTGGCGTTCGCCGCTACGGTTGCGAACGGAGTCGGGCCCTTCTCGGTTGTAACGCTGGACAATTTCTTTGGCGTAGTCGTAGTTGAGGCCTACGACTTGAGCTGCTTGTTTGATAGTCCAATTTCGCGAGACTAATAGCAGCAAATGCCAGCGGCGGGATTCTGTGGTGTCTTCTGCCTGCCGGTAGCGAATTTTGAGCTCCTCCGCCGTCAGGTGAGATTCTAGGTGAGCTTTGGGTGGCATACCTCCATCGGGGCATCGGGAACTTCTTAGCATATTTCTTTTGCTTTGGGGAGAATTCCGGATGAAATTTTGCCGCATGATGTAAGGTCTCAGTCTGGACTTACGCAAAAACTCTATCTGTAGGGTGCTTATGGCGCACCTTACCGCTATAGATAGTGTCTTAAATCTCTATGCTGCGTGAGTTTTATATATGTAGGGTGCTTATGGCGCACCTTACAGCTTATAAATAGTGTCTTAAATCTCTATGCTGCGTGAGTTCTATTAGTTTTACCCGAGTCTGAGTCTTCCTAAATCTCCGTTAACAAGACAGACTTTATTTGAGATTAAATTGAGTATAATTTTACGATAAACATTGCCTGTAATACAGCATGGAACTAAAAAAGCGCTTGCACGACCATCTAATTCAAATTGTGCGCGATCGCAACCCTTATTTTGCCTCTGAAGGTCATTTTTACGCCCAACAATATATTCGCGAAAACTTGGCACAATGGGGAACTGTAGAGATTGATGATTTTGTAGTGCGCGGTCAAACTCATCATAATTTTATCTTAAATTTACCCCCCCTCAATCAGGGGGGGAAGCAAGAAAATTTGCCGATTATCATCGGCGCGCATTACGATAGCGTGCCGGGAACGCCTGGGGCTGATGATAATGCTACGGGTGTTGCTGTTTTGCTGGAATTGGCAGCAGAATTCGCATCGAAACCTGTAAAGTATCCGGTGCAATTAGTTGCCTACGATCTAGAAGAAACTGGTTATTTTGGCAGTACGCATCATGCAGCTAAATACAAGCAACAGCAGCAGTCAATTCGGTTGATGATTTCTTTGGAAATGTTGGGTTATTGCGATCGCACTCCCAATTCCCAAAGATATCCGGCAGGCTTGCAATATTTCTATCCGAATTGCGGTAATTTTATTGCGTTAATCGGCAATTTGCGAACTATTCCAGATATGATTAATTTGAGCAGAAATATCCGCAAATCCGGCCAGCCTTGCGAGTGGCTGCCGGTACCGCAGCGCGGTTTAATTGTGCCGGATACTCGCAGAAGCGACCACGTTCCTTTTGGGATAACGGTTATCCAGCGATTATGATGACGGATACAGCTAATATGCGAAATCCGCACTACCATCAAGCTAGCGATACAATTGAAACTTTGGATTTGGATTTTTTGGCAGGTGTTTGTCGGGGGTTAATTGAAGCTATTCGATATTTATAATATCGATAATAATGCAATGATGCCATTTCATTCAGGAGAAATTGCGGTGCAAACTCGTGCGGGAGTGCGAGAAGAAGCCGCACAAGTTGGCAGAGTTATTAGCAGCACAATTCACCCTGTTGCTGTAGATTTTATTCGCACGCAGCAGATTGCTATTGCCAGCACGATCGCACCAGATGGCACTATTTGGGCATCTTTGCTGGCAGGTGAACCGGGCTTTATGCGGGCATTAGATGAATCTACAATTCAGCTCAATTTATTTGCTCAAACAAACAGTGCTAGTGAAGGTGCAATCTCAGATCGCTTAATTAATTTGCTGCATAAAAACTTGCAGAGTAACTCTCAAATTGGCTTGCTGGCGATCGACCTCTCGAATCGCAGGCGGTTAAGATTAAACGGCCATGTTACAATACAGCACCCAGAAAAACTTCAGCTTCAGATTCAACAGTCATTTTTTAACTGTCCGAAATACATTCAAACTCGTTTTTTAGAAACAAGCGCGATCGCACCCCTACAACCTACTGAAAGTCACGCAAGAAATACCTTGAATTCAGCAGATGAAAGCTGGATTACTCAAGCGGATACCTTTTTTATTGCCAGTGCTAATTCCACACAAGGGGCGGATGCTTCTCATCGAGGGGGATATCCGGGATTCGTGCGGGTGATGAATTCCCACACGCTACTTTTTCCAGATTATGCGGGTAATAATATGTTTCAAACCTTGGGAAATTTGGCTGTAAATCCCAGGGCTGGATTGCTGTTTGTTGATTTCGATCGCGGACATACACTGCAATTAACTGGACAAGTTACCATCCTTTGGGATGCAGAACAACTTGCAGATTTTTCAGGCGCGCAACGACTGATAGAAGTTAGAATCGATCGAGTAATTGAAACTCAAAATGCCACAAACCTGCGCTGGAAATTTGGAGAATATTCTCCGGCAAATCCAGCTTAATACAAAAACAGGCGACTTGTTAGTCTGCGTCAAAGTGGCAGTTTCGCAATGCGATTCACCCATTCCTCTGCCTATTGCCTGTTGCCTGTTGCCTATTGCCTGTAGATAATTTATATTTTACGATCTTCAAATTATGAAAATTATGAGTTTTATGAATTGACTTGCAGCTAGTTTTATTGAATAATTTGAATTTATACAAATAACTAAGTTTAGGAAAAAGATGATGAATGCTAATTTTACCGATCGCCCTGGCTGGCAATTTCGGGGCTGGCAATTTTGGATCGATCGCGGCGGCACTTTTACTGATATTGTTGCTAAAGACCCCGATGGTAATTTAACGGTTCACAAATTGCTGTCAGAAAATCCCGATCGATACACCGATGCAGCAGTTCAAGGAATTCGCGATATTTTAGGAATTCCCGCCGATGTTACCATACCCGCCAGTCAAATTGCAGCAATTAAAATGGGGACGACGGTAGCAACAAATGCTTTATTAGAACGCAAGGGCGATCGAACTGTTTTACTAATTACTAAAGGTTTTCGCGATGCTTTGAGAATTGGCTATCAAAATCGTCCGAATATCTTTGCCCGCCATATTATTTTACCAGAAATGCTGTACGATCGCGCGATCGAAGTTACGGAACGGTACAGTGCGACAGGGGAAGAATTAATTCCTGTCAATCTCGATTTTATCCCATCTTTACAACAAGCTTACGACGAGGGAATTCGGAGTTGCGCGATCGCATTCATGCACGGCTACCGCTACTCGGAACACGAACAACAAGTTGCTAAAATAGCGAGGGAAATTGGCTTTACTCAAATATCAGTATCCCACGAAGTCAGCCCGCTGATGAAATTAGTTTCGCGGGGAGACACTGCGGTTGTCGATGCTTATTTATCCCCTATTTTGCGCCACTATGTCGAACAAGTAACCAATCAATTATCCGTAGGGGCGGTGCCCCCGTGCCCGCCCTCTTTAAACCCGCCCGATGCACCTCCAAACAACGAGGAAAATGTCGAACAAGTAACCAGTCAATTATCCGTAGGGGCGGTGTCCCCGTGCCCGCCCTCTTCGAGTCTACCCGATGTACTTGCAAACAACGAAGCAAATCGGGAATTATCGATGCCCAATTCCCAATTCTCCATTCCCAATTCCCCATTCCCCAAATTAATGTTTATGCAATCGAATGGTGGGTTGGTAGAAGCAGCGCAATTTCAAGGAAAAAACAGTATTTTATCCGGTCCGGCTGGGGGAATTGTCGGTGCAGTTCAAACTAGCAAACAGGCAGGTTTTGACAAAATCATCACCTTTGATATGGGTGGAACTTCCACAGATGTCGCGCATTTCAACGGCGAATACGAACGCGAATTCGAGACAGAAATTGCGGGGGTAAGATTACGATCGCCCGTAATGGCAATTCATACTGTAGCAGCCGGTGGCGGTTCGATCGTATTTTTTGACGGTACTCGCTACCGCGTCGGGCCAGAATCTGCAGGGGCGAATCCGGGGCCGGCTTGCTATCGCAAAGGTGGCCCTTTAACGGTGACAGATTGCAATGTGATGTTGGGAAAAATTCAACCCGAATTGTTTCCAAAAGTGTTTGGATTGGAGGGAAATTTGCCGATCGACCCCGACATAGTAAGGCAAAAATTCGTGCAATTAGCGGGGGAAATTGGAGGCGATAAGACTCCCGAACAAGTAGCGGAGGGTTTTTTGGCGATCGCGGTGGAAAAGATGGCAAATGCGGTGAAAAAAATCTCGCTGCAACGCGGTTATGATGTTTCAGAATACACCTTATGTTGTTTTGGTGGTGCGGGGGGACAGCACGCTTGCGCGATCGCAAATTCTTTGGGAATGAAACGAGTATTTATTCATCCGTATGCGGGTGTTTTGTCAGCTTACGGTATGGGTTTAGCTGACGTGCGGGCAATTCGCGAAAGGGCGATCGAGCAATTATTAACTGCTGAATTAATTCGGGATTTGCATAATATTTTAGCGCAATTGGAAACAGAAGGAAAGAGGGAATTGAACCGCAGAGGCGCAGAGGGCGCAGAGAGAGAAGCAACAGAGGTTAGAGTGATTTGCAAGGTGCATTTAAAATATCAGGGAAGCGACTCGATTTTACTTGTAAATTTTGCTGAAAGCATTGAAAAGATGCAAGCTGATTTTGAAGTAGCGCACCAACAGCGTTACAGTTTTATCATGCCGGAAAAAGCACTAATTGTGGAAGCAGTTTCGGTAGAAGTTGTAGAGAGAATGGATTTACCAGATACTGCGATAATTCCTCCAGTTAGCGACAGGGAAAATTTGCCCTTGCAGGCAATTTCTACAGTGCAAATGTATGTTGCGGGCGAGTGGCGGGAAACGCCAGTTTATCAAAGAGAGAATTTGCGATCGAACGACTGCATCAGCGGCCCGGCAATAATTGTTGAAACAACTGGAACTAATATAATCGAACCCGGATGGGAAGCAACAATCACCGCCAATAACAATCTAATATTAAATCTGCAGCACGCAAAGATCGACACAGATCAAATCAGCGTTCATCCGCGTTCATCCGCCAAATCTGCGGTTACAAAAATCAGCGTTAATCCCCGTTCATCTGCCAAATCTGCGGTTGCATCCGATCCAGTATTCCTAGAAATATTTAATAACTTATTTCGGGCGATCGCGGAACAAATGGGAGTAACATTACAAAATACCAGTTCATCAGTTAACATCAAAGAACGCCTCGACTTTTCCTGCGCAATTTTCGACAAAAACGGACAATTAGTTGCCAACGCCCCGCACATTCCCGTGCATTTAGGTTCCATGAGTGAAAGCGTTACTGCCTTAATTAAAGCCAAAGGCGATACAATTAAACCAGGCGATGTTTACGTTTCCAACAATCCCTACAACGGCGGCACGCACTTACCCGATATCACCGTCATCACCCCAGTATTTTCCACCGAAAATAAGTTCGTAGTAGGGACTTCAGCCCCTCTTTTCTACCTAGCATCGCGAGGACACCATGCCGACATCGGCGGCATCACTCCCGGTTCCATGCCTCCCAACAGTAAAACAGTAACCGAAGAAGGCATATTGCTCGACAATTTCCAGCTAGTAAGCGAAGGCAAATTCCAAGAACCAGAATTGCTAGAAATTCTCAGATCGGGCGATTTTCCCACACGCAATCTCGTCCAAAACATCGCCGATTTGCAAGCACAAATTGCCGCCAACAAACGCGGTGCCGAAGAACTTCTGAAAATGGTAGAACATTACGGTTTAGAAACAGTACAAACTTATATGGGCTTCGTGCAAGACAACGCTGAGGAATCGGTAAGGCGAGTAATTGATGTTTTAAAAGATGGCGAATTTACCTATCAAATGGATAGCGGCGGACAAATTAAAGTAACCATTACTATTGACAAATCCGCGCGCAGTGCGAAAATAGATTTTACTGGCACTTCATTGCAACAAAACAACAATTTCAACGCTCCCGCAGCAGTGTGCAAAGCAGCAGTTTTGTACGTTTTCCGCACCTTAGTAGATGACGATATTCCTTTGAATGCGGGCTGCTTGAAACCTCTCGAAATCATCAATCCCGAAGGCTGTATGTTGAATCCTTGCTATCCGGCGGCGGTAGTTGCAGGCAATGTAGAAACTTCGCAGAATATAACCGATGCTTTGTATTGTGCCTTGGGAGTAATGGCAGCTTCTCAGGGAACAATGAACAATTTTACCTTTGGAAACGATCGCTATCAATATTATGAAACAATTTGCGGCGGTTCCGGTGCGGGCGTGGATTTTGACGGTACAGATGCGGTGCAAACTCACATGACAAATTCGCGTTTAACCGATCCAGAAGTGTTGGAATGGCGGTTTCCGGTGTTGTTAGAAAGTTTTGCCATTCGCGAAAATAGCGGGGGTAACGGACAGCATCGCGGCGGTAATGGAGTGGTGCGGAAAATCCGGTTTTTAAAAACGATGGCGGCGGGTATTTTGTCAGGAAGACGGGTTGTTTTTCCCTGCGGTTTACAAGGAGGTGAAGCGGGGAAAGTTGGGCGGAATTATGTGGAAAGAGTTGGGGGAAAAATTGAGGAATTGGGGAGTACGGCGAGTGTGGAAATGCAGCCGGGAGATGTGTTTGTCATTGAAACTCCGGGGGGTGGAGGATATGGAAAATAGTTGATAGTTGATAGTTGATAGTTGATAGCAAATCCGGCTTTAAGATTCCTGTTATTTTCTTAGTCCGCGTAGGCGGACTTTGCTTGTGTAGACGCGGTTTCAACCGCCGAGTCATAATGAGGACTTATCGAATCTATTGTTATCTATACACTAGATTTGGATAGTTCGATCGCACTTTATGACGAGTAAAGATGATTATGTTTGCGATCGAGACTCCTGGACAGATAATATGGTACAATTATCCATCAGTATGCAGATTCACGATCGAGAATGTAGAGGTAACAGGGATGGCTGACAGTTCTTTCTTTGATGAGTCCAAAGATAATTCTTTAGTAAAATCCGAAATAGTTGCTAAATACTTTTGGTCTTGGGCAAAAATAATGATAAACACACTCAAAAAAGCGAAAGAAAATGACAATAAAAAATCACCCAAAAAAGACAGTAAAATTGCATACGTTGATTTATTTTCTGGACCGGGTAGCTATCAAGACGGTTCTAAGTCTACTCCACTACTTATTTTGGAACGTGCGATTGCAGATATAGATATGTCAGAAATGCTAGTAACGCTGTTTAATGATAAAGATTTAAATAATACTCAGTCTCTCCAACAGGCTATAGAATTTATTCCAGATATAAGTAGATTGAGCTATCAGCCAATAATCTTAAATAAGGAAGTTGGAGAAGAAATTTTTCAAGCACTTCAACCCATTATCAATAAAGTTCCTACACTGTTTTTTATAGATCCTTGGGGTTATAAAGGATTGTCTCTTTCACTAATTAGAGCATTAATTAAAGGTTGGGGTTGTGATTGTATATTTTTCTTTAATTATAACCGTATTAACATGGGTTTAAATAACCCAATTGTCAAAGAACACATGAACTCTCTTTTCGGAAAAGAACGAGCAGATACGCTGAGAGAAGAACTTAAACCTATGCAGCCTGAAGAACGAGAATCAACTATCATAGAAGCTATTTGTCAGGCATTGAAAGATGTTGGAGGGTCGCACGTTCAAGATTTTTGCTTCAAAAATGCTAGCGGTAGTCGGACTAGCCATTATCTAATATTTGTATCTAAGAATTCACGAGGTCATTCTATTATTAAAGATATTATGGCTAAAAAAAGCTCTATTTTCGATCGAGGTGTCCCCTCTTTTGAGTACAACCCTGCGCCTGCAATACAGCTTTCGCTATTTGATATTAAACCACCTGATGAACTCGAAAATATGCTACTTGATGAATTTGCGGGTCAAACACTGACAATGAAAGAAATTTATAATCAGCATCATGTTGGTAAGCGTTATATTAGTAAAAATTACAAGGAAGCTCTGCGGAAACTAGAACAACAAGGTAAAATCATAGCTGAGCCACCTGCTACTGGGCGAAAAAAGAACAAAGGAGAAATTACATTTGGGGACAAGGTGAGAGTTACATTCCCACTAAAGTAGGCGTTACTAATTTATTTGAATTTCGACTCACACTCAAAGTATATCTATTCCATTGTTTTTGGTGTTTCTCCCATGCTGCGGGCATCTCATCCCAAATTCTTCCATCCAAAAGTCTCCCAGCAGCTTTAGGTGTTCTACCTCCCCATTGCTTGAAAAAAAACGCGACTTCAGCATCCTGACATTGAACTCGAATATCTTTTACCCATTCTTCCTGTATCGGACGGTATTTTGGCCCCGATTCTCCCCCAACAATTACCCAGTGAATATCTGTTAAATCGAGTTGCAAAGGCCCTAAAAGTGGTTCGCAGGATAAAAAGCGTACCTTTGCATTCACTTGTCGCAAGTAATCCACACGATGCACGTAGTTTTGATTTTCCACAGATACCCCCATCCAAATATTATCTGACCAATCGAGTTGAGGAGCTAACTCTAGTAAACGTTCGTGTCGCTTGGTCAGAATTTGATAAATATGATGAGGGGTTTCGCGCATTACATCAAAAACTTGTTTCAAGAATTCCAGAGAAACATCTTTATGAAACAAATCGCTCATTGAGTTAACAAAAATTCGGCTGGGTTGTCGCCAACGCTTAGGTTCGTTCAAACGTTCTTGGTATTCTGTTAAAGTAAACCCATGAGGAAAATTAGTATGGAATCGCTTTGTTAATGCTTCTGCATAACAATGAGTGCAGCCGGGACTGATTTTATCGCAGCCAGTTGTGGGATTCCACGTCCGATCGGTCCATTCGATACCTGTTTTGATGCTAGCCATAAAATGACTTTACCACTGAAACAACAAATTATCTTTTTGGGATCGCTGGACTGCTCAGTTTTATATATTTTTTGAGAAAGCTTCAGTCTGACCCACAATTCAATTGTATGATTTATTGAAGAATTTGTCAACAATTTTCCAAGCATTTAAATTCAAAAATGAAACAGATTGTAAAGCCTCAGTGCGCGATCGCATCCATAAAAGTTTTGCTAAGCCTTGGGTAAGAGCTTCCTACAAAATGAGAAATGAGTTTTTACTCTCAGTTTAGAGATTGACATTAGATTTTTAGTTTCGTGAAAGTGGGTTCTGTGCTTTCGGGAATGTGAGTTAGTGGTGTTTTTTCAAGAGTGATGCTAAAATATGGTTGGTAACATTAAAAAAGTCGATCGAAAAATCTGTCGTCTTTTAAAAAAATATGATGGAGAGTATGCGTAGAGGTGAAATTTGGATCTATGCAACAGAATCTATGCAACAGATAAGTCAAGCTTTAGCTATTGTTTTGAATATTAACAGTTAATACAGCCGGGAAGTCCAAAATTACCAGCAACGGTAAAATAAAGTTTTGTTTCAAAAAGCCGATCGACCCCACAACACCATTGACAAAAACCGCAAAATCTGCATATACATCAAAATAAGACCGATCGCCCAGATCGCAGCCGAAAACTCAGCCAGCCCCAAAAACACGAGCCAAAACCCCGATCGGTTTGCCGTTAACTAAAAATTTTGTTATAAGCGATCTAAAATTCACTTGTTTGAGACAGAATTGGTAAAGTTTAAAATTACCTATAAAAGTCGGAAATTAAAGTCTCAGGAATTTCGAGCAGCGCCAACCAGGAAAAACTATGCCTCAGAATTTAACCGCCCAACAAATGGCTTTGGAAACAACCGAAGAGCCGACAGCCACCACCACAACCGTTGTTGAAGCAGTACCTGTCGAAGCTGTGGCAGTAGAATCCTACGCCGATCGGCTGATGGACGAACTGTTTGCAGGGGTCGATCGAGCTTTTGACGACAACGGAGGAATGCTCGCCGAGCCATTGCATCCGGAATTCGTCGCCCTCAAACAGATCTCCGTACCTCAAATAGTCCTCTCCCAGCCGGCACTGCCAGCGGCCCCAGCCAAAGATGTAGAAGCGATCGCCCGCCAAGTCGCCCTCGAAACTACCAAAAAACACCAGTCAAAACAATCCTTCGACAAAATGCTGTTGGGAGCGGCTTTTGGCTCCCTGCTGCTGGTGTTGGGGCTGTGGCTGGCAAGCCGATCGGGACTCGTCCGCTTGCCCGCAGTCGCACCCGCAGGTTCCGCAACCACAGAAGCCGCCAAAACAGAGCCAGATACCGAGTTTGTCGAATACATCCAGCGATCCCTAGAGGCGATCGAACAAAAAAACCGGCCCCAGCTAACTCGCAACTGCCCGGAGTTCCCGGAGCCACCGCCCCAGGAGCACTGCCCAGCATTCCAATTTCCGGCGCGCCTCCAGCAAATGCCGGCCTTTCCAGTGCTGTTAACCGGATCGCCGAGGCGATCGAACAAGCCGCCGCTCAACCCGGTGCTCCAGCACCGCAAGTAGTTATCCTGCCACCGGCCCAGGCTCCGGCCCAGGTTCCGGCCCAGGCTCCAACTCCAGCTCAAACTGCCTCTGTTTCCCCCTCGCCCGCAGCCCAAGCCTCAGGCCGCGCGCTCGCCGCTGCTGGAACTCAAGCCCCTTCCCCGGCTGCCGCTTCCCCTGCCACATCAGAAGCCCCGCAACCGAGGATTTTGGCTCGCGAAACCGAGCCGGCACAGGCACCCGCTGCCGATCCGGCACCATCGGCCCCGCAAGCAGCACCGCAGCCCGCCGCACCGGCTGCAAACACCGCTCCGACTGCTGCCCACACTTTGGTGGGGATTTTGGAGTTGGGCGATCGATCGGCCGCTTTGTTTGAAATCGACGGTGTAGCTCGCAGAATTTATGTGGGCGAAAGCATCGGTGCCAGCGGCTGGACTCTGGCAGAAATCAAAAATCAAGAAGCAGTGATCCGCAAGGGCGGAGACGTGCGATCGGTTTTTGTCGGGCAGAAGTTTTAATTAGTTGACAGTTGACAGTTGACAGTTGACAGTTACCAGAGTTTAGTCATCAGTTAAATGTCAACTGTTGTTATCAACTAAAAATTAATAACTAATCCGATCGTGGACAGTCTTTTGACCGCACTACAAACCGTTTTTATGATTGGTAATCGATCGAATGCAATATAACTAATAAAATAGGACTAATAAACATGGGATTATTTGATGATTTCAGCCGCTTTCTCGAAACTAAATTAGAAGAATTCATGCGCAGCAATCCCCATCTGGAATTGCAGGCAATTGAAGAACAGTTGAAGGAACAAGAAGATGATACCCTGCGCTTGATTCTCCAAATCCAAAAACAAGAGAAACAATTGCAAGATGAGATTTTGTCAACAGCTCAAGAAATCCAACGGTGGAACGATCGCGTTAACAAAGCTAAAGCAGCTCAAAGACTCGATCTCGCTCAAGCAGCTCAAGAGCGACAAGCAGCTTTACTGCGTCAGGGAAATCAAAAATGGGGACAAATGCAGGGCTGCAAAGAACGGATTGAAAAAGCTAAAGAATTGTACCGCCAAATTCAAGTGCGGCGGAAGGAAGTTCGAGCAAAAGCAGTGGAAGTCGCAGCTAGTGTTAATGCTAAGGCAAATACTAAGAAAGAGCAGAGTTGGGATACTAAGGGTTGGAATCAGAGCGCAAGTTACGCCAATTTTAAGGCAGCAGATCCTTTAGAAGAACAATTTCAGCGTTGGGAAGCTGACGAAGAGCTCGATCGCATGAAACGGAATATTGGCAAGTAAGCGCAGAAAGCAGCTTGCAGCAAGAATGGGGTTAGAGAACAGGTGCTGACTTTCACGGACGCGAACTCAATTCTTGCTGAAAACCCGGCCGTAAAAAAGCTCTTTTATAGCAGTTTTGGAAATTTTTATAGGACTTACGCAAAAATAAATTTAAAACATAATTTATAGCGGTAAGGTGCGCACTGCGCACCCTACATATAGAGTTTGTGTGTAATATAGCTAACCTATATCATTTGTGTAATTCTTGTAGGGGCAATCCCCCCGTGGTTGCCCCTACTTTTCGGGGTAGGCACGGGGGCACTACCCCTACATATTTGTACGAATGATTTAGACCCACTATATCAATTCCGGTAACACCGGAATGACATAGAGGACACGGCAGTGCCGTGTCCCTACCCCGCGAGATTGTAGGGACACGGCACTGCCACCTCCGGGCTGTGAGTAACATTAATAATTCCGATACTACCGGATTTGATATAAGTCCAGTTTTACTCTAATCGTGATGGTTTCAGCAATTTCCGCCGGACTGGCGTTAGAATAATTAAGGTTAATACCTGCGACACTCGCCCCCAAACAATCATGTTGCCCCACGAGCTGCAAAACATTGTCCCAGAGCCGACTCAACGGCCGAAATTTTTCAGAGACACCAAATTGTTCGCGAGTTTTACGATGAAATTAAGCACCGTCAAGAACTAGAACGCTACTGTCAGTGGTATTACGCTACAGCCAAGCAGCACCAGCAGGAATTGCAGAAAATGCAGGGAGATTTGAATATTTTGGGTTGGTTCACCCGCAGGCGGCGCAACAATTGAAAATTCATTTGAAAATTCAATCATTCCAAATTCTGGTTAAATGGTTAAGTTAACTGGTTGCATTTTTGGGATCGATCGCCCGATTTATGGATAATTATACATTGCCCCTATTTCCTGTCAGTCAAGATGAAATCGATAATATTCTCTGGCGCGCTTGCGATACGTTTCGAGGTACGATCGATGCGAGTGAATATAAAAACTACTTGCTGGTGATGTTGTTTGTCAAGTATGTCAGCGATGTGTGGGCGGAACATTACGAACAACTGCAAAAAGAGTATGGGGATGACAAAGAACGCATTTTGCGGCGGTTGGCGCGGGAGAGGTTTGTATTGCCGCCGGGATGCAGTTTTGATGATTTGTACCGACAGCGAAATGAGACCAATTTGGGCGAAATTATTAACAAGGCCCTAGAACAGATTGAAGAAGCGAATAAGCTGAAACTGGCGGGAGTATTTCGCAATATTGATTTTAATAGCGAGGCGAACTTGGGGCAAAGTCGCGATCGCAATACGCGCCTAAAAATGCTATTAGAAGATTTTGCCAACCCGAAGTTAGATTTACGTCCTTCGCGGATTGGGAATCTGGATGTAATTGGCAATGCTTATGAGTACCTAATCGCCAAATTTGCAGCGGGTGCGGGGAAGAAAGCGGGGGAATTTTATACGCCTTCGGAAGTGTCGGAATTGATGGCGGAATTAGTTGCGCCGCAGCCGGGGGAAAGGATTTGCGATCCGACTTGCGGATCGGGTTCGCTGTTAATTAAATGTGCGAATTACGTGCGGCGGCAGGGCAGTAACATTGGTAACAAGTTAAGCTTGGATGGCAATTGTCAAGGGTATTTCAGAAGATGCTTCAAAGAAAAAGCAGTCAGACCCTCGCTGTCGTTCGGGGAAAGGTGCCACAATTAACTTAACGTTGGGTTTTCGTTGAGATTTAATAATACCTAAATCTCGATTTTCGGGCGCAGCAAAATCCTCTATCTAGTAAGAGTAAGGTTTGAGCTGGCACTAATTGCAGGATATTTTCTTCAAAATTAACATCCGAAGCTCTCGGATTTTCCTGAAACCAAATATCAACAGGGAGCCTGGTCATTAAATCTATAACTGTTGCCATTTTCCCTGCCAACTGCCCTTTAGGTATATCTTCGAGGCTTTTGAGCTTGCAAAATAATGCTTCGAGTGTTGAACTATCTACTATCCAAACTCTCGAAAATTTTCTCAAGGCAAATTGAATGCTTTCTGGTAGGGGTCGTTGGTTTCTCTGATACCAAGCGGTTCTTAAACTCGGTAATAAATTCTTGAAGACTCCCTCAAATAATGTGGCGGGAAAACTTAAAAACCTTTGAGACATTGCTTGTTGAGTGACTGTCGTGGGTCGGCACCACAAAAAACCTTCTCTTGCCAGCATTCTTGTGAGCTCTGTCACTCCAGCCACCTCTCGCCACAGCAAAGTTAATACTGCTGCTACCATCAACGGTAGGTTAAGGATTCTCCCTCGCATACCCAGTTGACGGTAGTAATTTTCTTGTGAGGTGATGGCGGGTGTTAACAATGCTGATAGTTGCGAGGCGATCTCCTCATCTTCCACCATCGGTTTTGTGGTTTTTTTAGCGTGGGATCGGTTGGTTTTTCGACTGGCACCCATATTTATTAACCTACACCATCGCTCAATTATTTGTCTATTATATAGTTTGATAATACCAAGGCTCTTAACTATCAAGGGACTCCTGGGCTTGGCGTTTGCCCGTAACTGTTATCGATCGCCCGTAACTGTTATCGATCGCCCGTGACTATGGTAATGAGAATCATCGGGGGTGGAAGAAGCAGCCTAAGGCTGCTTCTTCCACCCTCCCCTGTTTGATGATTCTCATTCTTAAATATGTTTTTTATATCTAAAGAGGTATTGACAAAATATACTTCTTTTTAACTTGTTAGCAATGGGGCAGTAATGATTATAGTTTATACGGGCAGGAAAATACGGGCGGAACTTGGGCTTTAGCCAAGATGAATATGTTTTTGCACGGGGTAGATGGGGCGCGAATTGAGTGGGGCGATACGATTCGCAATCCGAAATTGTTGGAAAATGATAAGTTGATGCGGTTTGAGGTGGTGGTAGCGAATCCTCCTTTTAGTTTGGATAAATGGGGGGCAGATGATGTGGGATCTGACCGTTTTAAGCGGTTTGGGCGGGGGATTCCACCGAAGGGCAAGGGGGATTTTGCTTTTATTTGTCACACGATCGAAACGATGAGTTTAACAGGCGGGCGAGTTGCTGTAGTCGTGCCGCATGGGGTGTTATTTCGGGGCAGTAGCGAGGGGAAAATTAGGCAGCAATTGATTGAGGAAAATTTGTTAGATGCGGTGGTAGGATTGCCGAGCAATTTGTTTTTTGGCACGGGAATTCCGGCGGCAATTTTGTTGTTTAAACGGAATAAATCGGATAATTCGGTATTATTTATTGATGGCAGTCGGGATTATGCGGATGTGAAGACGCAGAACAATTTGCGGGAGCAAGATATTGCGAAGATTGTGGGGGCATATCGGCGGCGGGAGACGGTGGAGAAGTATGCGTATTTGGCGAGTTTTGAGGAGATTAAAGAGAATGATTTTAATCTGAATATTTCGCGATATGTGGATACGTTTGAGGAGGAGGAGGAAATCGATATTGGGGCGGTGCAGGCGGAGATTGAGAGGTTGGAAAAAGAGTTGGTGGAAGTTAAAATTAAGATGGGGAGTTATTTGGAAGAGTTGGGATTTGTGGGTGATTAGGCGGGCGGTTGAAACCGCATTAGTGAGCGTCTTGACAATAATTAATTGTTTATTGTGTCATTGCGATCGAAGCCGCATCATTGGCGGGCGGTTGAAAGAGACCGTTGGCGAATTAAAAAAAGGGTGAAACCAAACATCCCAAGATTGGGAAAAAAAACTCTGATGAGGCAGAGGGAAAAAGAGCCGCAAAACGAGATACACGAGTCAAGCCAATCGGAATGTTGCGCCAAAACGCCCACATTCTTGACAGATTCATTGCAGCAGCAGTCACAATATGTTGTAGACGAGTCTTAGCAAGACCAATGTAACGAGCCTCACGCAAACCGAAAACACTAATTCCTTGCGACAAGGAACTTTCAACACCAGCCCGTAGGGCATAACGCTGCTTAAAATCCTCGGTATGTTGTCTAGCCCTACCCTTGGCTAAAGCCTCATAAAGAGGTTGAGGTCTCAGAGTCAAAACACGGGCCTGGGCAGGCGAATGGGTACATTGAGAACGAACAGGACAAGCAGCACAATCGGGCCGACTTTCATCGCACTTGAATGGTCGGATTGCCATAATTATCCGAGCGTTGGTGCCAGGATTTGCTGGCGTTACCTTGCGGACAAATAGCCTGCTGATGCTCCCAATCAATCGCAAAACAAGAAAGATCGAAGCCTTGCTGCGCTTTTTCTTGCCAGCTAGAGTCAGATGGGGTTCGACCAACGAGATCGATACCTAATTCTATTTCACTTGTGAGTAAGTGTTGGGCATCCACATAAGCAGTATCGACAAGATGTTCTTGTGGTAACAGGTGTTTATCGGCTAAGGATTGATGAATCACCTGAGTCATTTCGACATCTCCAATGCTTGCAGGTGTCGTTTCCACATTGGTAATTAAATGAGGTAAATCTCGATCGCAAGTTTCTGTAAGATGTACTATATAACCCGTCCAATTGGTATCTCTTTTTGTGCGATTGCGAGCCTCAGTATCGTAAGGTGAGGTAATTAACTGCTTGTGAGGCGGTAGATCGTCGGCTTCTCGCCAATAAATTTTGCCTTCAGACACCCCATATTGTTGTATCCAGACACAGCGTAGAATTTCTACAGCTTTAAGCTGGCGCAACCATTGAGGGCTCAATGAATCGTCGTATAAAGCTGATAACAAATGATGACCATCACAGCCAATAGTCAATAGCAACTTTTGTTTTTCGGTTTCAGATTTTGGCAAGCGATACTGCTCAAATCTGATACTATAACGCTCAGACCAATCTCGATCTACTACTGTTAATAACCATTCATCCGCCACAGTAGCTAGCTGATTTAAGGCATGACGTAAAGTTTCTCCAACGCATTCTAGACGGTTCATTTTACGGATGGCTCCGATGACATGGGTCGAGTCAGTTCTGGCTTTCCCCCTAGCTTTGAGCCATCCCTTCTCTTGAAAATGTGCTAGCATTTTATCGAGTAATTGACTTTCACGTCCCGCAGCAATTAACCGACTTCTCCACTCGCTTAAAACTGAATAATCAAAGCCGCTATCAGTAATTTCTAGTCCTAAAGCATACTTCCAATCTATACGACTTCTGACCGCTTCTGCTGCTTGTCGATCGGTCAATCCCTCTGCAAATTGCATCACGCTGATTAATGCTAATTGCCCAGGCGATAAAGCACTTTGACCGCAATCGGCTCGAAACAAGGTAATAAAGTCAGTATCCTCGTACAACACTCCTAATTCGTCCCGCATTTTCATATATGGATTTCCTTTAGGAAATGAGGTTCGTGCCACAGTTGCTGTCATTTCTGGAATCGATGACAAGGAGCGCGGGTGAAGAGTCATAATTAATTATTTAGTCTGGTGTACGATCGCACAATCATTCTGCCTATTCTCGACGGCGATGTCTGAGGGGGTGAAACCCCTCAGACATTCGCCAACGGTCTCTTTCCATAGGGGAAGTCTGTAAAGTAAAAATTCAAACTGGCCCTTTTGGTAGTCAGTTACATTCTTACGAGTATGTAGAAAATGGTATTCCTGTAGTAATGCCAAAAGATTTACTAAATGGAAAAGTTGTTGTTGATAAAACGGCAAAAATATCCAACGAAAAAGCGAACTTGTTATCCAAACATAAGTTGAAGTTTGAAGATTTAGTATTTAGTCGCCGGGGAGATGTTACTTGTGCAGCAATTATTACAAGGAATGAAGTTGATTATATCTGTGGAACAGGTTGTTTGCGAGTAAGACCAGATATAAATTATGTCTTTCCACTTTTCTTAAATACTCTAATTCAAAATGAGACAGTAAAAGATTGGCTGAAATCTAATTCTGTTGGGCAAACCATGCCAAACATGAATAGTACAATATTATCTAATCTTCCATTGCTATTACCCCCACTTCCAGAACAACGCAAAATTGCAGAGATACTTGGGGCTTGGGATGAGGCAATATCGACTCTAGAAAAACTCATCACCGCCAAGCGCCAGCTCAAGCAGGGACTCATGCAGCAGCTATTAACTGGCAAAAAACGCTTTAAGGAGTTTGAAGGCAGCGAGTGGAAGCAATATCAACTATCAGATATTGCAGATATAACAATGGGTACTTCTCCAAAATCAGAATCATACAATAAAAAAAAAGAAGGTTTGCCACTTCTTCAAGGAAATGCAGACATTGTAAATCGATTTTCTGCACCAAGAATTTGGACAACTGAAATTACAAAGCAATGCTATCCAACTGATATTTTAATAAGTGTACGTGCTCCTGTTGGAACAATAGCAATTTCATTACACCATGCTTGTATTGGTCGTGGCTTAGCATCTATTCAATCACAAAAAAATAAATCTCTTTCAAGTTATTTATATCAGCTTTTATTATTTTGTGAAGGACGTTGGTCAAAACTTTCACAAGGTAGTACATTTGATTCGATAAATAGTAGTGATATTAAAAGTTGTATGTTCTTAATTCCATTATTAATTGCAGAACAAGAAAAAATCGCCTCTGTCCTCTGGGCCGCCGACACAGAAATCTCAACCCTAGAAAAACAACTCGCCGCCTACAAACAACAAAAACGCGGCTTAATGCAACAACTCCTCACCGGAAAAATTCGAGTAAACGTCAACTGAAAACCACAAACCAGAGGTATCCTTATGACTCAGCAAGAATTGTTAGATGAATTCTTCGCACTACCACCCGAAGCGCAACGACAAGTAAGGAATTTCATCGCCTTTT